>NZ_CP169555.1:2183538-2495472 GCF_041951745.1 Aeromicrobium sp. CTD01-1L150
TGGTACTCCTCGGTGGTCAGCCACACCGAACCGGTCCAGACCCCCTGGGCCCCCAGGGCCAGCGACGCGGCAACCTGCCGGCCGCGGCCGATGCCCCCCGCACCCAGCACCGGGACGTCCGGGCCCACAGCGTCCACGACCTCCGGGGTCAGCACCATGCTGGCGATCTCGCCGGTGTGGCCGCCCGCCTCGTAACCCTGGGCGACGATGACGTCCACACCGTTCGCGACGTGCGACAGCGCATGCTTGGCCGCTCCGGCGAGCGCGGCCACCTGGACACCGTGCTCGTGGGCCTTCTCGATCACGTCAACCGGTGGCGACCCGAGCGCATTGGCGATCAGCACCGGCCGGTGGGCGAGGGCGACATCGACGTGCGAGCGCGCCACCGAGTGCAGCCAGCCCAGCACGCCTTCGCGGCCCTGCCCGTCGGGAAGTGGTGGGACACCAAGCTTCTGCAGCGTCCGTTCGACGAAGCTCACATGCGCCTCGGGGATCATCGAGGCGAGGTCGACCGACGTCCCCTCGGTCGGGACCGTCATCGGCATCACGACGTCGACGCCGTACGGTCTGCCGTCGGTGTTCTCATCGAGCCAGTCCAGGGCGCGGTCCAGCTCTCCCGGCTCGTTGAAGCGGACGGCGCCGAGCACGCCAAGGCCTCCGGCCCTGGAGACTGCGGCGGCGACGTGCTCGGACGGCGTGAAGGCGACGATCGGGACGTCGATCCCGAACCGGTCGCAAAGCTCGGTACGCATCCGCCGCCTACTCCGCCGCCAGCGCCGAGGCGGACGTCTCGTCCGACGCTCTTCGAGCCACGGCCAGCTTCTTGGCGGCTGGGTAGTTGGCCTTGCCAGTCGCGCTGCGCGGGATCTCGTCGACATGGACGACCGAGCGAGGGAGCTTGTAGCCCGAGAGCATCGGACGCAGATGGGCGCGCAGGTCCTCAAGCTCGGGTCGAGCGCCGGCCCGCGGCTGGAGCACCGCTGAGACCTGCTGCCCCCAACGCTCGTCGGGGAGGCCGACGACCAGCACGTCGTAGACATCGGGATGACTCTTGAGGGCCATCTCGACCTCCTCGGGGTACACCTTCTCCCCGCCGGTGTTGATGCAGTTCGAACCACGGCCGAGCAGTGTGACCTTGTTGTCGGCCTCGATCCTCGCGAAGTCGCCGGGGACGGAGTACCGCACGCCGTCGACCTCGAGGAAGGTTCGCGCCGACTTCTCCGGATCGCGGTAGTAACCGAGCGGAACGCTCCCCGAACGGGCGATCCGGCCGGTCGCACCGACGTCGGAGGGGTCGATGACCCGGTTGTGGAGGTCGAGGACGACCGTCTCCGCGCCCAGCGAGACGACGGGCCCCTCACCCTTGATGTTGTCGCTGTCCTGCAGTCCGGTACCGGAGAACCCGGTCTCCGAGGCGCCGACCGAGTCGGTGAAGAAGGCGTTCGGGAACGTCTTCATCCAGCTCTCCTTCACGGAACGGCTGAAGACCGCGGCACTGTTGGCCACCGCCACCAGCGAGCTGCCGTCGTACCCGCCGGCCGCGTGGGCCTCGATCAGCGGGCGCGCCATGGCGTCGCCGGTCATGAAGATCAGCTGGACCTTCTCACGGTCGATGACCTGCCAGGTCCGATCCGGGTCGAACGTCGGCTCGAGGATCGTGAGGTGCCCGGCGAACAGGTGCATCAACAGTGCCGCCTGGGCGCCGCCGTGCATGAGCGGGCTCAGCGGGAACGTCACCATCGGGTCGTTGGTCTCGGCCTGCTTGGACTGCGAGTACTCCTCGAGCCGTTCGCCGGTCATGAAGTCGATGCCGCCGCCGAGAACTCGCCAGAAGTCCTCGTGCCGCCACATGACACCCTTGGGGAATCCGGTGGTGCCGCCGGTGTAGACGATGTACAGGTCGTCACCGCTGCGCTCCTCGAAGTCACGCTCGGCGCTCTGCCCGGCCAGTGCGTCCTCCCACGTGATGCCGCCGAAGGCACCGAGGTCCGCCTGGTTGTCCGGGTCAGTCACGTCGGGGAGGGCCACGAACGTGGTGAGCGCGGCATGCGAGGGCGCGACCCGCGCCACCAGGTCAGCGTACGGACGATCGTGCAGGAGTCCGACCATGTCGGAGTTCTCCACGAGGTAGTCGAGCTCGGTCTCGACGTACCGGTAGTTCACGTTGATCGCCACAGCGCGGATCTTGAAGATCGCGAGCAGCGCCACGACGTGCTCGATGCTGTTCTTCGCATAGATCCCGACGTGGTCACCGCGGCTGATGCCACGCGAGGACAGGAAGTGCGCCAGCTGGTTGGACTGTGCCTCCAGCTCGGCATAGCTCACCGTGCGTGACCGGACCTGGACGACCGGGCGGTCGGGGACGACGTCGACTGCGTGCTCGAAGAGATCGGCGATGTTCAGCGGCATCACCCAAGACTAGAACATGTTCTTATTCTTGACTAGGGTGTCACGCATGCCGGAGAAGACCGAACCCACCACCGCCAGCGACCCTCACTGCCTCGTCGAGCTGGAGGGCCACACACTGGTCGTCACCATGAACCGCCCCGAGGCGCGCAATGCGCTGTCGGCGGAGATGCTGGCGATCATGAGCGACGCCTGGGACCGGGCGAACTCCGATCCCCACGTACGGGCAGTGATCCTGACCGGCGCCGGAGGGTCCTTCTGCGCCGGTGCCGACCTCAAGGCGATGTCGTCCTCCGCCCCCTCGGACCGGTTCGAGTCCGGCGACTTCGACCCCTCCGTCATCAAGCCGCTGCTCAAGGGCCACCGGGTGAACAAGCCGCTCATCGCGGCCGTCGAGGGCCCGGCGATCGCCGGCGGCACAGAGATCCTGCAGGCCACCGACATCCGCATCGCCGGCCAGTCGGCGAGGTTCGGGGTCTCCGAGGCCCGGTGGGGGCTGTACCCACTGGGCGGCTCGGCGGTGCGCCTGCCCCGACAGCTGGCCTACACCGTGGCCGCCGACCTGCTGCTCACCGGTCGACACGTCAAGGCACCGGAGGCCAAGGACATCGGTCTCATCGGCCATGTCGTCCCCGATGGCGGAGCGCTCGAGAAGGCACACGAGATCGCCGGCCTCATCGCGGCGAACGGACCCCTGGCAGTCCAGGCGATCCTGACGACCATCCGGGACTCCGAGGGCAAGCACGAGGACGAGTGCTGGAAGGCAGACGCCGCCGTCGGCGCCGCCGTCTTCGCCTCGGACGACGCCAAGGAGGGCCCACGGGCCTTCGCCGAGAAGCGGGCCCCGGAGTTCACCGGCCATTGAGCTGCTTCATCTGCCGCCCACGGCCCGGCACCCCCGCCGGGGGCCTGGTCGATCTCGGGTCACGTTGGTGAGCCGGTGGTAGCAACCCCGGGGCAAGGACGCCGCCCACGGCCCGGCACCCCCGCCAGGGGGGACCTCAGCCGACGCTGCGGTCCCCCGACCAGAACTGCGCCCGCAGAGCCTTCTTGTCCGGCTTGCCCAGCGGGGTGAGAGGCAGGGAGTCCCGGACGACGACCTGCTTCGGCGAGTGGACCGAGCCCTTCTTGGCCTTCACCGACGCCTGGATCTCCACGGTCAGCCGGTCGATCGACTCCTCGCCGTGGTCGACGTCGGCTCGCAGCACGACGACGGCGGTGACCGCCTCCCCGAACTTCTCGTGCGGCGTGCCGATCACCCCGACCTGGGCGACGGCCGGATGCTCGGCAACGACGTCCTCGACCTCGCGTGGGAACACGTTGAAGCCACCGGTGACGATCATGTCCTTGACCCGGTCGACGATGTACCAGAAGCCATCCTCGTCCTCGCGGGCGACGTCGCCAGTGTGCAACCAGCCACCGTGGAAGGCCTCTGCGGTCTCCTCCGGCTTGTTCCAGTAGCCGCTTGCGAGCACCGGGCCGGCGACGCAGATCTCACCAGGCTCCCCCGGCGCCACGGGCTCTCCGTCCTCACCGAGCAGAGCCGTACGCAGGAACGCACTGGGACGCCCGCAGCTCCCGAGCCGCTGCGGCGTGTGGTCGGCCTTGGCAAGGTAGGAGATCACCATGGGGCACTCGGACTGCCCGAAGTACTGGGCAAAGATCGGGCCGAAGCGCTCGATCGCCTCCGCCAGCCGGGTCGGATTGATTGCGGAAGCCCCGTAGTAGATGGTCTCCAGGCTGGACAGGTCCCGGGTACGGGAGTCCGGGTGGTCCATGAGCGCGTAGAGCATGCTCGGCACCAGCATCGTCGCGGTGATGCGCTGCTCCTCGATGGTGCGCAGCACGGTCTCAGGATCGAACCCCGGCAGCACCACGAGGCGTCCACCCTTGGCCACGGTGGGCGCGAAGAAGGCCGCACCGGCATGCGACAGCGGCGTGCAGAGCAGGAAGGCCGGCGTCTCTGGCCACTCCCACTCGGCCAGCTGCACCTGAGTCATGGCGGCGATGCTCGCCGCCGTGCCGATCACACCCTTGGGCTGGCCGGTGGTGCCACCGGTGTAGGTGATGCCGACGACGTGGTCCGGGGCGAGCTCCTTGGCAACCAGGGGCTCGGGGTCGTACGTCGCCGCCTTGGCGGCGAGGTCGTCGATGGTGATGACGGTCTGCAGCGACGGCACCTGCTGCTGCAGTGCATCGGCACGCTCCAGGAAGCTGGGCACGTTGTCGACGATCAGCGCACTGACGCCGGCGTCGTCGAGCACGTAGGCGTGGTCGTCCAGCGAGCCGAGCGGGTGCAGCGCGGTACGCCGATAGCCCTGCGTCTGCCCCGCCCCGATGAGGAACAGCACCTCGGGCCGGTTGGCCGCCAGCAGCCCGACCGCAGTGCCGGTGCCGGCACCGAGGTCCTCCAGTGCACGCACGTAGCGGCTCATCTCATCGACCATCTCCCGACCAGTGATGGTGCGCTCCCCCAGCTGCATCACAGGCGCGGCAGCGTGCCGCCGCAGCGAGTGGAGCAGCATCTCGCCGGAGTGTGGACCGCGGTACATGTCCCCGGTGACGGCAGGACCAGAAGGCGCAGACATGACCCCGACACTAGAACGTGTTCTATCATTGGGCAATGACCTATGACGTGGTGGTCGTCGGCTCGGGCGGCGGAGCCATGGTCGGCGCCCACCTGGCCCAGCGTGCCGGCCTGAGCACCGTCCTGCTGGAGCGCACTGAGCTGCTCGGCGGCACCTCGGCCTACTCCGGCGGCGCCTGCTGGCTTCCCGGCTCCGACGTGCAGCAGCGTGCCGGGATCGCCGACTCCACCGAGTCCGCCCGCACCTACCTGAACGCGCTGATCCCTGCATCGAGCTCGGCCTCGACGCGAGCCCGGATCGAGGCGTTCCTGGCCGAGGCGCCGCGGCTGGTCGCAGCCATGGAGGACGACGAAGCCTTCCAGTTCGAGTGGCTTCCCTTCCCCGAGTACTTCGATGCACCGGGTCGCGTCCCCATGGGCCGATCGATCCAGCCCACGAACATCCGGCGCGACGAGCTGCCCGACCAGGTGGCCGCACTCGTCCGGCCTCCGGTCGAGCGTGACCGCACGGGCGCCGGCGGCCGCCGGACGCTCACCGGGGGGCAGGCGCTGATCGCACGCGCCCTGAACGGCTTCGTCCGCGACGGCGGCACCGTGCTGACCGGACACCGCGTCACCGACTACGTGGTCGAGGACGGCCGCGTGGTCGGGGTCGAGGCGCACACCGACGGGACCACCACATCGATCCGCGCCCGAAGCGGGGTCCTGGTCGCGTCCGGAGGATTCGAGGGCAACACGCGGCTCCGCGAGGAACATGGCGTGCCCGGGGGCGCCGCGTGGTCGATGGCGCCGGCCGGCACCAATGCCGGCGAGCCGATCGAGGCCGGCATCGCCCTCGGGGCCCAGGCGGGGCACCTGGACCAAGCCTGGTTCTGCCCGGGACTCGCCCAGCCGGACGGCGGCGGCTCCTTCACGCTGGGCTTCCGCGGCGGCATCATGGTCGACGCCCATGGCCAGCGCTATGCCAACGAGTGCCTTCCGTACGACCGGTTCGGTCGCGAGATGGCCGCCTCACCCGAGCGCATCCCGTCCTACCTGGTCTTCGACTCCCGCGAGGAGGGCCGCCTGCCGGCGATCGCCATGCCTGAGGGTGATCCGCACGAGCACCTCGATGCCGGCACCTGGATCCGTGCCGACAGCGTGGCCGAGCTCGCCGAGCGACTCGACCTGAGCGATCTCGAGTCCACCGTCGACCGGTTCAACGGGTTCGCCGATCGCGGCGTCGACGAGGACTTCGATCGTGGCTCAGACGAGTACGACCGGTTCTTCGCCAACGGCCAGGGCCCCAACCCGGCCCTCGTGCGGCTCGACACGCCGCCGTACCACGCCGCGCGGTTCGTGCTCTCCGACCTCGGCACCAAGGGCGGTCTCGTCACCGATGAGCACGGGCGAGTGCTGCGTGCCGACGGGACGCCGATCCCGGGCCTGTACGCAACCAGCAACAGCGCCGCCTCGGCCTTGGGGCCGCTGTACCCGGCGCCGGGCGTCCCACTGGGCCTGGCCATGGTGTTCGCCTCACTCGCCGTCCAGCACCTCGTGGCCGGAACGAGCCCGTGAGCAAGCAGGCCGCCCTGCTCCGCGTCACCGCGGCGTACGTCGTGGCACTGGGCGTCGCTACCGCGTGGTTGATCCTCGGACCGAGCACGGACCGATTGTGGCTCGACACCCTCGTGGCCGACATCCTCGGCACCCTCGTGATCTTCGCGGCGAGCAGGCTGTACCGGAACTCCAGCTTCTACGACGCGTACTGGAGCGTCGCGCCGCCGGCCATCCTCGTCTACTGGTGGGCCGAGACCGGGGCCGACGGCGTCCGCGTCTGGCTGCTGGCCCTGGTCGTCGGGGTGTGGGCGGCCCGACTGACGGGCAACTGGGTGCGCTCCTGGCCGGGACTGCACCACGAGGACTGGCGCTATCGCCTGCTCAAGGAGCGGACTGGAGGACTCGAGGTCGTCACCGACCTGCTGGCGATCCACCTCGTCCCGACCGGTCAGGTGTTCCTGGCGATGATGCCCGCGTACGTCGCCCTCACCCGCACCGAGCGCGAAGCAGGCTGGCTGGAGGTCGCGGCCTGTGCCGTCGGCCTTGCCGCCGTCGCCCTGCAATTCATCGCCGACGACCAGCTGCACCGATTCGTCCGTGAGCGGCAGACCGGCGCGGTGATGGACCGCGGACTGTGGGGCTGGTCGCGCCATCCGAACTACGTCGGCGAGGTGGGGTTCTGGCTCTCGGTCGCGCTCTTCGGTCTTGCCGCAAGCCCCGGCGACTGGTGGTGGTTGTTCGCCGGCGCGATCTCGATGCTGATGATGTTCCGGTACGCGAGCATTCCGATGATGGAGCAGCGCAGCCTCGAGCGTCGGCCGGGCTACCAGGAGGTGATCGACCGGGTGCCCCGCTTCCTGCCGCGTCCGCCACGTGGACGGCAGGGCCGGGGCTCGGGCGACTGAGGCTCAGGCGCCGCCACCCTGGACGAAGGACGCCATCGTCCGGTCCGGCTCCCAGTAGGCCTTCATCGAGGCCACTCGGCCATCGTCGTTCACGACGTACACCATGATCAGGTCGGTCGTGGTGTGACTGCCGTCCTCGAACGACGTCGTGATGGAGCCGATGTTGGCGCAGGTGTTGCTGCCGGGGTTCGCGAAGGAGTCGTTGATGACGAACTCGAACCGATACACGGGGGCGATGGCGACCTCCCAGAACGCCCGGATCCCGTCGTGTCCGTGGTGACCGTTGCCGTCGGGATCGAACATCGACGGGCCGACCGGGTCCTCGACCACGGCGTCCTCGGCGTACACCGTGAGCCACTCCTGCAGGTCGCCCTTGGCGACGGCGGAGTACGAGCGCTGTGAGGCCGCGCGGGCCGGATGGTCGTCGCGGGGAGCGTTCCAGGTGATGGCGTCCGACGTGATCATGGTCGCGAGTGTAGGGCGCTCTTGCCCAAAAAACTAGAACGTGTTTCACTCGGTCTCATGAGCGAGGTCGGGACGCTGCACGCCCCCCTGAAGGTCGAGTTCGACTACACCCGTTCCCTCGGACCGACGCTGTCCGCATTCATGTCGGCGCTCAGGCGGCGGCAGGTGCTGGGTGGCAGGTTGTCCGACGGAACGGTCGTCGTCCCGCCCCCGGAGTACGACCCGCACACGCTGGACCCGGTCGACGACCTCGTGTCGGTGGCCGACGAGGGCGTCGTGCACAGCTGGTCGTGGGTGCCCGAACCGGTCGCCGGTCAACCACTCGACCGGCCGTTCGCCTTCGCACTGATCCTCCTCGAGGGAGCCGACCGACCCGTGCTGCACGCGGTCGCGGTCGAGTCCGCGGACCAGATGGAGACCGGGCTGCGCGTCCGGGCGCGCTGGGCGCAGGAGACCGTCGGCGCAATGACCGACATCAGCTGGTTCGAGCCACTCGAGGACGACTCGACCGATGACCTGGCCGAGGCCCCGGTCCGGGAGCAGGAGGGCGACCCAGCCGACCTGGCGGTGACGGGGATCGTCACCCCGGTCGGGCTCGACTACGACTACGCCGCGTCCCCGGAGGAGTCATCCTTCTTCCGTGGCTTGGCCGATGGACGAATCTTGGGGCAACGGTGCCCGGTCTGCCAGAAGGTCTACGTCCCCCCACGGGGCGCCTGCCCCGTCGACGGCGTCCCGACCAGTGAGGAGGTCGAGCTGCCCGATCACGGCACGGTCACGACGTTCTGCATCGTCAACGTGCCGTTCCTCGGCCAGAAGATCGAGCCGCCGTACGTGTCGGCCTACGTCCTGCTCGACGGCGCCGACATCGCCTTCCTCCACCTGATCCTCGGCATCGACGCGGCCGACGTGCGGATGGGGATGCGGGTCAGGGCGGTGTGGAAGCCACCTGAGGAGTGGAGCACCACGATCGAGAACATCAGCCACTTCGAGCCGCTCGACGAGCCGGACGCGGACTTCGAGACCTACCGACAGCACCTGTAGAGGATCGACCATGCGTGACGTAGCCGTCGTGGGATTTGCCCAGCGACAGATGAAGGAGTTCGACGGGTCCCCGACCTGCGTCGAGCTCCTCGTGCCCATCTTCGCCGACCTCTTCGAGCAGACCGGCTGGACCAAGGACGACATCGGTTTCTGGTGCTCCGGGTCGAGCGACTACCTCGCGGGCCGGTCGTTCTCCTTCGTCTCGGCCGTCGATGGGATCGGGGCCCTGCCCCCCGTCATGGAGTCGCACGTCGAGATGGACGCCGCATGGGCGCTGTACGAGGCCTGGGTGAAGATCCAGACCGGGGAGGTCGACAGTGCACTCGTCTACGGGTTCGGCAAGGCGTCGGCGGGCACCTTGCGTCGCACCATGACCATGCAGCTCGACCCGTACACGGTGACGCCGCTGTGGCCGGACACCGTCTCGATCGCGGGTCTGCAGGCCAGGCTCGGACTCGACCGCGGGCTCTGGGACGACCAGACCATGGCCCAGGTGGTCGCCCGTTCGATGAGCGATGCCGAGGCCAACGAGTGGGCGATCCGCAAGGGGGCGACCTCCGTCGAGGACGTGCTCGGACAGCCGATGTACGCCGACCCGCTGCGCCGATGGGACTGCGCACCGGTCAGCGACGGTGCCGCCGCCATGGTGATCGCCGCGGCCGGCACAGCGGAGTCGACCGACACCGGGGCCGCCTGGATCACGGGCTTCGAGCACCGCATCGAGCCGATCGCCCTCAACGCCCGCGCCCTCACCGTCTCGACGAGCACGGCCACCGCCGGGGCGGCAGCACAGGTGGGCGACGTGGACCTGGCTGAGCTGCATGCGCCGTTCTCCCACCAGGAGCTGATCGTCAAGGAGGCGCTCGGGCTGGGCGACGACGTCCGCGTCAACCCGTCCGGCGGGGCGCTCACGGCCAACCCGATGTTCACGGCGGGCCTGAATCGGATCGGGGAGGCGGCCCGGCGGATCTGGGCCGGCGACTCCGACCGTGCGCTCGGCCACGCCACCTCCGGTCCTGCCCTGCAGCAGAACCTCGTCTGCTCCCTGGAGGCACGCCCATGACCAAGATCCCCGCCGCCGTGGTTGGCGTCGGCCAGACGCACCACCGTGCCAAGCGTGAGGACGTCTCGATGGCAGGGCTGCTGCGCGAGGCCGTCGACCGGGCACTCGCGGACGCCGAGCTCACGTTCGCCGACGTCGACGCCGTCGTGGTGGGCAAGGCCCCCGACCTGTTCGAGGGTGTCATGATGCCCGAGCTCTACCTCGCGGAGGCCCTCGGCGCGGCCGGCAAGCCGCTGCTGCGCGTGCACACCGCCGGTTCCGTGGGCGGGTCGACCGCGATCGTGGCTGCCTCACTGGTCCAGGCCGGCATCCACGAGCGGGTGCTGACGGTGGCCTTCGAGAAGCAGTCGGAGTCCAATGCGATGTGGGCGTTGTCCATCGCGGTGCCGTTCATCATGCCGGTCCACGCAGGGGCGGGCGGCTACTTCGCCCCGCACGTCCGCTCCTACATCCGGCGCGCAGGGGCTCCGGACCACATCGGCGCGATCGTCGCTGCGAAGGACCGGCAGAACGCGCTGCACAACCCGTACGCCCACCTGCACAACGCCGACACCACAGTCGAGTCCGTGCTGGCGTCGCAGATGCTCTGGGACCCCATCCGGTACGACGAGACGTGCCCGTCGTCGGACGGTGCGTGCGCCATGGTGATCGCCTCCGAGTCTGCCGTCGACCGCTCGGACATCACTAACCCGGCGTGGATCCACGGCACCCAGATGCGCAGCGAGCCCACCACCGCGGCCGAGCGGGACCAGGTGAACCCGCAGGCAGGCCGGGAGGCTGCGGCCGCGCTCTGGAAGCAGGCCGGCATCGTCTCGCCGATCGATGAGATCGATTGTGCGGAGATCTACGTGCCGTTCTCATGGTTCGAGCCCATGTGGCTGGAGAACCTGGGGTTCGCCGAGCAGGGCACCGGGTGGAAGCTCACCGAGGCCGGCCAGACGCGCATCGACGGCCGGATCCCCGTCAACATGAGCGGCGGGGTGCTGTCGTCCAACCCGATCGGCGCCAGCGGGATGCTGCGCTTCGGCGAGGCCGCGCTGCAGGTCATGGGCGAGGCCGGCGAGCACCAGGTCGATGGTGCCCGCACCGCCCTCGGCCACGCCTACGGTGGCGGCTCCCAGTTCTTCGCCATGTGGGTCGTGGGGGCGGACCGACCCCAGGCCTGACCCGGCTCCGCGCGACGCTGGGAGCCAGGGCGCAAGCCCCGAACACTGACACATGGCGCACTGACACGTGCCGCACCGGCACATGGCGCACCGGCACGTGAGGCACTGAGACGTGGCGCACCGGCATTCTGCGCCGTGACACGTAGTCGGGACGCGACCCTCAGACGTACTTGACGCGAAGCTCCTTCACGCCGTTGATCCAGCCACTGCGCAGGCGGCTGGGCTCGGCCAGCTTCGTGATGTCGGGCATGTGGTCGGCGATCGCGTTGAACATGATCTCGATCTCCAGCCGCGCCAGGTTGGCGCCGACGCAGTAGTGCGCACCGTGGCCACCGAAGGCCAGGTGGGGATTCGGGTCACGCATGATGTCGAACGTCCCGGGGTCGTCGAAGACGTCGCTGTCGTGGTTGGCACTGGCGTAGAACAGGCCGACCCGCTGCCCCTTCTGCACCGGCACGCCACCGACCTCGACGTCGTCGACCGCGGTGCGCTGGAAGACCGTGACCGGCGTGGCCCAACGGATGATCTCATCGATCGCCGACACCGGCCGTTCGCGCTTGTAGAGCTCCCACTGCTCGGGGTTGTCGAAGAAGGCGTTCATGCCATGGGTGATCGCGTTGCGGGTGGTCTCGTTGCCGGCCACCGCGAGCAGGATGGTGAAGTAGCCGAAGGCGTCCGAGGTCATGCCCTCGCCGTCCTCACCGGCATTGACGAGCTTGGTCACGATGTCGTCGCGGGGCTCCGCCTTGCGCTGCTCGGCCAGATCCATGAAGTAGCTCAGGATCTCGACGCTCGCGGCCTCCGGGTCGACGTCGTAGTCAGGGTCGTCGTAGGCCAGCATCTGGTTGGACCACTCGAAGATCTTCTTGCGGTCGGCCTGCGGCACACCGAGCAGGTCGGCGATCGCCTGCAGGGGCAGCTCGGCAGCGACCTCCTCGACGAAGTCGCCCTCTCCCCGGTCGATCGCCGCACGGACGATCTCGTCGGCTCGCGCGGCGAGCGTCTCGCGCTGCGCTCCGATGGATCGGGGGGTGAAACCGCGGCTGATGATCTGCCGGGTCGCCGTGTGCTCCGGCGGGTCCTGGTTGATCAGCATGACGCGCTGCAGCTCCACCTGCTCACGCGTCATGTCCGGGGCGAACCGGATGATCGCGGTGTTCTCGCTGGTCACGAAGTCCTTGCTGTTCTTCGAGACCGCGGCGACGTCCTCGTGGCGGCTGATCGCCCAGTAGCCCGTGCCACCGGTCATGCCGGATCGCGCGTCCTCGGGTTGTTCCACCCAGGAGACCGGTGCAGTCTGTCTCAGCTCCAGGAACTCCCGGTGCGGGATGCCCTGGAGGTTGACACCCGGATCGGTCGGGTCGAATCCAGTGGGAAGGGACGGGGCAACAGGGGGCGTGGTCACATCGACTCCTCGATTTCTGAAACACGTTCTACTTATCCTGGCATGCGCCGCGGCATTTCGGAAGGCTTGTCATGGACAAGAACGTGTTCTAGTTTTGATCCATGCGCTCCCCCGTGATCGTCGACGCCGTCCGCACGCCGATCGGCAAGAGGAACGGCACCCTGTCCGGTGTGCACCCAGCGGTCCTGCTGGGTCAGACGCAGGCCGAGGTCATCGCCAGGGCCGGCGTGGACGCCGAGATCGTGGAGCAGGTGGTCGGAGGATGCGTCACCCAGGCCGGGGAGCAGTCCAACAACATGGTGCGTCGTGCGTGGATGCACGCCGGTCTGCCGCAGGCCACCGCCTCCACCGCGATCGACGCGCAGTGCTCCTCGGCCCAACAGGCCACGCATCTCGTGCACGCCCTGATCAGCGCCGGGCAGATCAAGGCCGGCATCGCGTGCGGCACGGAGTCGATGTCGCGCGTGCCGCTCGGCGCCAACGTCCCGCCCGACACCGGCGACCCCCGGCCGGACGACTGGTCGATCGACCTGCCCAACCAGTTCGAGGGCGCCGACCGCATCGTGCGCGATCGCGGCTTCTCCCGGGCCGAGGTCGACGCGTTCGGCCTGTGGTCGCAGGAGAAGGCGCGGGCGGCCCGCGAGGAGGGCCGCTTCGATCGTGAGATCTATGCGGTCAAGAACGGGTCCCAGGTGGTCGAGGTCGACGAGGGCATCCGTGAGACGTCTCTGGAAAAGCTCGCCGCGCTCTCCCCCGTCCTCCCCGGCGGCACCCACACGGCCGGCACCTCGTCACAGATCTCCGACGGCGCATCAGCGATCCTGCTGATGGAAGCGGAGCTCGCCGCATCCCTCGGCCTCGAGCCCCGCGCCAGGATCGTCTCGTCCTGCCTCGTGGGCGCCGATCCCTACTACCACCTGGACGGCCCCGTGCAGGCGACCGAGAAGCTCCTGGCGGACACCGGGATGTCCATCGCCGACGTCGACCTCTGCGAGGTCAACGAGGCTTTCGCCGGTGTCGTGATGTCATGGGCGGCAGTGCACGGCGTGCCCGAGGAGAAGATCAACGTCAACGGCGGTGCCATCGCCCTCGGGCACCCTGTCGGCTCGACCGGGACCAGACTGCTGACGACGGCTCTGCACGAGCTCGAGCGGCGCGACGCGACCACGGCCCTGATCTCCATGTGCGCCGGTGGCGCACAGGCATCGGGCACCATCATCGAACGCCTCTGAGACCCAAGGACCGACATGGCTGAGCAGCACTCCCTCCCCGACGAGGCCGACTATGTCGTGGTCGGCGCCGGCAGCGCCGGCGCCGCCGTCGCGTCACGTCTCGCCGCCTCCGGGGCATCGGTGATCCTGCTCGAGGCAGGCAAGAAGGACACCTCGTACATCGTCACCAAGCCCGGCATGGTCGGGCCGATGCATGCGGTCCCCCAGATCAAGAAGATGTTCGACTGGGGCTACCGCACGACCCCGCAGCAGCACCTGAACGGTCGGCAGCTGCCGCAGCCCCGCGGGAAGGTCCTGGGCGGCTCCAGCTCGATCAACGGAATGCTCTGGGTGCGCGGTAACCGCGCCAACTACGACTCCTGGGCCGCGGAGGGCAACACCGGCTGGGACGCCGAGGCCGTCAACGACGTGTACCGCCGGGTCGAGGACTTCGAGGACGGCGCCGACGACTTCCGCGGCGAGGGCGGGCCGATCAAGGTCACGCGGCACACCCAGCCGACCGAGGCGTCGATGCAGTTCCAGCAGGCGGCGGCCGACACGCTGGGCGTCAAGATCACCAAGGACTACAACGCCGCCGAGCAGGAGGGCGTGAGCACCTTCCAGCAGAGCGCCCACGGGGGCACCCGGTTCTCCTCGGCGCGGGGCTATCTCGCCGAGGACCGGTCGAACCTGCAGGTCCGGACCGGGGTGCACGTCCAGCGGGTCCTTCTGGAGAACCAGCGCGCCGTCGGCGTCCAGGTGCGGGACAAGAAGGGGACCGTCCGTGCGGTCCGCGCCGGCCAGGAGGTCATCCTGTCCGCCGGCGTCTTCGGCTCACCCCAGCTGCTCATGCTCTCCGGCATCGGGCCCGCGGCGCACCTCGCGGAGCAGGGCATCACCGTCGCGGCCGACCTGCCCGTGGGCGACAACCTGCAGGACCACCTGTTCGTGCCGACCACGTACTTGATGCCCAACGCCGTCCACCGGGGCCTCCCGACGTACTTCGCACGGGGCCTCGCCAGAGAGCTCACGCGCGGCGGCTCGTTCCTGGAGAACTCGGTCTTCGAGACCGTGGCGTTCGTGCGCACCTCGCAGGCCACCGATGTGCCCGACCTGCAGATCCACGTCCTGCCCTGGGCCTATCCGTCGCCCAACCAGGATGCACCGATCCGCCACGAGGTCGATCGGCGACCGGCGCTGACCGTGATGTCCACGCTCATCTATCCACGCAGCCGCGGCAGCGTGCGGCTCGCATCCACCGACCCGGCCAGCGCTCCACTCATCGACATGAACTACCTCGCCGAGCCGGGCGATCGCAAGGTGCTCCTCGAGGGCATCGAGATCATCCGGGAGATCATGCGCTCCGCCGCCTTCGGCGGCAACGTGACCGCCGAGCTGCACCCGGGCGCCGAGCTCGACGCTGCAGCGATGAGGTCGGAGCTGCTGGAACGTGCCACCACGGTGTACCACGGTGTGGGCACGTGCCGGATGGGCGTCGACGAACGAGCCGTCGTCGGTCCCGACCTGAGAGTGCACGGCGTCGAGGGCCTGCGGGTCGCCGACGCGTCGATCATGCCGACCATCATCGGCGGCAACACGAACGCACCGTCGATCATGATCGGCGACAAGGCAGCGGAGTTGATCCTGACATGAACGAGCGCCAGCGGGTGAACAACAGACACTTCGTGCGGGCACGCTCCCACCATGGGCTTTTCGAGGAGTGATCGCATGAACGAGCGCCAGCGAGTGAACAACAGACACTTCATGCGGGCACGGTCCTACTATGGGCTTTTTGAGGACGTGACCGCATGAACGCGACAACCCTGCAGCGACCGACGGACCTCACCAGGGACCGGTTGGAGAGCCTCGTCAAGCGGGTTCCCGGCAGCACCGGCAACACCTGGAAGCTGACCGAGGTCTACACCGGCGACGTCCTGGTCGAGCTGCCCCAGTCCTCTGCCGACGACATCGCGAAGGCGTACGCCGACGCCGGCGCAGCCCAGCGGGTGTGGGCGTCGTGGCCTCTGCGCAAGCGGCTCAAGGTGCTCAAGAAGTTCCACTCGCTGGTGGTCAAGAACCAGTACCGCATCACCGACCTCATCCAGGCCGAGAGCGGCAAGAACCGCCGCATGGCCTTCGAGGAGACCTGCGACGTGCCGATGGGCACCAGCCACTACATCAAGCGCGCACCGTCGCTGCTCAAGGACCGCCGCCACGGCGGTCCGGTGCCGGTGCTGTCGCACTCGGTCGAGGTGCGCCGCCCCAAGGGCGTGGTGGCGATCATCGCGCCGTGGAACTTCCCTTTCGCGACCGGCATCTCCGACACCATTCCCGCGCTCGTCGCCGGCAACGGCGTCGTGCTCAAGCCGGACAACAAGACCGCTCTCTCCCCCCTGTTCGGAGTGGAGCTCCTGGAGAAGGCCGGCCTGCCACGTGGCCTCGTGCAGGTCGTCTGTGGCGAGGGACCGGACGTCGGCCCTGCCATCCTGCAAGGCGCCGACTACGTCATGTTCACCGGCTCCACCGACACCGGTCGGATCATCGGCGAGCTCGCCGGAAAACACCTCATCGACTGCTGCCTGGAGCTCGGCGGCAAGAACCCCATGCTCGTCCTGCAGGACGCCGACGTCGACGAGGCCGTGCACGCCGCCCTGTTCGGCGGGTTCGGCAACTCAGGTCAGATCTGCATGCACATCGAGCGCCTGTACGTGCATGACTCCATCTACGAGCAGTTCCGTGATGCGTTCGTCGCCGCCACCGAGGCGATGACCATCGGCGCCGCCTACGACTTCGGCCCCGACCTCGGCTCGCTGGTGTCGGTCGACCACCGTGACCGGGTGGCGTCCCACGTCGACGACGCCGTGGCGAAGGGCGCCACGGTGCTCACCGGTGGACAGGCCCGCCCCGACCTGGGGCCGGCGTTCTACGAGCCAACCATCCTCGAGGGAGTCACCAAGGAGATGCTCGCCGGCTCGACCGAGACGTTCGGACCCGTGGTGGGCCTGTACCGGTTCACCTCCGAGGACGAGGCGGTCTCGCTCGCCAACGACACCGAGTACGGGCTCAATGCGAGCGTCTGGAGCAGTGACCCGGACCGGGCGATGCGCGTAGCCCGCCGGATCGACTCCGGCAACGTCAACATCAACGACATCCTGGCGACGGCGTTCGCCTCCAAGGGCACGCCGTCCGGGGGTCTGAAGCAGTCCGGGGTCGGAGCCAGGCACGGCGACCAGGGCCTGCTGAAGTACACCGACGCCCAGAACATCGCGACGCTCAAGAAGCAGGTCATGGAGCCGCAGGGCAACCAGACCTACGCGGCCTATGCGCGGCAGACCCGGATCACGCTCAGGTTGATGCGCAAGCTGCGGATCCGCTGACAACACGACCCCGCCCGACCGCGTCCCTCACTCTGAGCGCTTCGATCATGCGGGACTCGTGCGGGGACCGGTGTAGCGAGGGTTGTCGGCGAAGTCGACAGCGTCACCCTCGGCAGGACCCGTGGACTTGATCGTCACTCCCCCGTCGACGTCCAGGACCGTGCCCGTGACGTAGGACGCCGCCTCCGAGGCGAGGAACAGGGCCGCATCGGCGATGTCGTCGTGCGAGCCCCAGCGGCGCAGCGGCACACCCTCGGTGATGCGGTCCTTCAGGTCCGGACTCGTCGCGATGACGTTGTCCATGCCCCAGGTGTTCTCGATGGGTCCCGGGCTGATGACGTTCACGCGCACACCTGCAGGGCCCCACTCGATCGCCAGGCACTTGGCGAGCATGTTCACCGCCGACTTCGCCGAGCAGACGTGGCTCTGGAACGGCAGCGGCTTCACCGCCTCCGGCGCCCCGATCGCGATGAGTGAGGCGCCCGGGGTCCGCAGGTGCTCAAAGCCCGCCCGGAAGAGGTTGAACGTGCCTTGCAGGTCGATCTCTATGACGGACTTGAACCCGCCCGCCGACATGCCGAGCGCGGGAGCGTAGAAGTTGCCCGCCTGGCCGGCGACGACAATGTCCAGCCCGCCGAACGCCTCGGCCGTCTCCTGCATGGTCTCGGCCACCCGGTCGTAGTCGCGGACGTCAGCCGGCAGGCCGATGGCCTCACCACCCGCCTCTCGGATCTCCCGGGCCGCCGAGTCGCACCGCTGCTCGTCGCGACTCATCACCGCAACCTTGGCGCCCTGCTGGGCGTACCGCTTGGCGATCGCCAGGTTGAAGCCGCGAGTGCCGCCGGCGACGTAGGCCACCTTGCCCGCGAGAATGTCGGTACCGAAGACGCCCATGTCCTACCCTTCAGAGAAGTGAAACACGTTCTAGTTTCAGGATAGACCGTACACGGGCTCGGGGTCCACGCCCTCGGCCATGAGCTCGCGCAGGGCAGGCCCGACCTCCGCGGTGGCCCACCGGCGGCCGAGGTCGTGCTCGGGTCCGTGGCGCCAGCCCTGCTCCAGACACATCCGGCCGCCGTCGATCTCGATCACCCGGCCGGTGACGTCATGGGCCTCGGGCGAGGCGAGCCATGCGACGATCGGCGCATTGTCCTCGGGCAGTGCCATCTGCGAGGTGTCGAAGGCCCCCTCTGTCATGCGGGTGCGGGCCACCGGGGCGATCGCGTTGACCGTGGCACCGTAGCGACCGAGCTCGGCGGCGGCCACCAGCGTCATGCCGGCGATGCCCGCCTTCGCGGCGGAGTACGTCGCCTGACCCACGGAGCCCTGCAGGCCCGCGCCGGAGGTCGTGTTGATGACCCGGGCATCGCGCCGGCGACCCTGCTTGGACTCGGCCCGCCAGTAGGCAGCGGCATGGCGCATCGGAGCGAAGTGACCCTTGAGGTGCACCCGGACGACGGCGTCCCACTCCTGCTCGGACGTGTTGACCAGCATCCGGTCGCGGACGAATCCGGCGTTGTTGACCAGGATGTCGAGACCGCCGAAGGTCTCGACGGCCTGCTGCACCATCAGCTCCGCCTGGCCGAAGTCGGCGACGTCGGCGTCATTGGCCACCGCTTGCGCCCCGAGTGCCTCGATCTCCTGGACGACCGTCTCGGCGGGCGACTCGCCGTCGTCCTCGCCGGCCAACGAGACACCGACGTCGTTCACCACGACCTTTGCCCCCTGCCGGGCCAGCTCCAGCGCGTGCGCCCTGCCGATGCCTCGGCCCGCTCCGGTCACGATGGCGATTCGGCCTTCGAGCATGGTCATGACTTCTCCTTCGTGATGTGCAGGAACACTGGTGGCTCACCACCGCCGTGGCAGGCGAGGTTCGCGCCGGAGACGTAGCCCGCGAGGTCGGACGCCAGGAAGGCGACAACCTGGCCGATCTCCTGCGGCTCGGCCATCCGGCCGAGCGGGATGGTCGCCTCGATCGCCGCCACCGCAGCGTCGCCGCCGTAGTGGTCGTCGGTCTGCTCGGTGCGGCACAGCCCGACGTCTATGCTGTTGACGCGCACCTGCGGCCCCCACTCGACCGCCAGCGATCGGGTCAGGGAGTCGACGCCCGCCTTCGCGGCCCCGTACGTCGCAGTACCGGGTGACGGTCGCACCGCCGAGACCGACGAGATGTTCACGATGGCCCCGCCGTCCGACTGGGTCCGCATGACGGCGTGGGCGGCCTTGGCGACGGCGAGCACCGCCTCGAGGTTGAGCCCCAGGATCTTGTCGTCCAGGCGCCTGCTGGAGTCCTCGGCAAGGGCGTACGGCGCGCCACCGGCGTTGTTCACCAGCACGTCGAGCCGACCGTGTGAGGCGACGATGGCCTCGACCAGGGCCGCCACCTCGTCGCCGTCACGGACGTCGCAGACACGGTGCTCGGTCCCCGGAGCGGGCTCGGCGTCGGAGCGTCCACAGGTGATCACCCTCGCCCCGGCCTCGACCAGCACGGCACTGACGCCGCGACCGATGCCTCGCGCGCCGCCGGTCACCAGGGCGACGCGCCCGGACAGGTCCAGGGTGAGAGTCATACTGATAGGCTACCAAGCAAGTGTTAGGTAGGTAACCATGAGTGTCACTTCGAGCATCACGTCCGAGCTCCGCGGCGACGGCATCAGAGTCGTCACGATGGAGCGACCTCCCGTCAATGCTCTGACGGTGCAGGGCTGGTTCGACGTCGCCGGTGCGCTGGACGAGGCCGGTGACGACCCGGACACGAAGGTCGTGATCCTTC
Organism: Aeromicrobium sp. CTD01-1L150; assembly: GCF_041951745.1. Lineage (GTDB taxonomy): Bacteria > Actinomycetota > Actinomycetes > Propionibacteriales > Nocardioidaceae > Aeromicrobium. The sequence continues at coordinate 2,203,480 of NZ_CP169555.1, forward strand.
GCGCCGAGGGCAAGGGCTTCAATGCCGGCGTCGACATCAAGCAGATGCAGGAGACCTCCGGGTTCGACGCCCTGATCGGAGCGAACAAGGGCTGCTTCGCGGCGTTCAAGGCGGTCTACGAGTGCAGCGTCCCGGTGATTGCCGCAGTGCAGGGCTTCTGCCTGGGCGGAGGCGTCGGGCTCGTGGGCAACGCCGACATCGTGGTGGCCAGCGACGACGCCTACTTCGGTGTTCCCGAGGTCGATCGAGGTGCGCTCGGCGCCGCCACCCACCTGGCTCGACTGGTGCCGCAGCACCTGATGCGCACGCTCTACTTCACGGCCAGGACCATCCCGGCCGCCGACCTCCTCCAACACGGCTCGGTCTACGAGGTCGTGCCGCGCGCGCAGCTCGACGACCTGGCGCTCCGCCTCGCCGCCGACGTCGCCGCCAAGGACGGCCGCGTCATCCGCGCAGCGAAGGAGGCGCTCAACGGCATCGACCCGATGGACGTCAACGCCAGCTACCGCTTCGAGCAGGGCTTCACCATGGAGCTCAACCTGTCGGGGGTCAGCGACGAGCTGCGCGACACGTTCGTGAGTGGGCACGGGGCCAGTACGGACGAGACCGGCACAGCGGGTGCTCGCCGATGAAGGCCCCCTCGAAGGAGCTGACCATCGATGAGGTGGTGGGCCGTCTCGAGAGCGGGATGACCCTCGGCATCGGAGGCTGGGGGTCGCGGCGCAAGCCGATGGCCCTCGTGCGTGCGATCCTGCGCAGCAACCTCACCGACCTGCACGTCGTCTCCTACGCCGGACCGGACGTGGGACTCCTGCTGTCCGCCGGCAAGGCCAGTCGCGTCACCTATGCGTTCGCGACCCTCGACTCCGTCCCGCTCGAGCCGCTGTTCGGCCAGGCCCGCCAGAACGGCACGGCGCAGTTCCGCGAGTGGGACGAGGGCATGTTCCAGACCGGCCTGCGTGCCGCCGCCCAGCGCGTCCCGTTCCTGCCGATGCGCGCCGGGCTCGGCTCGGCGGTCCTCGAGCACGACCCGGGCCTGCGCACGGTCACCTCGCCGTACGACGACGGCGAGGAGCTCGTCGCCGTGCCGCCCCTGGAGCTCGACGTCGCTCTCGTGCACATGAACCGTGCCGACGCCCAGGGCAATGCCCAGTACCTCGGCCCCGACCCGTACTTCGACGACCTGTTCTGCATGGCAGCACGTGAGGCCTACGTGTCGACCGAGCAGATCATCGACCCTGCCGGCCTGACCGTCGATGCGCCGCTGCAGAGCCTGCTCATCAACCGCACGATGGTCGCGGGCGTGGTCGAGACGCCGCACGGCGCCCACTTCACGACGTGCTCGCCCACGTACGAGCGGGACGAGTCCTTTCAACGGGCGTATGCAACCGCCGCGAAGTCGCCCGAGGACTGGGCCGCCTTCCGCGAGCGCTTCCTGACCGGGGACGAGGATGCATACCAGAGCGCCGTCGCCGCCTTCCACGAGGAGTCAGCCGATGTCTGACGTCAGCCGTTCTGAGTACTGCGCCGTCGCGATCGCGGACTGCTTCGCCGACGACGGCGAGATCATGGGCAGCCCGATGGGCCTGCTCCCCACGCTCGGCGCCCGACTCGCCAAGAACACCTCGAACCCGCAGCTGTTGCTCACCGACGGCGAGGCCCGCATCCTGCGCGGCACGCCGCCACTCGGGCAGACCGCCGACGTGACCGAGGGCTGGATGCCGTTCCGGCTCGTGCTCGAGTCGGTGGTCTCCTACGGCAAGCGGCACGTGATGATGGGCGCCACGCAGATCGATCGGCACGGCAACCAGAACATCTCCGCCATCGGCTCGTGGGAGCAGCCGACCCGCCAACTCCTCGGGGTGCGCGGGGCACCCGGGAACACCGTGAACAACAAGACGTCCTACTGGGTGCCCAAGCACTCACCCCGGACGGTCGTGGACCAGGTCGACGTGGTCTCAGGTGTCGGCCGTGCCCGTGCGGAGGCCACCGGCCCGGCAGCGACCCGGTTCCACCAGGTGCACAGGCTCGTCACCAACCTCGGCGTGCTCGACTTCGGCGGACCGGAGCACACCATGCGGCTGGTCTCGGTGCATCCCGGCGTGTCCGTCGATGACGTCCACGCTGCCAGTGGGTGCGAGATCCACGCCGCCGCAGAGATCCCGGAGACCCGCGACCCCAGTGCCGAGGAGATCGTCCTGATCCGTGAGCTGCTCGACCCGAAGAGACTCCGCGAGAAGGAAGTCCCGCAGCCATGATCGATCAGCTGCTGACGACCCCCCTGACCGAGCTGACCGGGGTCCGGCACCCCGTCGTGCAGACCGGCATGGGCTGGGTCGCCGGTCCGAGCCTGGTCAGCGGCACCGCCCGAGCCGGAGGTCTGGGCATCCTGGCGTCCGCCACCATGACCCTGCAGGAGCTCGAACGGGCGATCATCGAGGTCAAGGAGCGCACCGGCGCCCCGTTCGGGGTGAATCTACGTGCGGACGCAGCCGACGCTCCGGACCGCTGCACACTGCTCATCGAGCACGACGTGGCTGTGGCCTCGTTCGCACTCGCTCCCAAGCCTGAGCTGATCGCTCGGCTCAAAGAGCACGGCATCGTCGTCATCCCGAGCGTCGGCGCGGCGAAGCATGCCGTGAAGGTGGCCTCCTGGGGCGCCGATGCCGTGATGATCCAGGGAGGCGAAGGTGGCGGCCACACCGGGCCGGTCCCGACCACCCTGCTCCTCCCGACCATCCTCGACGCCGTCGACATCCCAGTGATCGCGGCCGGCGGCTTCTTCGACGGTCGGGGCCTGGCCGCAGCGCTGGCCTACGGTGCGGCCGGTGTCGGCATGGGCACGCGGTTCCTGCTCACCGCCGACAGCCGCGTCCCGGACGCCGTCAAGCAGCGCTACCTGTCGGCAGGGCTTGACGACACGGTGGTCACCTCGAAGGTCGACGGCATGCCGCACCGCATGCTGCGCTCGGACCTCGTCGACGACGTCGAGCGATCGTCCGGGCTGCGGCGCATCCTCCCGACGGCGCGTCGCACCCTGGAGTTCAAGCGGACGGCGGGCCTGTCCTTCAGGCAGCTCGCCGTGGACGGCCGGGCGATGCGCAAGGCACAGGGGCGCACCCTCACTCAGCTCGCACTGGCCGCCAACACCCCGATGATGCTCAAGGCCGGTCTGGTCGACGGCGACCCGACCGCCGGTGTCCTTGCCTCCGGTCAGGTGGTCGGCGTCATCGACGACCTCCCCTCCTGCGAGGAGCTGATCGACCGGGTGGTCACCGACGCCGCGGCAACGCTGCAGAAGGCCGGCAAGGCGCTGGACTAGGTGGCAGTCACAGCCTCTCGATGATCGTGACGTTGGCCTGCCCACCGCCCTCGCACATGACCTGCAGCCCGTAGCGCCCACCGGTACGCTCCAGCTCCCCCAGCAGGGTCGTCATCAGACGAGTGCCGGTGGCCCCGATGGGGTGGCCGAGGGCGATGGCGCCACCGTTGACGTTCACGCGCTCGTGCGGGACGTCGAGCTCGGCCATCCAGGCCAGCACCACGGACGCGAACGCCTCGTTGCACTCGAAGAGATCGATGTCATCGACGCCAAGGCCGGCCTTGGCGAGCGCGTGGCGGGTCGCGGCGATGGGACCGGTCAGCATCCAGACCGGGTCGTCGCCACGCGCCGAGAGGTGATGCACCCGGGCCCGAGGAGTGAGCTGGTGGTCCTGCACCGCCTGCGCCGACGCCACCAGCATCGCGCTGGCGCCGTCACTGATCTGCGAGGCGACGGCGGCGGTGATCCGGCCTCCGACCTCCAGTGGCTCCAGCGCGGCCATCTTCTCCAGGGACGTCTCGCGTGGCGTCTCGTCGGTCGCGAAGGCACCGACCGGAGCGATCTCGGCCGTGAAGCGATCGTCGGCGATCGCCGTCCGCGCCCGCTCGTGCGACGCCAGGGCGAACTCCTCCATCTGCTCGCGGTCGATGCCCCACTTCTCGGCAATCATCTCCGCGGAGCGGAACTGGCTGATCTCCTGAGCCCCGTACCGCTGCTGCCAGCCGGGCGACTCCGCGAACGGGGTGCTGAATCCGTACTGGCCACCGACCAGCATCGCCGCGGAGATCTCGACGGCGCTCATGTTCTGCAGACCCCCGGCGACGACCAGGTCCTGCGTCCCCGACATCACCGCCTGGGCGGCGAAGTGCACGGCCTGCTGCGACGAGCCGCACTGCCGGTCGACGGTCACCCCCGGCACGTGATCCGGAAGCCCGGCCACCAGCCACGCGGTCCGCGCAACGTCACCGGCCTGCGATCCGATGGTGTCGCAGCAGCCCATGACCACGTCATCGACCGCACCCGGGTCGACCCCGGTGCGCTCGACCAGTGCCCTGAGCACGTGGCCACCCAGGTCCGCGGAGTGGGTCCCGGCGAGCGATCCACCACGCTTGCCGACCGGTGTGCGGACGGCGTCGATGATGAATGCCTCAGCCATCTGCGGCGATCCCTTCAAGGAGGATGGACAGGTACTGGGAGGCGACCTCGTCGGCCGACAGCTTGCCGCCCGGGCGGTACCAGCTGACCGCCACCCACACGGTGTCGCGCAGGAAGCGGTAGACCAGCTCCACGTCGAGCTCGGCGCGCAGCTCACCGGCAGCCACGGCCTCCCGGAGCAGGTCGATCCACAACGCACGGAACCGCTCGTTCCGCTCATCGAGGTAGCCGAAACGCTCGTACCCGGCCAGGAAGGCCGCGTCGTTCTGGAAGATGGCGACCTCACTGTGATGCCGGTCGATCGCGGCGAACGACGTCCGCACCACGGCGTCCAGCTTGGCCAGGGGCGTGCGGTCGCTGGCGAGGATCGCGTCGTACTCATCGAACAGCTCGCGCTGGAAGGCGTCCAGGAGCTCATCGACCATCGACTCCTTGGAGTCGAAGTGGTGGTACAGGCTCCCCGAGAGGATGCCGGCGGCGTCAGCGATGTCGCGCACGGTCGTGTTGCGGAACCCGCGCTCGGCGAACAACCGGCCGGCGATCTCCAGCAGCTCCTTGCGCCGGCCGGTCCCCCGGCTCGCCGGATCTGGGCTCGTCGACTCAGGCATGCTGGCTCGAGACCGAGACGACTTCGCCCGTCATGTACGTCGAGTAGTCCGATGCCAGGAACACCATCACGTTGGCGACCTCCCACGGCTCGGCCGCCCGACCGAAGGCCTCACGCTGCTTGAGCTCAGCCAGCAGCTCGTCGCTGGTGACCTTCTCCAGGAAGGGGTGCATCGCGAGCGACGGTGCCACCGCGTTGACCCGGATGCCGTGGCCGGCGACGTCGAGGGCGGCACACCGGGTCAGGGCCATCACTCCGGCCTTGGCCGCGGCGTAGTGCGCCTGCCCCTCCTGGGCGCGCCATCCGATCACGGAGGCGTTGTTGACGATGACCCCGCGTGTGCCGGCGGCGCGCATCCGGCGACCGGCCGCACGGACGCATCGGAACGTGCCGGTCAGCGTGATGTCGAGGACCCGCGCCCACTGTTCGTCGGCCATCTCCAGAACATCGGCGGTTCCACCGAGACCGGCATTGTTGATCATCACGTCGACTCCCCCGTGCTCGTCCGCCACGTCGAGCAGGGCCTGCACCTGCTCCTCTGCGGTGACATCGACCGCGAGGGAGCGCACCCGGTGGGCACCGAACTCCGTCGCGAGCGACTCCTGGGTCCTGGCGAGACGCTGTTCATGGGTGTCACTGACCACGACCGTACCGGCGCCTTCCTCCAGCGCGCGACGGGCCACCGCAGCACCGATGCCCGCTCCGGCCGCCGCGGTCACCACCACGGTCTTGTCGAGCAGCAGATCGTGCCCCGGCACCTGCTGGGGCGTGGGTTGCTCAGGTCTGGTGACTGTCACGGGCGGGGCTCCTTCGGCAGGCCGAGCACGCGCTCGGCGAGAATGGTGCGTTGGATCTCGTCGCTTCCGCCATAGATCGTGTCAGCGCGAGAGAACAGGAAGAGTCGTTGCCACCGGTCGAGATCGCCGTCGTCGCCCCTCGCCGTCAGGGAGTCAGCGCCCCGGACCTCCATGGCCAGCTCGCCGAGCCGGCGATGCCAGGCGGCCCAGACGAGCTTGGCGACGTTGTCGGCACCAGGAGTCTTCTCGGTGAGGGAGCGGACGGCGTTGACCCGCATCACCTCGAGCTCGGCACGCTGGGCGGCCAGCCGGTCCCGAAGTACCGGGTCGTCGAGAGCGCCGTTGCTGCGAGCCAGCTCGACGAGGTCGCCGAGCTCGCGCGCAAACCCGACCTGCTGGCCGAGCACGGAGACACCACGCTCGAGCCCGAGCAGCGTCATCGCCACGCGCCACCCGTCGCCGACCTCACCGACGACCATGGATGCCGGTGTGCGAGCCCCGGAGAAGAACACCTCGTTGAACTCCGACCCACCGGTGATCTGCTTGATCGGACGGACCTCGACGCCGTCCTGGTCGAGCGGTACCAGCAGGAACGAGAGTCCGTGGTGGCGTGACGAGCCTCGCTCGGTGCGGGCGAGCACGAACATCCAGTCGGACTCGCGCGCCCACGACGTCCAGACCTTCTGTCCGTCGATGACCCACTCCCCCTCGGTGTCGGCCGCTTGATCACCGGTACCGCGGTCGAGCACCGCACGGGTGCTGACCGCTGCGAGGTCCGAGCCGGCACCCGGCTCGGAGTAGCCCTGGCACCAGAGCTCATCGACCGCACGGATGGGCGGCAGAAATCGGGCCTTCTGCTCGGCGGTGCCGAGCTCGATGAGAGTCGGGCCGAGCAGCTGCTCACCGAGGTGGTTCACGGTCTCCGGGGCGTCCGCCCTGGCGTACTCCTCGTGGAAGATCGCCTGGTGGGCCAGGCTGAGTCCGCGACCGCCGTGCTCGACCGGCCAGCCGAGGCAGGTCCACCCGTGCTCGGCGAGATGCCGGTTCCACGCGCGACGCTCGGCATAGGCCCGCTCAGCACCACCGGAGCGGCCGATACCGCGCAGCGCCCCCCACTCGCCCGCCAGGTGCTCGGAGAGCCAGGTGCGTACCTCCTCACGGAAGGTCCCTTCGTCGGCGCAGACGACGGTGTTCTCGATGGGGCTCACATAAGGTAGCCTACCAAGCACTTGCTTGTTCCGATACGCTGCCCGTTTCTCGCCGCCGAACCCCGTGTGGAGGATCCGTGACCGACACCGTCCCCGCGCTGGTCCGCCGCGCCGCCCAGCGCTTCGGCGACTCGCCGGCGTACGTGATGGACGGCCGCGCCGTGACGTTCTCCGCACTGCACGACCTCGTCCGGCACACTGCGGCGCTGTACCGCAGCTACGGGGTGCAGCCCGGTGACCGCGTGCTGCTCTGGGCACCGAACAGCATCGAGTGGGCGATGGCCGGCCTCGCGGCCACCTACGCCGGCGCCATCTTGGTGCCCGCCAACTCGCGCTACACCGCTCATGAGGTCGCCGACCTCGTGGAGCGCACCGCCGCAAGCCTGGTCGTCGTCGACGACGGGTTCCTGGGCCGCACCCAGATCCGCGACCTCAGCTCGCTCGACCCGGGCGGGTCGATCGTCGCTCTCGCGGACCTCGAGACGCTGGGCGCCGCCGTGACCGCCGCCGATCTCGAGGCCGTCGAGACGGCGGCCGACTCCGTCCGCCCCGACGACGTCGCCGACATCCTGTTCTCCTCCGGCACCACGGGCCGGCCCAAGGGCGTGCTCAGCGCGCACCGGCAGACCGTGGCCGCGGCGGCGAGCTGGAGCGCCGTCGGCGAGGTCAGTTCCGCCGACCGCTACCTGGTGATCAGCCCGTTCTTCCACTCCTACGGGTACAAGGTCGGCATCCTCGTCGGCCTCCTGCACGGCTGCTCGCTCCACCCCATGGCGACGTTCGACGCGGACGCCGCCCTCGCCCGTATCGCGTCCGAGCGCATCACGATGGTTCCCGGTGCTCCTGCCATCTTCCTGGGACTGCTCGAGTCGCCTGCGTTCGCCACCACCGACACGTCGTCGCTACGGTTCGCCAACACCGGTGCCGCGAACGTTCCGGTCACCCTGGTGGAGCGGCTGCAGGCCGAGCTCAGCTTCGACCTGGTGATCACGGCGTTCGGGATGACCGAGTGTGTCGTGGCCACCATGTGCCGCCGCGGCGACAGCGACGAGACCGTGGCCACCACGTGCGGTCGCGCCATCGACGGCATGGAGACCGCGATCGCCGATCCGGAGACGGGCGAGCACCTGCCGGCCGGGGCCGAGGGCGAGCTCCTGCTGCGCGGGTCACAGGTGATGCTCGGCTACCTCGACGACCCGCAGGCGACCACCCGCGCCATCGACACCGACGGATGGCTGCACACCGGCGACGTCGGTGTGCTCACCGAGGGCGGGTACCTGCGCATCACCGATCGCCTCAAGGACATGTACATCTGCGGTGGTTTCAACGTCTACCCGGCCGAGGTCGAACAGACGCTGACGCGCCTCGACGGCGTCATCGACGTCGCCGTCGTCGGCATTCCCGACGAGCGCCTCGGCGAGGTCGGCAAGGCGTTCGTCGTCCGCCACGGGAACCACACCGAGCGGGGCCCGGACGAGGAAGCGGTCGTCGCGTTCGCCCGTGAACGACTGGCCAACTTCAAGGTGCCTCGCGAGGTGGTGTTCGTGGGCGACCTGCCCCGGAACCTGTCCGGCAAGGTGCTGAAGAACGAACTGCGCGAATCCAGCGAGAGGAGCACGCCGTGAGTGAAGAGGACGTCGTCACGTACGAGGTCGAGGACCAGGTCGCACGCATCACGCTGAACCGGCCGGAGTACCGCAACGCGCAGAACTCGCAGATGACGTACGCGCTCGACGCCGCGTTCCAACGGGCCACGGACGACGCCGCGGTCAAGGTCATCGTGCTGGCCGGCAACGGCAAGCACTTCTGCGCGGGCCACGACATCGGCACACCCGGTCGCGACGTGGACCGGAGCTTCGATCGCAAGGCCGTGCTCTGGTGGGACCACGTGGACAAGGAGGGCGGGGACCAGCGGTTCGCCCGGGAGTCCGAGGTCTACCTGGGCATGTGCCGGCGCTGGCGAGAGGTGCCCAAGCCGGTGATCGCCAAGGTGCACGGCGCCTGCATCGCCGGCGGGCTGATGCTGGCGTGGGCGTGCGACTTCATCGTCGCCTCCGACGACGCGTTCTTCTCCGACCCGGTGGTGCGCATGGGCATCCCCGGCGTCGAGTACTTCGCGCACCCGTGGGTGATGAACCCGCGCGCGGCCAAGGAGTTCCTCTTCACCGGTGACCGGTTCGACGCCCAACGCGCCCTGTCGCTCGGCATGGTCAACCAGGTGGTGCCGGTCGAGGACCTGGAGGACACCGTGACGGCGATCGCCGGACGCATCGCGCAGATGCCGCGTTTCGGCCTCGCGCTCACCAAGAAGGCGGTCAACCAGGCCGAGGACGCCCAGGGCATGCGGACCGGGATGGACTCGGTGTTCGGGTTGCACCACTTCGCGCACGCCCACAACGCCGAGACGGCCGATGACTCGCTCGGTGGTCTCGACGCCAAGGCGATGGCCCGAGGCAACAGGGAGCAGGAGTGAACCTCGACCTCTCCCCCGACGAGGTGGCGTTCCGCGAGGAGGCCAGGGCCTGGCTCAGCGCCAACGTCCCGACCGAGCCACTGCCGTCGATGGACACCGCCCCCGGGTTCGTCGCCCACCAGCAGTGGGAGCGTCGCCTCGCCGACGCCCGCTGGTCGGTCGTCTCGTGGCCCGAGGAGCTCGGCGGCCGCGACGCGTCCCTCGTGGAGTGGGTGCTCTTCGAGGAGGAGTACTACCGCGCCGGCGCCCCCGGGCGGGTCTCACAGAACGGCATCTTCCTGCTCGCGCCGATCATCTTCGAGCACGGGACCGAGGACCAGCAGCAGCGCTGGCTGCCGTCGATGGCCACCGGGGAGACGATCTGGGCACAGGCGTGGTCCGAGCCCGAGGCCGGCTCCGACCTCGCGTCGCTGCGCTCCGCCGCGCGCAAGGTCGACGGCGGCTGGCTGCTGAACGGACAGAAGACCTGGTCGTCGCGTGCGGCCTACGCGCACATGGGGTTCGGACTGTTCCGCTCCGACCCGCATGCCGAGCGGCACCGAGGCCTGACGTACTTCTGCTTCCCGCTCGACGCGGAGGGCCTGACGGTCCGTCCGATCGCCCAGCTCGACGGGGAGGCCGGGTTCGCCGAGCTGTTCCTCGACGACGTCTTCGTGCCCGATGCCGATGTGCTCGGCGAGCCCGGCGAGGGCTGGCGGGTCGCCATGAGCACGGCAGGCAACGAGCGGGGCCTGTCGCTGCGTTCACCGGGGCGGTTCTGTGCTGCCGCCGACCGTCTGCTCGACCTGCACGCGCGGACCGGCGAACCGGCGTTCTCCGAGCGCGTGGTGGACGCCTGGCTGCGTGCCGAGGCGTACCGGCTCTACACGTGGGGCACGGTGACCAGGCTCGCCGGTGGTCAGGACGTGGGTGCATCCGGATCGGTGAACAAGGTCTGGTGGAGCGAGCTCGACGTCGCCCTGCACGAGACCGCGCTCGACCTGCTCGGTCCGCAGGGCGAGATCGAGTCTCCCTGGACGGACGGGTACCTGTTCTCCCTGTCCGGGCCGATCTACGCCGGCACCAACGAGATCCAGCGCAACATCGTCGCCGAGCGCATCCTCGGACTGCCCAAGGAACCACGCGGGGAGCGGCGCGCATGAGGTTCGAGCTGACGGCGGAGCAGACCGGGTTCGCCCGTTCCCTGGAGGACCTCCTGACCCGGACCGACACCGCGGGGGCGAATCGCTCCTGGTCGGACGGCGACCATCGCCCCGGGCTCGCGCTGTGGTCCCGCCTGGCCGGTCTCGGCGTCACGTCCCTGGCCACGGAGGCGACGCCGGTCGAGGTCTGCGTCGCGTTCGAGGCGCTCGGCCGCCACGCCGTCCCCGGCCCGTGGATCGAGTCCGCCGCCTTCCTCCCGGTGGCACTGCCCGATGTCGACCTCTCGGGATCGATGGCCACGGTGGCGGTGCCGCCGCACGTGCCGTTCGCGACCGACGCCGACGTCGTGAACCAGGTCTATGCCGTCGCTGACGCGAGGCTCCGGCGCGCCACCGTGCAGGAGCAGCAGGGATCGGTCGACCGGTCCCGGCACCTCTTCGAGGTCGCTGCGGGCGATCCGGTGGAGCACGGTGACCTCACGGCCGCCTTCGACCTCGCTGCCCTCGCCACGGCGGCCGAGCTGCTGGGCGCGGGCGAGCGGGTGCTCGAGAACTCGGTCGCCCACGTCAAGCAGCGCTCCCAGTTCGGGCGGGCCATCGGGTCGTACCAAGCGATCAAGCACCAGCTGGCGGATGTGCGTATCGCTCTCGACTTCGCCCGGCCGCTCGTCCACGGCGCGGCCGTGAATCCGAAGCCTCGGGCGGTGTCGGCGGCGAAGGTCCAGGCGGCCGAGGCGGCGAACCGCGCTGCCCGCGTCGGACTGCAGGTCCATGGCGCGATCGGCTACACCGCCGAGCTCGACCTGAGTCTGTGGCTGCTGCGTATCCGGGCACTGATCCCGGCGTGGGGCACTCCGGCCCACCACCGTGAGCGGCTCCTCGCCGACCTGCTGGAGACGCGATGACCGGCGGGGGCGCCGGACCACGGACGGCGCAAGGACCCGGCGGGGATGCCGGGCCACGGGCGGCAGAAGGAACAACCCTTGTCCCCACACCTGAGCATGTCGAGCTCGCGAACAGCGTCCGCAGTCTGCTGGCGAAGCACTCCGACAGCCGGGCCGTACGCCGGGCACTCGAGCAACCGCACGGCTTCGATGTCGACCTGTGGGCGATGCTCTGCCACCAGATCGGCGCCCCGGCCCTCCCGATCCGGCAGGAGCACGGTGGCGCCGGGTTCACCCTGGCCGAGGCCCACGTCATCCTGGAGGAGCTCGGCCACGCCCTGGCTCCCTCACCACTGCTGTCGTCCCTGGTGGCCACCGCGGCAGCGGACGATGAGTCCCTGCCGAGGATCGCCGAAGGAGCCGTGGCGACCCTCGCCTGGTCCGGCGTCACCGGGCCCACCGACTCACCGATCGGCGTCACCTGGAGCGGTGACGTCCTCTGCGGAACGATCGATCCGGTCCTTGTCGGCGACGTCGCCGACATCGTGCTGGTGGCCGCCCGGCACGGCGCCCGAGGAGAGGACGTCGGCCTGTTCCGCGTCGACCCGTCCGAGCGCGGGCTGACCCGCACGCGCTGCTCCGGCATGGACCCGACCCTCGGCTTCGCGACGCTCGAGCTCGACTCGGTCCCTGCCACGCCCATCACGCTGGACGCCGCCGACGTCCTCACGGCGGCTCATCGCGTCGGCACCCTGGCGACCGCGGCGCTGCAGGTCGGCTGCGCCCAGCGAGGCCTCGACATGACCGTCGCGTACACCAAGGAGCGCGAGCAGTTCGGACGCCCGATCGGCTCCTTCCAGGCGCTCAAGCACCGCATGAGCGACATGCTGGTCAGGGTCCGGATGTCACGCTCCGGCGCCTGGGCGGCCGTGCAGGCCCACGTCCACGACGCTCCTGATGCCGACGTGCTCGTCGCGGCTGCGTCGTCCTACTGCTCCGAGGCCGCCATGGCCGTGGCGGCCGAGACGATCCAGATGCACGGCGGCATCGCCATCACGTGGGAGCACGACGCCCATCTCGTGCTCAAGCGCGCCCAGGCCCTGCAGCAGCTCTTCGGCCGCCCCCAGGACCACCGGTCGGCGCTCATCTCCTGACGCCCGGGGCTCCACTGTTCTTCTTCTCAGATGACGTCGACTCGTTGATGTCTGACACGGCCGCCACTCGCCTGCGACAGCGCGTCGAAGTCGCGGTCCGCAGACAAGATCGTGGCGTCGTTGGCGACGGCGTAGGCGGCGATCAGCACGTGGACGGCTCCGGCGGCCCGCATCAGTCCGGAGTCCCAGAGTGCCTGCTGCAGGTCGAGCACGTCTGCGCTCCTGGGATGACGCGTCAGTGCCAGGAAGGCGTTCATCTGTGCCCGGCGCCGCTGATACTCGGTCGGGCTCCGTGCTGCGTGGCAGTACTCCAGCACCTGTGGCGGACAGGTGACGATCGTGTGCTCGCGCGCGATCCTCTGCACAAGCAAGGTGATCGCCGGAACATGCTCGACCCGCGACCACACGCTCTGGTCGACGATGTACGTCGTCACTGATCGAGATCGTAGTGAATCACGGGGGCGTCGACGTCGCCCGGTCCCATCGCGATGATGTCCTCGACCACCTCGACCTGCCGCTTCTGGGCGATGAGCAGATCGAGGGCATACTCGACGACCTCCCGGTTGCTCGTCGCCCCGGTGAGCTGGCGCGCCACCTCCAGCTGGTCCTTGTCGAGATCGATGCTCGTGATCGCCATGGCCATCCTCCTTCTATATACGAGTATATATAGGAAGGGCACGTCGTCATCCACAGGTAGCGAGGCAACACAGGCTGCGACGTCCTGCGGCACCTACCCGTCGGTGGTGCGGTACGCGCCTCGGTGGAACAGCAGAGGACTGGATGCCCCACCCTCACCGAGCGCGACGACCTCGCCGATGACGAGGTAGTGGTCACCGGTCTCGTGCACGGCATGGACGGAGCAGTCGACCCAGCCGACGATCCCGTCGAGGCGCGGCATGCCCGTGTCCGTCGGCTGCCAGGCGACGCCGGTGAACTTGTCCTCGGCCCGGGAGGCGAACTGGTTCGACACCTCGGTCTGCTCGGCCGCGAGGAAGTTCACGCAGAACCGGCGTGACAGCCGGATCGCCGCGAAGGCGCGCGACGTCTTCATCGGCAGGAAGGCCACGAGCGGCGGGTCCAGCGAGACACTGGTGAACGACTGGCAGGTCATACCCACCGGGGTGTCGCCGTGCATCGTGGTCACCACGGTCACTCCGCTGGCGTACCGCCCGAGCACGTCGCGGAAGGCCAACGCGGCAGCCTGTGCGGCCTCTCCGTCGATCTGGACGACCTCGCCGGGACGCCACGCGAACGTCTCATGGTCCGCCCCGAGGTAGGAGTCGATCAGCTCGCGTGACGGCCAGGTCTCGGCGGCATCGGGATTCATGCCCTGCGGGACGTCGGCGTCGGTCACGGGCTCCATCGTGGCACCCGTCAGCCGGACTGGCCGAACTCATGGCCCCAGTACGAGACCGCGGTCGACTCCCGGGCCACCCACCGCTGGTCGTCGACGGTGAGGCCCTCGCACCCGAACTCGATGTCGAAGTTGCCCGGCGACTTGACGTAGAACGACACCATCTCGTCGTTCATGTGCCGGCCGAGGGTAGCCGACAGCGGTGCCTGGTGCTTGCGCACCCGCTCCAGCGCCCGCCCGACGTCGTCGAGCTTCTCGACCTCGAACATGATGTGCACGCAGCGGCTGGGGTTGGGCATCGGCAGGAAGGCGAGCGAGTGGTGTCGTGGGTTCACACCGAGGAACCGGAGCCAGACCTTGGACCCGGGCTCCTTGCCGACGAACTCACCGGGCATCGACATCGAGTCGCGCAGGCGGAAGCCGAGCACGTCACGGTAGAAGCGCAGCGCCTCCACGTCGTCGTCGACGGGGATGACGACGTGGCCCATGCCCTGCTCGCCGGTCACGAACGTGGCGGCGTACGGCGTGACCACGGGGCGGGACTCGTACGTGATGCCGTGGAAGAGCTCGAAGACGTTGTCGAACGGGTCGCTGAAGCGGATCAGCTCCTGCACGCGACGCTCGGTCAGCTCCTCGGGCGTCCCTTCGGCGAAGTCGACACCCGCCTTGCCGAGGTGCTCGCGGGCCGCCTGCAGCGCGTCGTGGTCGGCGACCTCCCAGCCGACGCACTCGAGCCGGTCCACGTCCGACGGGAAGACCACCATCCGGCTGGAGACCTCATCGATGCGGAAGTAGAGGTTCTCCTCACTCGGCCCACGCCCCTCGGCGAGCCCGAGGACCTTGGTCCCGAAGTGGCGCCACGCCGGCAGGTCCGTGCTGGCGATGCGGGCATAGCCCATCGACTTGATGTCGATCACGACGTACTCCTCTCGGTATGGCGCGCCAGGAAGGCGGTGCTGACCTCTCGGAACTCCTCGGCCGCCTCGATCTGCGCCCAGTGGCCACAGTTGGGGAAGACGTGCAGCGAGGCGCGCGGGATCATCTTCAGGGCCACGAATGCGCCGTCGAGCGGGTTGACCCGGTCCTCACGTCCCCAGGTGAGCAGGGTCGGTCGCTTCATCCGGTGGGCGTCGCGCCAGATGAGGCCGTCCTCGAAGGTGTCCGGGGCCCAGAACGACATGCCCATGGACGCCATCGCCTCCTGGGCACCCGGGGCGGTCGCATCGGCGAATCGTTCGGCGACGAGCTCGTCGGTGACCAGGCTCTGGTCGACGACCATCGTGGAGATGAAGGCCCGGAGTGCCTCCTGCGATGGCGCGCCGCCGAACTCCATGAGCCGTTTGACGCCCTCGGTCGGATCGGCGTGGAAGAGGTTCAGGGACAGCCCGCCCGGTCCCATCAGCACCAGCCGGCCGACGCGCTCGGGGTACAGCAGCGCGAACCGCATCGCAGTGCCGCCGCCGAGGCTGTTGCCTAGCAGGTGGACACGGTCGATGCCCAGCTCGTCGAGCAGGTCCTTCACGGCCTCGGCCGCGAACCGGAAGTAGTTGCCGACCACCGGGGGCTTGTCGCTCTGCCCGAACCCGGGCTGGTCGACGAGCAGCGTGCGGAAGTTCTCGGCGAAGCCCGGCAGAGCGGAGCCGAAGTTCGACCACGCCGAGGCGCCTGGGCCTCCCCCGTGCAGCATGACCAGGGGCAGTCCGCCGCCGACGTGCGTCGGATCCCCGGCCTCGTAGTAGTTCAGGGTGAGGTCGCCGGCTCGGGCGGACCGGCGCACTGACTCGCGTGAGACAGCACCGGCCATCAGTACATCCCCGGGTCGACCTGGTGACCGAACTCGTGCATGCCGTACATCTGCAGCGCACGCTCAGGATCGTTGGCGGCGTGCACGCGGCCGGCATGGGCGTCTCGCCAGGCCCGCTGCAGGTAGGTGCCGTTGGCCAGCGCCCGTCCGCCCGAGGCTTCGAAGAGCTCATCGATGGCATCGATCGCGCGCTGTGTCCCGAGCACCTGGTCGCGCCGGACCCGCAGCCGCAACGACAGCGGGATCTTCTCGCCCTTGGCCACGAGCGCCTGCTCCTCGCGGATGTTGGCCATGGTGAGCGCCCACGCGGCGTCGATCTCGCTCGAGGTCCGAGCAATGCGCACCGCGGCGAACGGGTCCGAGGCAGCCTTCTCCCCGGCATAGGCCGCACGCACGCGGGCCTGCTGCATCTCGACGTGCTCGGCGTAGGCCCCGCGGGCCATGCCGATGATCGGGGTGCTGATCGTAGTGGTGAACAGCGAGTGGAACGGCAGCTTGTAGAGCTCGCCGGGGTTCTGCTCCTGACCGGGGCCGCGGCAGCGGCCGGTGTCGCTCATCGAGAGGGTGAACTCCTCGGGGATGAACGTCTCGGCGACCACGATGTCGTTGGAGCCCGTGCCGGCCAGACCCACGACGTCCCAGACGTCCACGACCTCGTACTTCTCCTGCGGCACCAGGAAGGTCTTGAAGTCGACGACCTGTCCCTGCTCGTCGGTCACGAGTCCACCGAGGAGCACCCACGTCGCATGGGCCGACCCGGAGGAGAAGCTCCACCGTCCCTGCAGGAGGTATCCCCCGTCAGCGACGACGGCCTTGCCGGTGGGTGCGTAGGACGAGCTGAGCCGTGTGGAGGTGTCCTCACCCCAGACGGCTTGCTGTGCGTCGTCGTGGAACAGGGCCACCTGCCACGGGTGGACGCCGAGCACCGACGAGATCCAGCCGGTCGAGCCGCAGGCCGACGCGAGCATGCCGACCGCGGTGTAGAAGTCGATCGGGTCGGCCTCCAGCCCGTCGAACCGCTGCGGCTGGAGCATCCGGAAGAAGCCGGTGTCCTCCAGCTCTTTCACGGACGCGTCCGGCACCTGGCGCAGTCGCTCGGTCTCGTCCGCGCGCTCACGGAGGGTGGGCAGCAGGTCTCGCACACCGTCGAGCACATCCTGGGTCATCGCAGCTCCTTCGAAGTCTCTCCCCAATACTAGAACATGTTCTAGTACCAAGTCCATCTGCCCCTCCGGTGACTGCGGCGCTACTCGCGCTCCCTCGCCACCTTCAGCTGCAGCGCGATGTCGACGAGCTGGTCCTCCTGGCCCCCGATGAGCTGACGACGGCCGGCCTCGAGCAGGATCTGCGCACCGGAGACGTCATAGCGCCGCGCCGCGTGGTCCGCATGCTTGAGGAAGGAGGAGTAGACGCCGGCGTAGCCCATCATCAGCGTCATCCGGTTGAGGGTGCACTCCTCGGGCATGGCCGGGCGGACGATGTCCTCAGCAGCGTCGACGACCTGCAGGAAGTCGACGCCGGTCCTCCACCCGAGCTTGTCCGCGACGCCGATGAAGGCCTCGAGCGGCGTGTTTCCGGCACCGGCCCCGAACCGCCGCACCGAACCGTCGATCTGCGTGGCACCGGAACGGGCCGCGATCACGGTGTTCGCCACGCCGAGGCCGAGGTTCTCGTGGCCGTGGAAGCCGACCGTGGCCACGTCGCCGATCTCGGCGACGATCGCGGACACCCGGTCACCGACGCCCTCCATGACCAGCGCCCCCGCGGAGTCGACGACGTACACGCACTGGCACCCGGCATCGACCATGATGCGGGCCTGCTTGGCCAGCGCCTCGGGCGGCTGGGTGTGGGCCATCATCAGGAACCCGACGGTCTCGAGGCCGAGCTCGCGGGCGAGCCCGAAGTGCTGCTGCGACGTGTCCGCCTCCGTGCAGTGGGTGGCGATGCGGCAGATCTGGGCACCGTTGCCCTGGGCGGCACGGATGTCGTCCTTGGTGCCCACGCCCGGCAGCATGAGAAAGGCGATCCGCGCCCGGGATGCCGTCTCGGCCGCCAGCTTGATCAGCTCCTGCTCGGGCGTGCGGGAGAAGCCGTAGTTGAACGACGAGCCACCCAGACCGTCACCGTGGGTCACCTCGATGACCGGGATGCCCGCGGCGTCGAGCGAGCCGACGATGTCGCGGACCTCCTGTGGCACGAACTGGTGCCGCTTGTGGTGCGAGCCGTCACGCAGGCAGGTGTCCGTGAGTCGCAGGTCGAGGTCGCTCGACGGGTCGGTCTGCGACCAGGTTCGCTCCAGCACGTCCAGGCCCTCGTCGAGGCCGGTCACAGACGCGGTCATGCGCTCATCTCCTTGCCGATCGACTCGCCGACCCTCGTGGCCGCGGCGGTCATGATGTCGAGGTTCCCGGCATACGGGGGCAGGTGGTCGCCGGCGCCCTCGACCTCCACGAAGATGCTCACCCTCGTGGCCGGCACCGTCGTCTCCCCCATGGGACCCTGCGTCGGAACCGTGGCGTCGTCGAACTGGGGGTCCTGGAGCAGTCGGTAGCCGGGCACGTACTGCTGGACGTCCTGCACCATCTGCACCACCGACTCAGCGACGGCATCGCGGTCGGCATCGGGCGCGACGGCACAGTAGATGGTGTCGCGCATGATCATCGGAGGATCGGAGGGGTTGAGGATGATGATCGCCTTGCCCCGCTGCGCGCCGCCGATCGTCTCCACCCCGGCACTGGTGGTGCGGGTGAACTCATCGATGTTGGCCCGGGTGCCAGGTCCTGCCGACGCACTCGAGACGGACGCCACGATCTCGGCGTAGGACACGGGCGTCACCCGCGAGACGGCGCTCACCATCGGGATGGTCGCCTGACCGCCACAGGTGATCAGGTTGACGTTCCCGGCCCCCACGTGTTCCTCGCCGTTGACGGGAGGGATGACGGCAGGGCCGACCGCGGCCGGCGTCAGGTCGATCGCGCGGATGCCGGCCTCGGCGTATCGCGGCGCGTAGGCACGGTGCACGGACGCGGACGTCGCCTCGAAGATCATCTCGGGGAGCTCGTCCTGCTTGAGCAGCCAGTCGACCCCCTCGTGCGACGCCTCGACACCGCGCTGCCTGGCCAGCTCGAGCCCTTCGGAGGCCGGGTCGACGCCGATCATCCAGCGCGGCTCGACGAACCCGCCCTCAGCGGCACTGCGAAGCAGCTTGTACAACAGGTCGGTGCCGATGTTGCCGGGACCGACGATGGCGGCCGTGACCTTGCGGGTCATCACATCTCCCCTACTCGGTGAAGGACAGCCGCACGCTGCCCCAGCTGGTTCCGACACTGTCGGCGAACACGGCCTCGAACTCATCGCCGGCGGCGGCGTCGACGGCCCGGTGGACGCTGCCGGGCAGGATCACGTGCCCTGCCTCCAAGGTCACGCCGAACGACGCGACCTTGCGTGCGAGCCAGGCGACCGCCGTCGTCGGGTCGCCGAGGACCGCGTCGGAGCGTCCCGCCGCCACCTCCTCGCCACCACGCAGCAGCCGCGCCTCGATGATCGTGAGGTCGACAGTGGCGGGGTCGACGCGGGCAGTGCCGAGGACGAAGCCGGCACTCGAGGCGTTGTCGGCGATGGTGTCGGTGATCTTGATGTCCCAGCCGGCGATGCGCGAGTCGATCAGCTCGATCGCCGCGGTGACGTGGTCGGTCGCGTCGATGACGTCAGCCTCGGTGCATCCGTGGCCCGGGAGGGTCTTGCCGAGGACGTAGGCGACCTCCACCTCCACGCGCGGCATGCAGTACCGGCTCGCGGAGACTGTGTTCTTCGCCGTCCTCCCCCACGCACGCCCCCACTCGCTGCGCTCGCGGGAGGTACCCCCACGCTGCGCTCCGTGCAGGGAGGTGCCCCCAGGCCCGGCACCCCCGCCGGGGCTGGCCGGGATCTCCATGTCGGAGAGCAGGTGGCCGTAGTCCGGCTCGTCGACGCCCATCATCTCCTGCATCGCCAGGGAGGAGAGCCCCACCTTGTGGCCGCGCACGGTCGCACCGGCCTCGCGGCGCTCGGCGATGTTGAGCAGCTGGATGGTGTAGGCGTCGACGACGTCGAGGTCCGGCCAGGTCGTACGCAGCGGCGGCACCGGGCTCCGTTCACGCTCGGCACTGGCCAGTACCTTCGCGACATCGCGTCGCGCCTCGGCGGAGAGCATGGAGCCATGGTAGAACGTGTTACAGTTTTGCGAAAGTCAAGCCCGCTGAAGGCCCTCGGGAGGACCGATGGAACAGACGTGCGACGTCGTCGTCGTGGGAGCCGGCGGTGCCGGGATGACGGCCGCCCTCGCCGCCGCACGCCACGGCCTCGACACCGTCGTCATCGAGAAGAGCCCGTACTTCGGCGGGTCGACGGCCCGCTCCGGCGGCGGGGTCTGGGTGCCCGGCAACCAGGCACTCCGTGACGCCGGGCAGGTCGATGCCGACGATGCCGAGCAGGCCAAGCGCTACCTCGACGCCATCGTCGGTGACGTCGTGCCCAAGGAGCGACGCGACACGTTCCTCGACCGCGGCCCAGAGGTCGTCGACTTCCTGACCGAGCAGACCCCGGTGCGGTTCCGGTGGGTCCCGGAGTACTCCGACTACCTGCCCGAGGAGCCGGGCGGACGGGCGCAGGGTCGCAGCGTGGAGCCGGTCCCGATGGACGGCCACATCATCGGCGACGAGCTCGAACGCCTCTGCCCCGCCTACACCAAGGCGCCACCGAACTTCATCGTCACGCAGGCCGACTTCCGCAAGATCAACCTCGGTCTGCGCACGCTGCGCGGGCCCCTGACGATGCTGCGCGTGCTGCTCAACAAGGCCATCGACACGATGCGGCGACGTCGGATGTACGCGATGGGCAATGCGCTCGCCATCAGCATGCGCAAGGGTCTGATGGATGCCGGCGTGCCGGTGCACTACGAGACCGAGCTCACCGCACTGGTGGTCGAGGACGGCCGCGTGGTGGGGGTCAGGGTGGTCAGGGGCGGGGCTGATCACGACGGGACCGAGATCGTCGTCCGCGCCCGGCGAGGAGTGATCCTCGGCTCCGGTGGGTTCGAGAAGAACGAGGCCCTCCGGGAGAAGCACCTGCCCTCGCCCACCGACGCCGCATGGAGCACGGCGGCCGCCAGTAACACCGGCGCGGGGATCGAGGCCGGCGTCGCCGTCGGCGCGGCGACCGACCTGATGGACGATGCGTGGTGGGGACCGACGATCCCGCTGCCATCCGGCGCCTGGTTCTGCCTCGCCGAGCGCAACCTGCCGGGCTCGATCATCGTGAACTCGGCCGGCCGCCGGTTCATGAACGAGGCCCTGCCGTACGTGGAGGCGACCCACGAGATCTATGCCGGCGAGGCCACCGGGGTCTCGCACGTGCCCGCGTGGATGATCGTGGACCAGCGCTACCGCAACCGTTATCTGTTCGCAGGCCTGTCGCCGCGCCAGCCCTTCCCCGGACGCTGGTACAAGCACGGCACCGTGAAGCGGTCCGACACGCTCGCAGACCTCGCCGCCGAGATCGACGTGCCGGCCGATGCACTCGTGGAGACGGTGCATCGCTTCAACGGCTTCGCCGTGGCCGGCGTCGACGAGGACTTCCGTCGCGGCGACAGTGCGTACGACCGCTACTACGCCGACCCGCGCGTCCAGCCGAACCCGTCGCTGCACAGCATCGACCAGGGCCCGTTCTACGCGGTGAAGATCGTCCCCGGCGACCTCGGCACCAAGGGTGGGATCGTCACCGACGAACGGGGCCGCGCACTGCGTCCGGACGGATCGGCGATCGATGGGCTGTACGCCGCCGGCAACTGCTCCTCTGCCGTCATGGGACGCACGTACGCGGGCCCCGGCGCCACCATCGGGCCCGCACTGACGTTCGGCTACCTGGCCGCCGAGGACATCGCACGAGGAACAACCTGATGCCGATCGATCCGGACGTCGCGATCGGCGCCGAGGTCGGCCGCCAGGAGTTCAGGTGGTCAAGCAGCGACGTCCTGCTCTACCACCTCGCCGTCGGTGCGCAGGACCTGAGCTACACGTTGGAGACCAGCGCCGCCTTCCAGGTGCTACCGAGCTTCGCCGTCGTCGCGCCGACGTTCCACGTCACCGAACCACCGAGCCTCGACCTTCCCGGGTGCGACATCAACCTCGCCCAGGTGGTGCACGGCGCCCAGGAGGTGCACGTCGGCGGGCCACTGCCCAGGTCCGGGTCAGCCACGCTCACGACGCGCATCACCGACGTCTGGGACAAGGGGAAGGCTGCCGTCATCTGGCAGGAAGGCGTGGCCGAGGATCCCGACGGGACCGAGCTGTGGCGTGTCCGATCCTCGATCTTCGTGCGCGGCGAGGGCGGCTGGGGCGGAGGCCGCGGACAGAGCACCGCGACCACCGTCCCGGATCGGGCTCCGGACGCCTCCACGACGTACGAGGTGACGCCGCAACAGGCACTGCTCTACCGCCTGTGCGGCGACCGCAACCCCCTGCACGCCGACCCGGAGTTCGCCAGGGCGGCCGGGTTCGACGCACCCATCCTGCACGGACTGTGCACCTACGGCATCGTGCTGCGCGAGGTCATCGACCTGCTGCTCGACGGCGACGCCACCGCCGTCGACAGCTTCGGCGCCCGCTTCGCCGGCGTCGTCCTCCCGGGAGAGACGCTCTCGATCAGCGCGTGGGACGAGCCCGAGGGCATCGTGGTGACCGCGAGCGTCGGCGACGGCGCTCGCCCGGCCCTCGCCGACTGCTTCGTGACCAGACGTTGATCCGGTCCGCGCCCTAGGCTCGGCAGCATGGAGTCCTCACCCAATGCCCGCACCGTCGAGTCGTACGAGCGGATCGCTGTCGACTATGCCCAGGAGACTGCGGGCGCTCTGGTCCTGTCCGGCGGGCTCACGCGTCTTGCCGAGGCGGTCCCGAGCGGTCATGCCCTGGAGGTCGGCTCCGGCCCCGGGTGGGACGCCGACTTTCTCGAGGAGGCCGGACTGACGGTTCGCCGTACCGACCTCACCGAGGCGTTCATCGAGCTCCAACGCGCCCGCGGCCAGGAGGTCGGCCGGCTGGACGTGATCCACGACGACCTGGGCGGTCCCTACGACGCCGTCGTGACCCTGCACGTCCTTCAGCACGTGGAGCCGCACGATCTGAACGCGGTGCTGGTGAAGGTGGCGGGCGCCTTGCGCCCGGACGGCCGGTTCCTCGTGTCCGTCCCCTTGGGCGCGGGCGCCGGTTGGGAGGTCGGGGGCTCCGGCTGTCGCTACTACCGTTCGCTCTGGTCCGAGGCGGAGTTCGTCACCGCCCTGGCAGGGGCCGGACTCCGGTCGGAATGGACACAGCGGTCCGTCCCCGAGGGGGAGACCGGCTGGCTCTGCGTCCTGGCCCGGCGGGCCTAGCCTCCGAGGACCAGCCCGGAGGTCGGCACGCCGGTGCCGGCTGTGACCAGCACGTGCCGGGCCTCGGGGACCTGGTTCACCGACGTTCCGCGGAGCTGACACACCGAGCCTCGACCTTCCCGGGTGCGACATCAACCTCGCCCAGGTCGTGCACGGCGCCCAGGAGGTGCACGTCGGCGGGCCACTGCCCACGTCCGGGTCGGCCACACTGACGACGCGCATCACCGACGTCTGGGACAAGCGGAAGGCCGCCGTCATCTGGCAGGAAGGCGTGGCCAAGGATCCCGGCGGCACCGAGCTGTGGCGTGTCCGATCCTCGATCTTCGTACGCGGCGAGGGCGGCTGGGGCGGAGGCCGCGGACAGAGCACCGCGGCCACCGTCCCGGACTACCGGGCCCGCTTCGCCGGCGTCGTGTTTCCGGGAGAGACGCTCTCGGTGAACGCGTGGGACGAGCCCGGGGCATCGTGGTGACCGCGAGCGTCGGCGACGACGCTCGCCCGGCCCTCGCCGACTGCTTGGTTGTTCATCGCTGACTCAGATCCCTTACCTATAAGTAAGGAACAGGATCAGTGGTAAGATCTTGGCATGGCGACGGCGAAGGTGACCAGCAAGGGGCAGATCACCATTCCACGCGAAGTGCGCACGGCGCTCGGTCTCGAGACTGGCTCCCGTGTGGAGTTCGTCGCGTCGAGTCACGGGTCGTACGAGCTCGTCCCGGCATCCCGCAGCATCAAGGACCTCAAAGGGGTCGTCCAGACACGAGGCCGCACTGTCAGCCTCGAGGAGATCGACGAAGCCGTGGCTGCTGCAGCGGTCGAGAGATCGCGACAGTGATCGGTCTCGACACGAACGTCCTGGTGCGCTACTTCGCCCAGGACGACGAGGCACAGGCACACGAAGCGGAACGTGTCATCGACACGCTCACGGACGACGACCCAGGGTTCGTCTCACTCGTGGTGTTGTGCGAGCTCATCTGGGTCCTCGGTCACGCCTACCGTGTGCCGGCCGATGAGATCCTCGTCATCGTCGAAGGCATGCTCAGCACGCGGGAGCTGCGCATCCAGGAAGCGGACTCTGTCCACCGAGCCGTCCGAAGCTCTCGAACCGCACCGGCCGAGATGGTCGACGCCTTGGTCGGTGAGCTCGGCGCGGCCGCCGGATGCACCGAGACCGTGACCTTCGACCGCGCCGCCGCCGAACTTGCGACGATGCGCCTTCTCACGACCCGCCGAGGATGAGACCGGAGGTCGGCACGCCGGTGCCGGCCGTGACCAGCACGTGCCGGGCCTCGGGAACCTGGTTCGCCGACGTTCCGCGGATCTGGCGCACCGCCTCGGCGATGCCGTTCATGCCGTGGATGTAGGCCTCTCCGAGCTGCCCGCCATGGGTGTTGATCGGGAGCCGGCCGCCGATCTCGATGGCACCGTCGGCGATGAACTCCTTGGCCTCGCCGCGGCCGCAGAAGCCGAGCTCCTCCAGCTGCATGAGCACGTACGGCGTGAAGTGGTCGTAGAGCACCGCGGTGTCGATGTCGTCGGGGGCGAGACCGGACTGCCGCCACAGCTCACCCCCCACCACGCCGACCTCGGGGATGCCGACGTCGTCGCGGTAGTACGACGTCATGACGAACTGGTCGGCAGCACTGCCCTGCGCGGCAGCCACGATCGGCACCGCTCCGGCCCTCAGGTCCCGGGCACGCTCGGTGGAGGTGACAACGATCGCGACCGCCCCGTCGCTCTCCTGGCAGCAGTCGAGCAGACGCAGCGGATCGGCGATCATCCGTGAGCCCTGGTGGTCCTCGAGGGTGATCGGGCGCTCGTGGAAGAACGCGTTCGGGTTGGTGGCAGCGTGCCGACGGTCGGCCACCGCGACGCGGCCGAAGTCCTCGGAGGTCGCCCCGTACTCGTGCATGTAGCGGCGCGCCTGCATGGCCACCGTGGCTGCGGGTGTGGAGAGGCCGTACGGGTAGGTCCAGGCGTTGTCGAGACCGTTGGTGTTCACCTGTCCGGCCGCACCGGCCTGCACCTGACCGAAGCGTGATCCGGAGCGCTCGTTGAACCCGCGGTAGGCCACGACGACGTCGGCGACGCCCGTGGCAACCGCCATCGCCGCCTGCTGCACGGTGGCGCAGGCCGCCCCACCACCGAAGTTGATGCGACTGAAGAACCGGAGGTCACCCATGCCGAGCTCACGCGCCAGCGCGATCTCGGAGGACGTGTCCATGGTGAACGTGACCAGTCCGTCGACGTCGCCGGCCGCGAGCCCGGCATCTGCGAGCGCTGCCAGGGTGGCCTCTGCCGACAGCTGCAGCTCCGAGCGTCCCGACTGCTTGGAGAACTCGGTCGCGCCGATCCCAGCGATCGCCGCCGCCCCACTGAACACGTTCATGTCGCCTCGCTCATCGGTTGCGTGGTCGGTACGGAAGGTCCCGGAGTGCTTCGTTCCAGAGATCCGCATCCGTGCGTCGACGTGGTCTCGATACGCCGCTCGCTGCACTCGCGTGCTACTCGACCACCGTGAAGCTTGCGCAACATTTTCGGTGGTTGAGTAGCCGTGGGCAGCTGGGGGCACCTCCCTGCACGGAGCTCTGCGTGGGGGTACCTCCCGCGAGCGCAGCGAGTGGGGGCGTGCTTGGGGGCGGAACGAGCGTCCCACGGCAATGGAGCCGTCGCACCAGGGGCGTAGCCGCGACGGAGCGAAACCACGTACCCCGTCCGCGCATCGAAGTGGGTCTCGATACGGGCTCGGCCGCGGGCGGTCTCCCCCACTCGACCACCGTGAAGCTTGCGCAACGACTCGGTGGTTGAGTAGTGACGACGGTGAGGAACGAGCACGTCGCCGCGTATCGAAACCACGTTCCTCGTCATGGCAGACGCACCTCGAGCCGGGCGTCCACGTGGGTGCCGCGCGAGACCCGGCCGGTGACGTCGATCGTCGTCACGCCGTCGGTCTCGGAGACGATGACGCCGGTGAACCGGAGCGTGTCGTACGGGTGCGCCGCAGCGCCGAGCCGCAGCGCGCACGAGAGCACCTGCGTGCGAGGACCCGCCCAGTCGGTGACGTAGCGCTGTACGAGTCCTGTCGTGGTCAGGATGTTCAGGAAGATGTCCTCGCTGCCGCGTGACTGTGCAAGATCGCGGTCATGATGCACGTCCTGGAAGTCGCGGGTGGCCAGCGCCGTGGACACCACCAAGGTCGGCGTGATCGCCAGCTCCCAGACCGGGAGGTCGGACGCAACCTCCTGCGGCGCGTCCTGCGCCGGGGCACCGAGCGGCCGCCACTGCGCGAGCGTGAGGTCGTCATCGATCCGGTCGAACCAGACCTCGACCGGATCACCGATCTCGACGCCGTCACTCACCGCGCCGACCATGCGAACGCCCTCCTCCAGCTCGACCAGTGCGAGCGTCAACGGAAGTTCCTTGCCCGGGACGGCAGGTGCGTGGTGCACCAGGTGAGAGTGCACCCGCCCGCGGCCGGACGCGACCACGTGGCCGCGCTCCATCGCGTGGCACGACGGACACACCGGACCCGGTGGGTGTCGCAGCTCGCCGCACACATTGCACGTCTGGATCCGTAGCTCGTGCGCGGCCGTGCCCTCCCAGAAGAAGGCCGAGTCGCGGTTGACCAGTGGTCGGACCACCTCGGTCCGGTCCACCGTGGGCCGGCCCGTGCCCGGTATGAACTTCAGGACCCGGAAGGTCATCGTGGCGACTTCCTCGGGCGCATCGGTCGGGCCGACGAACCAGCTGTTGCGCGTGGTGACGAAGTAGCCCTCTCCCACGGCCGTTGCCTTGGGGCCGACCACCGACTCGAGCCGCGAGCTGATGCGGGGCCTCTCACCGGGCCGCAGGGCCCGAGCGTACGTCTGGTCGCAGTTGGTGCCGAGCACGGAGGTGTAGCCCGCCTCGTCGAGCGCCACCATCGTGTCCCACAACGGCTCCCCCGGCGGGCGCTCGGCGTTGAGTCCGGGCATCGTCCACACCTGCGCCATCGCCGGTGGTGCCTCGCAGTCGGGTCCCGGGCGCCACCGCGGGTTGGCGTCGCCGATCGCCTCGGCCCAGTGCCGGATCATCGGCTCGTTGACCGGATCCGGGCCCTCACGGGGCAAGCTGTCGCCGCGGGCCGTGATCGCC
Organism: Aeromicrobium sp. CTD01-1L150; assembly: GCF_041951745.1. GTDB lineage: Bacteria > Actinomycetota > Actinomycetes > Propionibacteriales > Nocardioidaceae > Aeromicrobium. Next base: position 2,230,919 of record NZ_CP169555.1, read on the forward strand.
TCGATGCGCTCCTGCAGGTCACTCATCGCGGCACCTTGGGCAGGTCGAGCCCGAACATGGCGATCAGCTCGCGCTGCACCTCGTTGACACCGCCGCCGAAGGAGAGGACGAGGTTGCGCTTGCTGGTGGCGTCGAGGTAGTCGACCAGGCGAGCGGTCTCGGGGTCGGCCGGGTCGCCGTAGGTGGTGACGACGTCTGCCAGCGCCAGCCCCAGCCGCTGCACCTCGTCACTGGCGAACACCTTCGACGTCGACGCGTCCGCGACGGTCCGCTTCGCCGCCCCGGGATCGCCGTCCCCGGTTGTTCCGCCGGCCACTGCCCAGTTCAGGAGCTCGTTGACGCGGAACGAGACCGTCGCGCGGGCCAGCGTGTCGCGGACCCACGGAACCTGCAGCACCGGTGTGTCGTCATCGGCGGTGCGGCCTTCGGCCCAGGCCAGGACCCGGTCACGAAGGCCCTCGATCCGCCCGGCCGGACCGAGCATGACGCGTTCATGGTTGAGCTGGGTGGTGATCAGCTGCCAACCGCGGTTCTCCTCACCCACCAGCATGTCGGCCGGGACCCGGACGTCGTGGAAGTACGTCGCGTTCGTGTGGTGCGAGCCGTCGCTGGTGACGATGGGGGTGCTGGAGAAGCCCGGATCGCGGGTGTCGACGATGAGCACCGAGATGCCGCGGTGCGGTGGGGCCTCCGGGTCGGTCCGCGCGGCCAGCCACACGTAGTCGGCCACATGGGCACCGGTGGTCCACATCTTCTGTCCGTTCACCACGTAGTGGTCGCCCTCGCGTCGGGCGGTGGTGCGTAACGACGCGAGGTCGGTGCCCGCCTCGGGCTCGCTGTAGCCGATCGCGAAGTGCACGTCACCGGAGACGATGTCGGCGAGGAACATCTCCTTCTGCTTGTCGGTGCCGTACGCCTGCAGCGTCGGCCCGACCGTCTGCAAGGTGACTGCCGGCAGGTGCACATCGGAGCGCGCCGCCTCGTTGACGAACGCCTGCTGTTCCGTGCCGCCCCGTCCCTGTCCGCCGTACTCGGTGGGCCAGCCGACTCCCAGCCACCCGTCGGCGCCCATATGCTTGATGATCCGGTGGTACGCCGGACCGTGACGGTCCGCGCGCATCTCGTCCTCGTCCTCCTCGCTGACCAGACCACTCAGGTAGCCGCGTGCCTCCTGCTTGAACGTGCGCTGCTCCAAGGTGAGCTCGGCGTTCTTGCCGGCGGTCTCGGTGATCGGCACCTCGGCGAGGGCCGTAGGACCGCCGAGGTGCCGGGCGACGTCGCGCACCCCGGCGAAGTAGCCCGCCATCGGGTAGGTGGTGTCGACGCCCATCCCGCCGTGCAGGTGCTGGCAGGTCTGCATCACGCTCGGCGCCCGGTCGGCGAACCACTGAGCGGCGACGGCCAGGTCGTCGCCGGCCGGGTCCCCGGCATCCAGACGGCGGACGACCTCCTGCGCCGTCAGGGTGAACGTGCGGGAGGCGATGTAGACGTCCGCGACCTGTTGGGCGACCGCCTGGAACTCAGCGAGCGACCGGCCGAACTGGCGACGCTGGCGGACGTAGCCGGAGGTCAGGTCCCGCGCTCCCTCCACGAGGCCTGCGCCGACCGCGGCGAGACCGGCGACCGCATGGCTCCGCACGACGTCCGCATCGAGCACCCCGAGCACTGGGGCGTCGGTCAAGGTGTAGGTCGCCTCGTGCGCACCCCGCGAGGTGCCGGTGAGCACCCGCTCGACGCCCGGACCACCGGCGTCGACGAGGACGACGCTCGTGGACCCTGGGTCCGCACCAGGGACGGACCCAGGGCCTGACTGTGTGGCTGATACGAGCAGCAGCGTCGTCCCGTCCATGACCGGGACGCCGACCTTGGTGCCGCTGACGGCCTTCTCGTCACAGGCCGTGGCCGGGCGACGAGGCAACGCCACGCCACGCTCCCGGAGTGCCGGCGCGAGGAGCAGCTCGCCGGCCAGCACCTTCGGGACGATCGCGTTCTGAAGCTCCTGTGACCCGGAGCGGACGACGGGAAGCAACCCGCACGCCAGCGTCTCCCACACGGGCAGGTCCTTGGCCCGGCGACCCACCTCGTGCAACAGCACGGCGACCTCGCCCAGGCCGAGGCCCTCGCCGCCGAACGACTCGGGAGCAGCCAGGGACACCAGACCGGCATCGCGCATCGCGTGCCACGTCCCGTCGCCACGCTCGAGCACGTCCCCGATGACGGAGCGAACCTCCTGCCGCACCTCCGCACCTGCTGGACCCACGAGCCCTCCTCAGAAAGTGGCGATGATCTCAGCCAAGACTATAACGTGTTCTAGTATTGGCTGAGTCGCACACTGTCCGACGTCGCTGTTGCAGCCCTCCCGGATCAGGTGTCGAGCATGGCCGCCCCCATCGCGTCGAGCTCGTCAGCAAAAGCGTCGACGAGGTCTCCGGGCGTGGGCACCAGCTCGCTGCAGGCGATGGCGCCGATGTGGAGCTCGCCGTTGTTGCTCATCACGGTGATGTTCAGCCCGGCACCGTGGAAGATGGGGCCGAGCGGATAGAGGGCGTCGATGCGGGCGCCCATGAAGTACAGGGGGATCGGCGGGCCGGGCACGTTGGAGACGACCAGGTTGTGGATGACCGGTGCTCGCTCGACGAGCCTCAGGTCGGAGACCAGCCTGACGGCCAGACCGAACGTGCGCGGTGCGGCGAACTCGGCCCACTCCTGGAGGGTGTCGGCCGGCACCGCCTCATGGTGCTCCTTTGCGTTCGCGTTCGCCACCGACATCTGCACGATCCGCTCGCGAGGATCGTCGACGTCGGTACCGAGCCGGCAGAAGATCGACGACACCTTGTTGCGCCCCCCGAGGCGCCGAGACTCCTCTCGCACCGAGACGGGGACGGTCGCGAGCAGCGACGCCTCCGGCAGCTCGCCCCTGTCCAGAAGGTATCGCCGCAGAGCGCCGCCGGCGAGCGCGAGCACGACGTCGTTGACCGTCGCGCCAGGCACGGCCTCCTTGACCTGCTTGACCTCATCGAGCGGGAGGTCGGTGAACGCGATGCAGCGGTGGCCGGTGACGGTCCGGTTGAACGATGTGCGCGGTGCGGTCAGGGGTGCCGCCATCGCCGTCCCCCGGCGCGCCCGGCTCGCGGTCTCCACCACCGAGCGCGCCGTGGGCGTCACCAGCCGCGCCAGCTGCCAGGGCTTGGCGAGCGTCGACACGATGCCGCGGCCGACCAGCTCCAGGTCCGACGGCACCCGGCCCGACGCCCCTGCGCCGCCGCTCGCAGGGGCGTCGAGCGGTGGTGTATCGGGCTCCAGGCTGCACAGGTGGGAGAGCATGTTCGAGCCGGAGACGCCGTCGACCGCGGCGTGGTGCATCTTGGAGAACACGGCGAGCCGGCCGTTCGCCAGACCCTCGATGACGTGCATCTCCCAGAGTGGTCGCGACCGGTCCAGCGGGATGCCGGCGAGGTGTCCGGCCAGCTCCGACAGCTCCCGCTCGCCCCCCGGTGACGGCAGGATGAGTCGATGGACGTGCCGGTCGATGTCGAACTCGTCGTCGGCCGCCCACAGCGGGAAGTCGATGCCACCGGGAACCAGCCTGAGCTTGCGGTTGAACATCGGGACGTCGCGTACACGTCGGGACAGCTCGGCCTTGAACCTGTCGAACTCATAGCCGCCGGGGACCGTGGCGGGGTCGAGCACGATGAGCCCGCACACGTGCATCAGCTGAGCGCCGTTCTCCAGGTACAGGAAGCTGGCGTCCAGCCCACTGAGCCGATCCATGATCGGTACTATAGGCCGATTGGAACACGTTCTATCCGCGGTGAGGTGGGTGCGCAGATGTCCAAGGGATATGCCCGACGCCAGGCCGTGCTCGCCGCCCTGGCCGCGAACGCCGTCCGCCCCGCTCCGAGCGGATGGGCCGGGATCCCCGGCTTCGCCCTGGGCTGGCCGGTCAGCGAGCTCGCACCGCACCTGCTGGGCGCGAGCATCGTCGACACGGCTGCGGAGCTGACCGTGCGGCGCAAGCGGTCCGGGGTGTCGTGGGCGGGACTGCTCGCCGCAGGCGCGGTGGCTGGCCTGCTGGGATCGGCCATCGCCGGCTCGCGGCGGGTCGGCACCCAGCTGGACGAGGCGCTCCGGGAGAACCTCGGTGAGAGCTACCTCGACTCACTCGATCTCCCCGGCGCCCTGGACCTGAGCCTGCCGCGAGGCTCGGTCGCCCGGCCGTTCCGCCTGCGGCAGCGCGGTGTCGAGTGGATCCGCGACGTCCCCTACACCGAGGGCGGACGCAAGGCCAGGCTCGACATCTACCGGCCCGAGGACCGCGACCTCACCGACGCGCCGGTCCTGATCCAGGTGCACGGCGGCGCCTGGACGATCGGCGCCAAGGAGCAGCAGGGCCTCATCCTGATGAACCGGATGGCACAGCAGGGCTGGATCTGCGTCGCCGTCAACTACCGCCTGGCTCCCAAGTACCCGTTCCCCACCCAGATCATCGACGTGAAGCGGGCGATCGCGTGGGTCCGCGAGAACATCCAGCAGTACGGCGGTGACCCGTCGTACGTCGCGATCACCGGCGGGTCGGCCGGCGGCCACCTGGCGTCACTGGCGGCGCTCACCCCCGGCCTCGAGGAGTACCAGCCGGGGTTCGAGGACTCCGACACCACCGTGTCGGCCTGCGTTCCATTCTACGGCGTCTACGACCTTGCCGGCATCACCGAGCGGCCCGCGGCGATCGCGCTGCGGGACCGCTTCCTGGCCCCGCGCGTGTTCGGCAAGGACCCCCGCACCGATCTCGAGCAGTTCGTCAAGGCCTCTCCCCTGGCCCACGTCGACGAGCACGCGCCCGACTTCTTCGTCATCCACGGGCGCAACGACTCCCTGGTGCCGGTGCACCAGGCCCGCGACTTCGTGGCCAGGCTGCGCGAGCAGTCCGGCTCGACGGTCACCTATGCCGAGCTCCCTGGCGCGCAGCACGCCTTCGAGGTCTTCTCCTCGATCCGGAGCCAGCACGCCACCGCCGCGGCCCAGCGCTGGCTGCAGTGGCACCGCGCGACGAAGGGCTCGGCGATGTCGAGCCCGGTGCTCGCGGCGAGCTCTTCATAAAAACTGGAACACGTTCTAGTATGGGCGATCATGATCTCCCCCTCGACCGAGCGCCGTCCCCGGTGCCCGGACATCTCGACCGACGTCGCCTCCCGCGACGCACCCGTCGCGCGCGCCGTGGCTGCCGGGGACCGTCGACGATGACGTACGTGATCACGCAGTCGTGCTGCAATGACGCCTCATGCGTCGACGTCTGCCCGGTCGACTGCATCCACCCTGCTCCCGACGACCCGGGGTTCGCCACGGCGGAGATGCTCTACATCGACCCCGGCGAGTGCATCGACTGCGGTGCGTGCGTGCCGGTCTGCCCGACCGCAGCGATCTACACCGACTTCGAGCTCCCTGACCACCTCGGGGAGTACGAGAAGATCAATGCCGACTACTTCAGCTGGGTCGGTGACATCCCCGCTCCCGCACCGCCGCCGGACCCCGGGCCGCGCGTCACCGAGCAGGACGTGCCCCTGCGCGTCGCGATCGTCGGGTCCGGCCCCGCGGGCTGGTTCCTGTCCGAGGCGCTCACCGAGACCCGCGTCGCCGACGTCGAGACCACGGTTCTCGACCAGCTCGCGACGCCCCACGGCCTGGTGCGCCACGGCGTCGCACCGGACCACCTCACCACCAAGGGCTCGACGGACATGTTCGACACCCTGGCCCGCCACCGGCGGACCACGCTGCGGCTCAACGTCGAGGTCGGCCGGGACGTCTCCCACCACGACCTGCTCCAGCACCACCATGCCGTCGTGTACGCCACCGGCGCGCCCGAGGGCAGGACGCTCGGCATCCCCGGCGAGGACCTACGCGGTAGCCATTCAGCCGCCGATCTCGTCGGCTGGTACAACGGCCACCCCGACCACGTCGACCTCGATCCCCCGCTGACCGGCGAACGAGCGGTCGTCATCGGCAACGGCAACGTCGCGCTCGACATCGCCCGGGTCCTGCTGGCCGATCCGGACGTCCTGCGGGACGCCTCGGACATGTCACCGCACGCCCTGGCCGCCTTGACCGCGTCCGGCATCCGCGAGGTGGTGCTCGTGGGCCGCCGTGGTCCCGAGCACGCGGCGTTCACCACGCCCGAGCTGTTGTCCCTGGTGAGCCATCCCGACATCGACGTCGTCGTCGACCCCGACGACCTCGATCCCCTGACCGACGTCGAGGACGGCGATCGGACGGCGGCGACGTACGCGGCCCACCAGAAGGCGTCGCTGCTGCGGCGGGCCGCCCAGGCTCAGACCGGCGCCGCGAGACGGCTGGTGCTGCGGTTCGGCCTCACCCCACAGGAGGTGCTGGGCGACGAGCAGGTCAGCGCACTGGTGCTGGCCCGGACTGGCGAGCCCAAGGAGACCGAGACGCTCGAGGCCGCACTGGTGCTGCGCGCCACCGGCCACCGTTCGATCCCGGTCGGCGAGGTCCCGTTCGACACCGAGGCGGGCCGGTTCACCCACGACGCGGGACGCGTGCTCGACCCGCGCTCCGGTGAACCGGTTCCGGCCACGTACACGACCGGGTGGGCGAAACGCGGCTCCACCGGCGTGATCGGCACGAACCGGACCTGCGCGGCCGAGACGGCGGCCACCCTTCTCGACGACTACCGCGCCGGACGTCTGCCCGACCCGGAGGGCGACGCTGCGTCGTTCGACGCACTGCTGCGCGAGCGGTCCACGACCTTCGTCGACCTCGCCGGCTGGCGGCGACTGGACGGCCACGAGCGCGCCGAGGGCGAGGCCGCCGGCCGTCCGCGGGTGAAGGTCAGTGATCCCGAGGAACAGGTCCGGATCGCGATCGGCCCGTGACTGGTGGCACCGCACGGTCAGCTGCGCGGTAGGCCAAGGATCCGCTCGGCGGCGACGTTGCGCAGGATCTGCGTCGTGCCCCCGGCGATGGACAGGCACCGGGTCAGCAGCATCTCGTGCACGTCTGCGGCAGTGGCCGCATCGTCGGCGAGCAGGGCCTGCGGACCGTGCAGGTCGACGACGAGCTCGGAGGCGTCCTGGCGGTTGCGGACACCGAGCAGCTTGGCGACGCTCGACTCCGGTCCCGGACCGCGACCGGCGATCGAGCGAAGCGTCGAGCGGACGCCGAGCAGCTGGCACACCGTGGCCAGTGCCACCTGGTGGCCGACTCGTGCCACATCGGTGTCGTGCCAGGGCTGAGCCGCGCGGTCGCCGACCAGCTGCACGGCGCGCTCGGTGCTCTGGCCGAGCTTCGTGCCGGCCATGGCGACGCGCTCGTTCGCCAGTGTGGTGCGGGCGAGCCTCCAGCCGCCGTCCACCTCGCCCACGACGCACTCGTCGGGGACGAAGACGTCGTCGAGGAAGACCTCGTTGAACATGGCGTCGCCGGTCATCTCCCGCAGCGGGCGTGTCTGGATGCCGGCGCTCGCCATGTCGAGGAGGAAGTAGGTGATCCCGCGGTGGCGGGGCGCCTCACGGTTGGTCCGCGCCAGGCAGATGGCCCAGTCCGCCTCTTGTGCGAGGGAGGTCCACACCTTCTGTCCGGTCAGCCGCCAGCCGCCGTCGGCGCGGACGGCACGGGTGCTGAGCGCTGCGAGGTCCGAACCCGCTCCGGGTTCGCTGAACAGCTGGCACCAGGCGATCTCACCGAGCAGCGTCGGCATCACGAACCGCTCACGTTGCTGGTCCGTGCCGTGCTGGATGATCGTCGGCACCGCCCAGCCACCGATGGCGAGGTCGGGTCTGGTCAGACCGGCGCGGGCCAGCTCCTCGTCGACGACGAGCTGCTCCACCGGGCCAGCGTCCAGGCCGAAGGGTCGCGGCCAGTGCGGTGCCAGGAAGCCGGCTCGGGCCAGGGCGGATCGGTGCTCCTGCTCGGGCAGTGCGGCAATGGCGGTCACCGCGGCACGGGTGTCCGCGCGAACCTCGACGTCCGCACCGTCGACGTCGATCTCGTGGGCGCGACGTTGACCGTCGACGGCGCGACGGGTCAGGCTCACCGCGCTCCGCTCACTACCCCCGGTCGTCGCGGTGACCGTGGTGCGCAGGGAGATGGCCCGCCGCAGGTACAGGTGGGCATCGTGCTCGAACGTGAAGCCGATGCCACCGAGCACCTGGATGCAGTCCTGTGCGACGGACACGGCTCCGTCGAGCGCCACCGTGGCGGCCACGTCCGCGGCGAAGTCGGCCTGGTCCGGCTCGCCCGAGACGGCAGCGACGCCGAGGTCCCACGCGACGGCGGCGATCGACTCCGTGGTCTCCAGCATCACGGCGCAGAGGTGCTTGACCGCTTGGAACGAGCCGATCGGTGCACCGAACTGCTCACGCACCGTGGCGTGGGCGACGGCCGTGTCCAGGCACCACTGAGCCACCCCGGCCGCCTCCGCCGACGCCAGGGCGACCAACACGCGGCGCACGCGGGCGGTGTCGAGGTGCGGCAGCGGCGTCACGACGTCGGCCGCTGCCTCGACCCGAACCCGCCCCGAGCGGCGGGACAGATCGAGCCCGACCACGGGTTCGGCCGTCCACCCGGCGGCATCGACGAGCACCCAGTCGTCGCCGGACGGCGCGAGGAGCCAGCGGGCGCCCACGACGTCGAGCGCCGCGTCGAGAGTTCCGCGTGCGCCGGACTCGTCGACGGTGAGTGTTCCGGACGGTGCCACGGCCATGCTGTCGCCGCCGGCGAGACGACGACGAACCTCGGGATCGTCGACGACCTGGCCGCCCAGGGTGGTCCCGAGGATCGGCCCGGGGACCAGGCCGTGGGCCGCCTCCTCGAGTGCGACCAGCTGGTCGAGCAGGTCGCCTCCGCCGCCACCGTGCTCCGCCGGGAGTGCGATGCAGGGCAGACCCAGCTCGAGGACGGACTGCCACTCCTTGTCGAACGGTGCTTGCGGGTCGACCTCGGCCTCGCGCACCGCAGAGGGTCCACCGAGTGCCGTCGCCCAGCTGCGCAACGTGGCGCTCAGCTCGAGGTGGTCGCGCGTCACTGCGATCGGCATCCGCGTCGCCTCCCGGCCATAGAACGTGTTTCAATCATATCGACGGTCGGCGTGCCGATCGTGGCGACGATCCCGGACAGGAGATACTGACATGGTGAGCACTGCGACCAAGACGCCCGGCTCGAGCGCCCAGCGCGAACGTCGCCGCCGCATCCTCGCCGCCGCCCTCGCGCTGGCGGACGAAGGCGGGTTCGACGCCGTGCAGATGCGCGAGGTCGCCGATCGGGCGGGGGTCGCGCTGGGGACGCTCTACCGCTACTTCCCCTCCAAGATCCACCTGCTGGTCTCGGCCCTGGGCGACCGGTTCGAGCGTGCCGAGGAGCAGACGCGCAGCCGTCCGGTGCCGGGCAAGACCGCGCCCGACCGCGTCATGCGCGTGCTCGGCGGAACGACCAAGGCCCTGCAGGAGCAGCCACGGCTGACCGAGGCACTTACCCGGGCCTTCATGTTCGCCGATGCGTCGGTCACTGACGAGATCCACGACGTCGGCATGAAGCTGACCGCGATGATCACCCACGCGATCGACGGCACCGACGTGGCGCGTGAACCCACCGAGGAGGAGGCAGCCATCGTGCGCGTCATCTCCGACGTGTGGCTCTCCGCCCTGATGGGCTGGGTCACCGGTCGCACCCCGGCGGAGGACGTCACCCGCTCCATGGACGTCGCGGTCCGCCTGCTGCTGCGCTAGCGGAACGCGCCGGCGCGTGGGATGTGTGGTCATCGACGGGTGAGGCTCAGGCCCCGATCAGGCCCTTGCCGGTGACGAGCGGCAGGTCGAGCGAAGTGACAAGGCCCGGCTCGGCGTCCACGACTGCGGGGATCGCGTTGACGATGCGCATGGCGGTCGCCTTGAGCCCGGCGGTGTTGTGGTCGCCGTCGCGGCCGAGCAGCTGCAGGTCGACGGTGTAGTTGGGCTCTCCCGTGATCTCCACGCGGTAGCACCCCTTGCCGGCCGGCTGGGGCCAGTGGGGGGCGACGTCGTCGTGGACGCGCGTGACGTGCTCGAGCACGATGGCGTCCTTGCCGTCGACCTTGCCGCGCAGCTCGAAGCGCAGCCCGGCCACCGTGCCCTCCTCGATGGTGCCGCTGTCGATGTCGAAGGTCTCCGTGGCCGGGACCCGCTCGTAGAACTCCTCGACCTTCTCCAGCTCCACGCCCAGCCCGGCGGCGATCTGGTGCACGACGCTGCCCCAGGCCATGGTCAGGATGCCGGGCTGCAGGATCATCGGGACGTGGTCCATCGGACCGCCGAATCCCATCACATCGAAGACGATCATCCCCTGGTCGTACGTGTTGTAGTTGAGGATCTCCGAGCAGCGAACCTGCTCGATGCGCTCGCTGATGCTCGTCAAGGACAACGGCAGCCAGTCGTTGGCGAAGCCGGGGTCGACGCCGTTCACGTAGAGCGAGACGCCACCTTCCAGGGCTGCCTTCTTGACGCCGTCAGCCATGTCGAGCGCCGGACCGGACGGGTAGGACAGGAACACCGGCCCTGCCGAGACGACGTTGATGCCGGCCCGGAGCAGGCGCTCGAGATCGCTCATCGCCTCGAAGATGCGGTCGTCGGACATGGCGGTGTGGACCACGCAGTCCGGCTGCAGCGCGATGATCTGCTCGACGTCGTTCGTGGCGAGGACCCCGAGGTCGCGGCCGAGGTCGGCGAGGCGGCCCGCGTCCTTGCCGACCTTGTCAGGGTTGGAGACCCAGACGCCGACCAGCTCAAGGTCAGGGCGGGCGTCGATTCCCGCGATGGCGTTCTTGCCGACGTTCCCGGTGCTCCACTCGACGACGCGAATGCTCATGCTTCTCCTAGGTCCGGCAACCCCATGTCGAGGTTGGGTTGATCGATGCCTCCGTCGACCTCCAGCACCTTTCCGGTGAGGTAGGCGCCGGCGGCGCTGGCGAGGAACAGGACGGTGGCGGCGATGTCGTCGGGCTCACCGATGCGGCGCAGCGGCGTGCTGGCCTCCATCTGCGCGGTGAGCCCCTCGTCGCCGGTGACGATCTCGAGGGCGGACGTGGCGACCGATCCGACGGCGACCGCGTTGACGCGGACCCGGGGGGCGAGGTCACGCGCGGCGAGGCGGGTCCAGTGCGAGAGGGCAGCCTTGGCGGTGCCGTACGCCAGGTAGCCACGGCCACTGACCCGGCTCAGGACGGAGGAGATGTTGACGACGGCCGCGCAGTCGCTGGCCAGGAGGTGTGGCAGGGCGGCCCGGGTCAGGGCGTGTGCCGTGGACACGTTGAAGTGGAAGGCGTCCTCGAGGGCCCGGACGTTGGTCCGCTCGAACTCTCGCGGCATCGTCCCGCCGACGTTGTTGATCACCACGTCGAGACGACCGAGGGCGTCGGCGGCAGTCTGCGCGAGGGCCGCCGCCTGGTCGGTGTCGGACAGGTCGGCCGCGACGATGACCGCCTTGCGGCCCATGCGCTCCACTTGCGTGGCGACGTCCTTGAGCTGGCTCTCGGTGCGAGCGGCCAGGACGACGTCGGCCCCCGCCTCGGCGAGGGCGAGCGCACTGGCTGCGCCGATCCCACGCCCTGCTCCGGTGACCACGGCGACGCGGTCGTCGAGCCGGAACCTCTCAAGCACCATGCAGGGACGGTACCGCATTTCTGTAACACGTTCTAGTTCTTGCACCTTGGCGATGCCGCGAGGGTGATTCCGGGACTGCCCCCGCATGCGCTCGGGCCGCCTGACAGTCTGTGTCCATGCCCTTGGCCATGTTCACCCTTGACGGCAACCAGCTCGTCCCCGCAGAGGTGGCTCGCAGCATGTGGAGCCACGACCAGATGCACGGGGTCGCCATCAGCGGCGCCCTCGCGCGTGGCCTGGAGCTGCGACTGGCCGAGATCGGCCGCGCCGAGCTCCGTCCCGCTCGCTACACCGTGGACCTCTTCCGTCCGGCGTCGATGGCGCCGTGCACGGTGGAGACCGAGGTGGTCCGGGAGGGTCGTCGCCTCTGCCTGATCGACGCATCACTCCTGCAGGACGGCGAGCGCGTCGCCCGCGCGACGTGCATCTTCCTGCTGCCCACGGAATCGCCGGGCGGAGACGTGTGGACCCCGGTCGACCATCCGCAAGCGCCTCCGAGTGACGTCGTCCCGGTGAGCGAGGAGCCGCGGGTGCCGTTCTTCACCAGCGACGTGCCGTGGTCACAGTCGTTCGCCGACCACCAGAACGCCGGGCGCAAGCAGACGTGGCAGACCGGCCTTCGCGTCGTGGAGGGTGAGGACGGGACGCCGTTCCAGGCGGTGGCGAGCGTCGCCGATGCGACCAGCATGGTCGTGAACTGGGGCACCGAGGGCGTGCAGTACATCAACACCGACATCACCCTCGCGCTCGCCCGGACGCCCGTGGGTCGAGAGATCGGGCTGTCGGCCACCGACCGGGTGGAGCACGACGGCATCGCCGTCGGAACGGTCGAGGTGTTCGACCGCGCCGGGGCCCTGGGGACCGCGATGGTCACGGCGCTGGCGAACGGCGCTCGACCCATCGACTTCGAGAACGTCGAGTTCGACGACGACGGCGGCCGCCGGACCGGGAAGGACTGACATGGCAGCGGACACCGCAGGCAGGGCGGACGTCGCCCTCGTCACGGGGGGCTCCGGGGGCATCGGCTCGGCGGTGTGCGCCAGGCTCGCCGCCGACGGCACACCGGTGGCGTTGACCTACCGCTCACGCCGCCCCGTCGAGGTCATCGAGGCCGTCGAGGCAACGGGCACGGCGGTGCTCGCCGAGCAGGTCGACGTCGGCGACCCCGAGGCCCTGGAGCGGTTCGTCGCGCGGGTGGACCAGGAGCTCGGCAGGCTGCGTACCGTCATCCACTGCGCCGGCCCGCACGTGCCGATGGTCCACCTGTCGAAGGTCAGTCCAGAGCAGTTCGCGGAGCAGCTGGACAGCGACGCGAGCGGGTTCTTCAACGTGGTCCACGCGACGCTCCCGCTGCTGCGCGCCTCGCAGGGCTCCGTCGTGGCGGTCACCACGGCGGCGACGACGCGCTTCCCCGTGCGCGACGGGCTCTCGTCCGGTCCGAAGGGCGCCGTCGAGGCGCTCGCTCGCGCCTTCGCGGCCGAGGAGGGCCGGTTCGGGGTTCGGGTCAACTGCGTCGGCCCCGGGATGCTGACCGACGGCATGGCCGAGCGGCTGATCGCCTCCGGCGACCTCGACGAGCGTGCGCTGGAGCAGGCGCGCAGCAACATCCCCCTGAGGACGTTCGGCCGCGCCACCGACATCGCCGAGGCCGCCTGCTTCCTGGCCTCGGAGCGCGCGGGCTTCATCACCGGTCAGAAGCTCGACGTCGACGGCGGCTACGGCATCTGACCGAGGTCGTTGGACGCGCAGCGATCCCTGTCGCCGTGGCTCGGATACTCCCCCAGTTCGCCCGTTGGACGCCTGCCGCGCTGGATGCCCTGCGTGAGACGGCAGGACGCTACGGCGGCGTGATCACCACCTACCAGTTGGCCGATGAGCAGCGCCGCACCTGGATCGGCGATCTCGTGGAGATGATCGCCCTCGCCGCGAAACTCACGCAGCGCAGTGCTCACCAAGACGGCAGAGCGCACGAGGACGACCGTCTGCCCGACCTGCTTCACCGCCCTGCCTACCACGGGCCAGTGCGACTACTGCGACTGAGTTACCCTCGCTGCATGCCCGACGCGACCGGTGACTCCGTCGATCGGTTTCTGCGCCTCACCCGTGAGATGCTCGACCGCCCTGACTATCTACTTCCAATGGCAGCGGCGCAGATCCAGTTCCGTCGTGACAATTATCAGATGGCTTCGGCCTCGATGCTCGAAGACATGTTCTTCGACACACTCGGCACCTACCTGCGAGAGAGCAGGCCCGCTGAACAACTGGAACGTCGTTCGGGGAAAGAACTCTGGGATTACTCCCTCAACGGCCTGCGGATCAGCCACAAAGAAGCTGTGCGTCCGAGTCTTTCCATCTGGTGGACCAGCGGCGTCAAGGTCGACGGAAAGTGGTTCCCCCGCGAGGAGTACCAGACCTACACATCGCCCCACCCAATCGCGCTAGTGCTCTCTGGGCCCGTCACCTTCCGAACCGGTGTCGCGGCGAACAACTTCGCTAGCGAGGTCGAACTCTCCGGCCCAACTGGAGCGCGAAAGATTGCGAAGTTGAGCGCGCCCAAGAGACAGTACGCAACTCTGCTCTCCTACCTCGGAGATGAAGCAACAGTCGAGGAGACATGGTCTTTGGACGAGTGGCGAGGAGCCCGGTTCCATGACCTTTGGCCAATACTTGGCGGACCCGGGATCGGGGCTCGAGATGTCTGGCTTACTCGGAGCGGCGAGCCGTTGGCCGTGGGCACCAAGTTGACGGTTCCACCGCAAGCCCTCCTGCCCGGCATTTACGTTCTGAGCACAGATCAACTCGTCGACGTGCCGATGATCGCCAACAACCGAGCACATTCCTTCGACTCCGCGGCACTCCAAGAGAAACTCTTGGAATCACGCCAACGTAATCAGTTCGCCCACTTCCCCTTGTGGTTCGCGACATTCACAGAGTCCCAGCCGCCCAACTTGTACGCGCAACAACGAAGAGAGTACGAGAGTCTCTTCGCCGCGCGACAGATCGTGGAAGAGTAGTTAAGGTCCATGTCAGCGATCAACCCGGGCGGGCGAGAACCAGACAGGGTGCCTCCGGCCGATTTGCTACACCGAAAGATGTCAAACCTTGCCCGTCGCGACACCCGCCCAGAAGTCGCACTTCGGCAGGCAATGCACCAACGGGGACTCCGCTACCGCATTCAGGTCCATGTGCCGGGGAACCGTCGGCGGCGCATCGACGTCGCCTTCACCCGCGCGAAAGTCGCTGTGTTCGTCGACGGGTGCTTCTGGCACGGATGCCCTGACCACGGGACGCGGCCCCAGACGAATCGTGAGTGGTGGGACTGGAAGATCGCGCGGAACAAGGAGCGCGACCTTGACACCAACCACTTGCTCACCGAGGCCGGTTGGATCGTCGTTCGTGTCTGGGAGCACGAGCATCCAGCCGAAGCAGCCGACCGAGTCGAACGGGTCGTGCGCTCCCGCTAGTCGAGTACGTCGTCGATGCTCTCCGGTGTCGCCGCAAGGATCCGATCCCAACGGTCGCCGGAGCGGGCCATCTGTGCGCGCGCGACGTGGTAGACGACGCCAGCGTTCACCCCATTGCCGAGCTGCTTGTAGGTGGCGGAGTCTGGCTGCCCGGGGAAATCGAACCAGTCCGGCAGACTCTGCAGGCGAGCAGCCTCGCGAGGAGTGATTCGACGCAACGGACGGCCCAGGATCGTCGTCTGCGTGATGGCGACCAGTGCTGGGACGTACGTCGGCCTCTTGGCGCGGATCCCTGAGGGCCGGAAGTGCATGATGCAGTCCTCCAGCGACGCCGCGTCCTGAGCCTGCCACTCGAACTTCCTGCGCGACGAGGGCAACCCATTGAGCTCATCGAAGTCTGCCAACCACTCGTTCAGCAGCGACTCATGCTCGGTGTAGAACTGAGCGTTCTTGCGCAGGAAGTTAGCCTTCCATGCCGGGGTGTCCTCATGGATCACGAGGTCATCGAGGTGGATGAAGGCATCGACCCAGACAGGGAAGCCCGGCAGCTTTTCGACGCCCGCGGCTCGTAGTCGTCGGACGAACTCCGACCAGACCTTGACCCAGTGCTGCTCGGTCGGCGTCAGCTCGTAGTTGGCACGGTCGGCAATCTCGTCCTCGTCCTGCAAGATGGTGCCGAGGTCCCACTGCTGCGGGTCCCAGCCATCGATCGGGCGGTTGTGCACCACCGGCTCCACGTCTTCCTGGGCCCGTTCCTCTCCCACGTACGTCCCGACGATAAAGATGCGCTCTCGAACCTGCGGCCGACCTCCCATCGACGGCGGCAGCAGATGCGGTGAGAAGACCGCCGGTGTGGCACTGACCTGGTAGCCGAGCTGGCGTAGGGACCGAATGATGACATCCCACTCGTGTGCGTGCCGAGGTCCAGCGATGTTACGAACGTTCTCCAGCAAGACCATCGACGGACGGTGCTCCAGGAGGATCGAGCAGATGTTCCCGAAGAGCGTGCCGCGCGCCTCATCCATGCCTCGCTGGAAACCGGACTTGGAGAACGGCTGGCACGGAAAGCCGGCTGCGAGGACATCGTGCGGAGGCACCTTCACCACTGGATCGGTCTCAGCGATGATGTCGCCAGCGGGCTGCATCTCCCAGTTGTGCTGATAGATCTTGGCCGCCGCGTCATCGATCTCCGAGGCGTACACGCACTCACCGCCTAGCGCCGAGAGCGCGGCGTGAAAACCACCGATACCGGCGAAGAGGTCGATGAAGGTGAATGCTGGTGCCGCTGTCGAGCTCATGTTCGAAGCCTATTCGACGATACCGACATGGAAGGGATTGACGGCAGGTGTCGGCGGACGATCCTCGGTGGACCGTCCGCCGACACCGCTAGCTCAGCTGCAGCCGCTGGTGCTGCCGCAGCCCTCGCAGACGTGGCAGGAGCCGGCGGGGCGCATCTTGGTACCGCAGGTCATGCACAGCGGGGAGTCGACGGCTGAACCGGTGATCTCCTCCAGGAGCTCGGCCGAGGTGTGGGCCGTGGAGGGTGCCGGCTTGGCGGTCTCGGCCTGGACCTCCGCGGACTCAGCGGCGACGTCGGCCTCCGTGGTCTCGATACGGGCTCGGCCGCTGGCGGCCTCCCCTACTCGACCACCGTGGGCAGAGTCAGCGTTGTCGGACTCCGCGGACTCCTGGAGCGTCTCCGGCTGGGTCTCGACCAGCTCGGCGGCCGTGGAGCCCTTGGAGACGGGCTGGTGGCTACCGGTGTCGAGGTAGCGCTGACGCTCCTCGGCGGAGTAGATGCCCAGCGCCGAGCGGGTCTCGAAGTCCAGGTAGTCCAGCGCCAGGCGGCGGAAGACGTAGTCCATGATCGACTTGCTCATGCGCACGTCGGAGTCGTCGGTCAGGCCCGACGGCTCGAACTGCAGGTTGGTGAACTTGGAGACGTAGGTCTCCAGCGGCACGCCGTACTGCAGACCGATCGAGACCGCGATGCTGAAGGCGTCCATCACGCCGGACAGCGTCGAGCCCTGCTTGCCCAGCTTGAGGAAGATCTCGCCCAGGTCACCGTCGGAGTGCGCACCGGAGGTCATGTACCCCTCGGCGCCACCGACGCTGAACGACGTCGTGATCGACGTGCGCGACTTGGGCAGACGGCGACGGATCGGCTTCTCCACGACGACCGTCTTGACCTCGTCCTCGGACTTCGACGTCGCCTTGTCCTGCGCCTTCTGGCTGGACAGCGGCTGGCCCACCTTGCAGTTGTCGCGGTAGACGGCGAGCGCCTTCAGGCCAAGCTTCCAGCCCTGGAAGTAGACATCGGCGATCTCCTCCACCGTGGAGGACTCCGGCATGTTGACCGTCTTGGAGATCGCGCCGGACAGGAACGGCTGCGCCGCAGCCATCATCCGCACGTGACCCATCGGCTTGATGGAGCGCTCCCCCACCGCGCAGTCGAAGACCTCGTAGTGCTCGGGCTTGAGACCCGGGGCATCGATGACGTGACCGTGCTCGGCGATGTACTCCACGATCGCCTCGATGGTCTCGCCGGTGTAACCGAGCTTCTTCAGCGCCGACGGCACCGTCTGGTTGACGACCTGCATGGAGCCGCCACCGACGAGCTTCTTGAACTTGACCAGCGAGAAGTCCGGCTCGATGCCGGTGGTG
This sequence comes from Aeromicrobium sp. CTD01-1L150, assembly GCF_041951745.1. Classification (GTDB taxonomy): domain Bacteria; phylum Actinomycetota; class Actinomycetes; order Propionibacteriales; family Nocardioidaceae; genus Aeromicrobium. Next base: position 2,248,692 of record NZ_CP169555.1, read on the forward strand.
TCGCAGTCCATCATGAAGCCGATCGTGCCGGTGGGAGCCAGCACAGAGGCCTGGGCGTTGCGCCAGCCGTTCTTCTCACCGATCTTCAGGTTGTCGGACCACTGCTTGGTGGCCTCACGCTGCACCGCGATGTCCGTGGCGTGCATGGTGCGGATGTCGTCGTTGGCGGCCAGGTGCTTGCGCATGACCCGCGTGTGCGGGGCGGCATTCTGCGCGTAGCCGTCGTACGGGCCCACGACGCCGGCCAGCTCGGCCGAGCGCCGGTAGGACACGCCCGTCATGAGCGAGGTGATCGACGCGGCCAGCGCACGGCCGCCGTCTGAGTCGTACGCCAGACCGGAGGCCATCAGCAGCGCGCCGAGGTTGGCATAGCCGATGCCGAGCTGGCGGTAGGCCCGCGTGGTCTCGCCGATCGGGTCGGTCGGGAAGTCGGCGAAGCAGATGGAGATGTCCATCGCGGTGATGATGAACTCCACGGCCTTGACGAACCGCTCCACGGCGAAGCTGCCATCCTCCTGCAGGAAGGTCAGCAGGTTCAGGCTGGCCAAGTTGCAGCTGGAGTTGTCCAGGTGCATGTACTCGCTGCACGGGTTGGAGGCGGTGATGCGCCCCGTCTCCGGCGTGGTGTGCCAGTCGTTGATGGTGGAGTCGTACTGGATGCCTGGATCAGCGCTCGCCCAGGCAGCCTTGGCCATCTTGCCCCACAGGTCGTTCGCGTCGATCTCCTCGATGACCTCACCGGTCATGCGGCCGCGCAGACCGAAGTTGCTGTTCTCCTCCACCGCGCGCATGAACTCATCGCTCACCCGCACGGAGTTGTTGGCGTTCTGGTACTGCACCGACGTGATGTCGTGGCCGCCGAGGTCCATGTCGAAGCCCGCGTCACGCAGCACGCGGATCTTCTCCTCCTCCTTCTCCTTGGTCTCCACGAACTCCACGATGTCGGGGTGGTCGACGTCCAGGACGACCATCTTGGCCGCGCGACGCGTGGCGCCACCGGACTTGATGGTGCCGGCCGACGCGTCCGCGCCGCGCATGAAGGAGACCGGGCCGGAGGCCGTGCCGCCGGAGGAGCGCAGCAGCTCCTTGGAGGAACGGATCCGCGACAGGTTGAGGCCGGCACCGGAGCCACCCTTGAAGATCAGGCCCTCCTCGCGGTACCAGTTCAGGATCGAGTCCATGGAGTCATCCACCGCGAGGATGAAGCACGCACTCACCTGCTGCGGGCTCGACGTGCCCACGTTGAACCAGACGGGTGAGTTGAAGCTGAACACCTGGTGCAGGAGCATGTGGGTCAGCTCGTGCTCGAAGATCTCGGCGTCGGCGTCGGTGGCGAAGTAGCCGTTCTCCTTGCCGGACCTGACGTAGGTGAGCACGACGCGATCCAGCAGCTGGCGCAGGCTCTGCTCACGCTCGGGGCTGCCGACTGCACCGCGGAAGTACTTGGTGGTGACGATGGTGGAGGCGTTGACGCTCCAGAAGTCAGGGAACTCCACACCACGCTGCTCGAAGACGTTCTCGCCAGTCTTCCAGTTGGTCTGCACGACGTCACGGCGCTCCCACGTGACGGCGTCGTAGGGGTGGACGCCCTCGGTGGTGAACACGCGCTCGATCGTCAGGCCGGCACCCTTGTTCGGGCCCGTCTTGCGGCCTGCGTTCTTGCTGCGGGTGGAGCCTGATGCTCCGTCGACCGTCTCCGTCATGCCTGTCTCCTGTGTCGCGGTGGGTTTCTTGCTGTGTCGATGTCTTGGGTTGGGGTCTCGGTTGACGTGGTCTCGCTACGCGAGCTCGTTCCTCGCCCTCGCACTCGACCACCGAGGTGTTGAGCTGTCCACGGCGGCCGGCCAGCCGCGCGGGGTCCTTCAGCCTGGGGGGCCGGTGCTGGCTTCTGCGAGCTCTCCGTCGGCCGCACGCGCCATCAGCTCGGCGATCTCGGCGGCGAAGTCGTCGACGGACGCGAAAGCCTTGTAGACGCTCGCGAAGCGCAGGTACGCCACCTCATCGAGCGACTTCAACGGTTCCAGGACCGCGAGACCGACGTCGTGTGCGGCGATCTCGGCCTGGCCCGAGGCGCGCAGTGCGTCCTCGACCTGCTGGCCAAGGCACGCGAGGTCGTCCTCGGAGACCGGGCGGCCCTTGCAGGCCTTGCGGACACCCGAGATCGCCTTGTCGCGGGCGAAGGGCTCGGTGGCGCCGGAGCGCTTGACCACCGAGAGCTGTACCTGCTCGATGGTGGTGAAGCGCTTCTCGCACCCCAGGCAGGAACGACGACGGCGGATCGCACCGCCTTCCTCAGCCAGCCGGGAGTCGAGCACCTTGGTGTCGGAGTTCTTGCAGAACGGGCAGTGCATCGAATCCCTCCCTTCTGAGGAAAACATCGGGACGACGGTGTGGATTCCGCCGATTCCTGTGGGTAAGCCTTCTCATCTTGTGCACCTACATGTGGAGAACTACATCGCTGTAAGTACTAGATGTTGTGGCGAGCCTACGCCCCGACCACCAGCCATGCAAGCAGGCTGGCAGCCGGCGCCGACATTTTTCCGAGAGTCGATGTTTGTGCAGGTCAGAGCGCATCTGAGTCACACCAGCCCCACCCGACACGGCGTGGCGCGACCGTGGGCAAGCCCGTTTCGGGACCCTCGGACGGCGTCCCCGGAGCACCCGGGCCGCCCCGGGGACGCTCCCTCGGTGGCCAACGTCACCCCGGGGCTCGCGACCGTCGACGCCAGGGCGACATCGTCGCCCCAGATCCGCCTCGAGCCCGTTGCTAGGCTCGAGGACGCCCTGCTCTCCGTCGAAAGGTCGTCATGCGACGCCGTCCCGCCGCGCACCGTCTGGTCGGCGCCACCCTCAGCGCACTGCTGCTCGGCGCACTCCTGGCCGCCTGCACCAACGAGACCGACGACGTGCCCGACGAGGCCCCCACACCCGCGGAGGCCAGCGACACCGAGGCGCCGGCCACCACCGCGCTCGATGCCATCTCCGACCTGCCTGCCGTGAGCCTGCGCTCGCTCGACCCGCCCGAGACGCCCGAGGGCCTCGACCCCGTGGACGTGCGCACCGCGGCAGACACCATCCGGGCCATGGCCCTCGATGCCTTCAGCAACCGCGACCGATGGGACTCCGGCCCCACGTCGGAGATCCAGCGCTCCCACCTGGGCATCGCCGGACCGAACTTCCCCGAGCAGGTCGAGACCAGCGAGGACCTCTCCGACGGCGCCCCCACCGCCCAGCTGTTCGTCTCGCTCTTCGACTCCGACGCCCAGCCCATCGCCCTGCCCCGCGTCGTCGCCGCCCGGTGGAACGTCACCGAGGCACAAGGGAGCGACGAACCTGCACCGTTCGTCACGCTGCAGGTGCACGCCATGTTCCTGCTGGGCGATGAGGAAGAACCCGAGGCCGTCCTCATGCGCCGAACGATCGGCCTGGGCGGCAACGACCTCGGACACCTCGACGCCACCAAGGACTGGCTGGTGGAGACACACCTCATCGGCGCCGACGAGTGCTTCTTCTACACCGAGGGGCTGATCAGGCCCGACGACGACGAGCCCGACGTCGAGGACTACGAGGCCTTCCTCGCCGAGGCCGAGTCCGAGGAGCTGGACGACCCTGTCGAGCGCACCCCCGACCTCGCCGAGCTCCGACAGGAGGCCTGCGCCTGAGCGGCGCACCCGGACCCATCCAGTCCGGACGTCTTGCGTTCAGGCCCGCTCGGGCAGGCTCACCTCGAGATAGCGCAGCGCCGCGTCGACCAGGGTGTGTGCCGCCACCCGTGAGCGGCCGGCGTTGGCCAGCGCCTGTCGTTTCAGCAGGGTCGGGTCCGCACCGGACAGGCGGACGGTGTCGGCGTCGTCGTCGACCCAGCGCGCGTAGGTCTGCGGCGTCACCTCAGGGTGGAACTGCCAGCCGATCGCCGGGGCACCGAGGCTCTCGTCGGTGAAGCACTGGGGTCCGTACCACGTGGTGCCGAGCACCCGGGCCTGCTGCGGAGGCGCGAAGACGTCACGGTGGAACTGTGCCCAGGGCCCCTCCGGGCACAGGACGCCATCGATGGTGTCGACGCGCTTCCAACCGACCTCCGGCTCGTCGCCGCGATAGGACGTGCCGCCCAGGGCACGGGCCAGGACCTGCGCGCCGAAACAGATGCCCATCACCGGAGTGCCGGCGCGCAACGATGCCCGCACCAGCGACTCCTCGGTCGTCACGGAGTTCTGCCAGCGTGGCTCGTGCGCTGAACGTTGTGAACCCAGCAGGAGCAGCAGCCGCGCCGGCTCGAGCTCCGCGTGCGCCGGCAGCTCGTCCCTGTCGAGCCACTGGAGGTCCAGACCGAGGGCCGCGAGCCGCTCGGTGACGTGCCCGCCCTCGCGGTCGGTCTCGTCGGCCACGACGTGGGTACGCATGGGCCCATTGTGCCGTGGTGGGCGGGCAGGCACCGCGCCCCGGTTCACTCGTAGACCGGCACCGCCAGCTCGCGGCCCATCTGCAGCTCGCCGGCGCTGGAGAGCGAGTTCATCCGCATGATGTCCTCGACCGCCTCGCGCGGGTCACCCGAGGGGTTGGCCTCCACGGCAATCTGCCACAGCGTCTGACCGGGCTGCACCGTGACGACGGTGGCGGCGGGTGCGTCGCCACGATCACCGCTGGCGACCACGGACGGACCGAGGGCGACCGCGGCCAGGGCGATGAGGGCCAGCGCGGCGAGCAGGACCACGACGCGACCGCGCCGCGTCAGGCGTAGGTGCGCTGCCGTGCCATCGCCGTGGTGGGCGAAGCCGGAGTGGGGCGTCAGGGAGATGGTGCTCATGGTGTGCCTCCGTGGGGGAAGTGACGGGTGCTGTGAAGTGGGATGTTCGACCGAGGTCCGCGATGTCACTCGATCCGGGCCGCGGAGCTACCGCGACGGGGAACAGACGTTCGATCGAACATGTGTACGACACTACGACACGGCACTGACAAAAGCACGTCTCAATCGAACGCACCGACGACCATGGGCCCAGAACCCCTGCAATGCCGGTCAACAAAAGATCGAAAGAATGTTCTGGCTAGGCGTGTCACCGGCGCGCCACGGACCGCGGCCGGCGCCTGAAGCGCGGCGAAGGCGAGCCGTTCGAACACGACACGCGATCGAACAGATGTTTGGATGTGTCGCAGATCGCGGCTACCGTGGCCCCATGAGCGACGACATCGACGTCAACGAGACACCTACCACCGAAGGAGCGGGCCCCGATCCTGAACGTCCCAAGCGCGGACGTCCCAAGGGGTCACGCAACTCCCCCCGTGAGCTGCCGGACGGCCCGGTCGATGAGATGACCGGCCTGACCGCTCGGCAGCAGAAGATCCTCATCTTCCTGCGCGAGATGATCGAGAAGCACGGGTACCCGCCCAGCATGCGCGAGATCGGCGTTGCCGTCGGCCTGGCCAGCACCTCCTCGGTCGCCCACCAGCTGCGGGTCCTCGAACGCCTCGGCTACGTCAAGCGCGACCCCAACCGACCACGCGCGCTGGAGATCTTCTTGCCGGAGGTGCTCAAGGCCCGCCGCACGCTCGGCCCGGTCGATGAGGCCGAGCCCGATGCCACCGGGATCGGCGACGCGCACCCCGCTGCCACCTACGTGCCCATGGTGGGCACCATCGCCGCCGGTGGCCCCATCCTGGCCGAGGAGCGTGTGGAGGACGTGCTTCCGCTGCCTGCCTCGCTCGTCGGCGACGGCACCCTGTTCCTGCTGCAGGTCCAAGGGGACTCGATGGTCGACGCGGCGATCTGCGACGGCGACTTCGTGGTGGTGCGCCAGCAGCCGAACGCCGAGAACGGAGAGGTCGTCGCGGCCATGCTCGACGGTGAGGCCACCGTCAAGACGTTCCAGCGCAAGGACGGACAGGTCTGGCTGCTGCCGCACAACGACGACTACTCCCCGATCGACGGCACCCATGCCACCATCCTGGGCAAGGTCACCGCGGTCCTGCGTCGTCTCTGACGCCGATCAACACAGCCTCTGACGCCGATCAGCACAGCCTCTGACGCCAGTCAGCCCGGTGCCTGATGCTCCGAGGCCGCGACGTCAGTCCTGGGCGAGTTGTCGCTCATCCAAACGCCGCAAGGCACCCAGGACGGCGTCGCGGTCGGTGGTGCGCCACATGGGAGGCAGCGACGCTGCAAGGAACGACCCGTAGCGCGCCGTCACCAGTCGCGGGTCCAGCACGGCCACGACGCCACGGTCGTCGGCGCGGCGGATCAGTCGGCCCGAGCCCTGCGCCAGCAGCAGCGCCGCGTGACTGGCGGCCACGGTCATGAAGCCGTTGCCGCCGCGCTTGTCCACCAGCCGTTGCCGTGCGCTCATCAGCGGGTCGTCGGGGCGTGGGAACGGCACGCGATCGATGATGACGAGCTGACAGGTCTCCCCCGGCAGGTCCATGCCCTGCCACAGGCTCAACGTCCCGAACAGGCAGGTCGACGGCTCCTCGGCGAATCGTCTGGCCAGCTCGGGCAGCTGGGCGTCGCCCTGGCACCAGATGTCCAGCTCGGGCAGTCGCTCACGCGTGGCCTCGGCCGCTGCCTCGGCGGCTCTGCGGGAGGAGAACAGGCCGAGCGTGCGGCCGCCCGCGGCGCGCACCAGCGCGGCGATCTCGTCCAGCTGGGCCTCCTGCAGCCCGTCGCGTCCCGGCGGCGGCAGGTGGCGGGCGACGTAGAGGATGCCCTGCTTGGCGTAGTCGAACGGCGAGCCGACGTCGAGGCCGTGCCATGTCTCCTGCTCCCCCGGTGTCAGCCCGAGTGATGCGGCCACGGGGTCGAAACCGCCGCCCAGGGTGAGGGTGGCGCTGGTGAGCACCACGGTGTTGTCCGCAAAGAGCTTGTCGCGCAGGGCCGCCGAGACGTCGATCGGCGCGATGCGCAGCTGCGGTCCGCCCCGGGACTCGCCCAGCCACAGGACCTCGGTCTCGCGCCCGGCGGCCATCCGCTCGGCCACCTGGCGTACGTCCTCCAGCATCGCCTTGGACTGCTGGCGGCCCGCGTCCTCGGCGTCGGTGGGGGTGTCCTTGCCGAAGGAGGACTGCACCTGTCGGGCGGCATCGCGCACCCGCTGCAGTGCCTCCAGCAGCGCCTCACCGGGGACGTCGATGCGGCCCTGCTCGGTGGAGGTCAGGACGTCGGCGAGGGCGTCGGCGGCGTCGGTGAGGTCGTCCAGGGCGCGGCTGCCCCGCGCGTCCTCGACGTGCGATTGGGCCCGCCGCGACGCCCGTTCGACGGCGCCGGGGTCGAGCTCGTCGGTGGCGGCCTGCGTGACCCGCGCGGCGAGCTCATGTGCCTCGTCTACCACGACGGCGTCGTACTCCGGCAGCATCGGCACGCCGTCGATCGCGTCGATGGCAAGCAGTGCGTGGTTGGTGACGACGAGGTCGGCCTCCTGCGCGTCCTCCCTGGCCCGTTCGGCGAAGCACTCCACGGCGTGAGCGCACCGTGAGGCGCCCAGGCACTCGCGGTGGTTGACGCTGATCTGCCGCCATGCGCGCTCGGAGTGCGATGGTGCGGAGTCACGGTCGCCGATCTGCTCGCGCTCTGCCTGCGTCTCGGCCCACTCGCGCAGCTTGACCACCTCCGCACCCAGCGCACCTTCGGGCACCTCGATGAGCGCGCCCTGCTCATCGGGCACGCCCTCGCGGACCCGATGCAGGCAGGCGTAGTTGGCGCGGCCCTTCACCACGGCGCAGTGCGGCACGTCTGCGCCCGCGTTCGAGGCGGCCTTGCGCAGCGCCGGGATGTCTCGCTCGATGAGCTGATGCTGCAGCGCGAGGGTCGCCGTGGCCACCACCACGCGCTCTCCGCGCAGGAGGCTGGGCACGAGGTAGCCGAGGGACTTGCCGGTACCCGTCCCCGCCTGCACGAGCAGATGCCGGCCGGAAGCCCAGGTCTGCTCGACGGCCTCGGCCATCGCGACCTGGCCCGGACGCTCGGACCCGTCGACGGCGGCCACCGCCGCGTCCAGCACGGTGCGTACCGAGGGGCTGTCCGTGGACTCAGGCATGCGCTGCAGCCTAGTGCCGGCCCGCGGTGGGACGGACGCGCCGTCCACAACCGACCGTGACGACCGATCCGGCCCAACCGAAGTTCTCAGACGACCACGTCGGCATCGTGCAAGCGATGCCCGAACAGGAGCCCGAGGACGAAGCCCGCCGGAACGATCAGAGCAAGCAGCGTGCTGGCGAGCACGCTGCCGCCAGTGACCAGCGTGAAGTTGGACAGCACCAACCAGGCGCTCCCCACGAGCCCCGCCACCGCCAACGCCGGCGCCACCCGCGTACTGAACGTGCGGCCCTCGACGAGTTCGGGACGTCGGGCGAAGAAGACCAGCACGGCGATGGAGGTCGTCCCCATCAGGGTCACCATACCGAGCGTCGCCACTCCCGCCATCGAGCCGAAGACGCCGACCAGCGGATCGAGGCCGAGGACCGCGAAGACGAGCAGGATGACGACCGCGGTGACGGATTGCGCGATGCTCGAGACGGCCGGAGAGGCGTGCACGGTGTGCACGGCCCCCAGCCTGGCCGGCAGGAGCCCGCGGCGTGCCAGCACGAACTGGTAACGGGCGATGACGTTGTGGAATGACAGCACACACGCGAACAAGCTGGTCAGCAACAGCACGTTGAGGATGTCGCGACCCAACGGTCCGAGGTAGTCCAACGTCGTGTCGAGCAACATGTTGGCCTCACCGTTGAGCGTACGGTTGGCCACCTCCTTGGCGTCGCCCGTCCCGGCTGCGACCACCAGCGCCCAGCTCGACAACGTGTAGAAGCCACCGATGAGCAGTACGGCGAGGTAGGTGGCCCGCGGAATGGTGCGTTCGGGGTCCCGCGCCTCATCGCGGAAGACTGCAGTGGCCTCGAAGCCGATGAAGCCGGTCAGTGCGAAGAGCACAGCGATACCCAGCGGACCGGAACTGATGGCATCCGGCGCGAAGGACGTCAGGTTCAGGCCGTCGGCGCCCCCGCGGCCGGCAACCACAGCATCGAGGATGAGCATCACGGCGATCTCGAGGGCCAGCGCCACTCCGAGAACCTTCGCGCTCAGCTGGATGTGCCGGTAACCCAGTACCGCCACGATCGCCATGATCGCCAATGCATACAGCGGCCATGGGGCGGACGGGCCGCCGTAGAAACGGATCGTGTCGTCGATCGCCCACCCGACGTAGCCGTAGACACCCAGCTGGATCGCCGTGTACGCGATGAGTGCCACCACGGCGATGCCGGTACCGACGCGCCGGCTGAGGCCCTCGGTGACGTAGGAGAAGAAGGCGCCGGCCTCGCGCACATGGGGTGTCATCGTCACGAAACCGATGGAGAAGACGAGCATGACAGTCGAGGCGATGAGGAACCCCACAGGCGCCCCAGCGCCATTGCCCAGACCGATCGCCAGGGGCACGTTGCCACCGACCACGGTCAAGGGCGCGGCGGCAGCCACGACCATGAAGACGATCGCAACCACTCCGAGCTGACCTTCCAGACGTTTGCGCCCCGTGGCGGTGTCGTCAACTGTCATCACGTGCTCCTTCGAGGTAGAGATCCGGTCGCCGATCGTCCAAGTAGGGATTCGCTGCACGGCCGGCAGTCACCCGGTCGACACTGACGTCCGCGACCACCACATCGTCGCCATCGGCCCGGACGAGCACCTGCCCGCTCGGCGCCACGATGCTGCTGCGTCCGACGTAGGTGAGCTCACGCTCAACACCGACATGGTTCGCGTAGGCGACATAGATCTGGTTCTCCCAGGCCCGGGTGCGGACGAGGTGGTCCGCGACGAACTCGAACGGCTCCATCTGGGCGGTCGGTACGGCCACGAGATGTGCGTCGGCCAGCGCGGCCTCCCGCACCGTCTCGGGAAATTCGGCGTCGTAGCAGATGAGGATCGCAATTCTCACACCGTTCAGCTCGGTCACGGTCACCGCGGACGAGCCGGAGAGGAACAAGGAGCGATCCAGATCCCCGAACAGGTGCGCCTTGTGGTGCACCGCCCGGACGGATCCGGCGGCATCCGACATGGCGGCCGCATTCACGATGCCCCCGTCCACGGCCTGCGGAAGTCCAGCGAGCACGGCGATTCGACTCCGGACCGCGATCTCTCGAAGCCGGTCGAGCAGCTCGTACTCCAGCGTCGCCTCCAACTCAGCTGGGCTCAGCTCATAGCCGGTCATCACCATCTCCGGTGCGATGAGGAGTGCCGCTCCGGCTCGGCTGGCACGGACTGCGGCACCGTCGAGACGTTCCAGTCGTTCGGGCACCGACCATTGGCCTGCTGGCGCCTGCCACAGGGCAACCCGGGTGACGTCGTGGCCGGTCTCAGTCATCGCTCATCGCCATACCCGTCGCTCCATGCTCTGTAGTCTGGCGAGACTGAACACACTTTCGGACCCTGCAGTAGTGCCGAATTCGCCCATCGTGTCGGACACTTTGTCCAGATTCGGGAAGAGCCAGTTCACAGAGAGGTCAAGATGCTGCCCACCGTCGCTGAGGTCCTGACCTCGGCGGCCCTGTCAGCTGGCGACCCAGTGGTTGCCGCCGGTCGACGTGGGCTCCACACCCCCGTCCGCTGGGCCCACGTCGCGCCCGCGACCGGCAGTGCACGGCTCCTCCTCGGCGGCGAGCTGCTTCTCACCACTGGCGGCGGCTGGCCCGGCACCGAAGGCGAGCTCGTGCGCTACATCGACGAGATCGCCGATCTACGAGCCGCTGGTCTCGTCCTCGAGCTCGGGGAACGATACCGCGAGGCACCAGCGGTGGTCGTCGAACGATGCGATGCGCGAGGACTGCCCTTCATCGTCCTGCGCCGTGAGACCCGCTTCGTCGCGGTCACCGAGGAGATTCACTCCTTCATCGTCGACAGCCAGAGCGCCCTGCTGCAGGAACGCGCGAAGATCCACGGTCTTTTTGCCGGACTGGACCGTCGCGGCGCAGCCACCACCTTCGTTCTCGACGAAGCCGCGCGCCTGATCAGCCGTCCCGTGGTGCTGGAGGATCTCAGCCACCGCGCGGTGGCTTGGAGCCTGCACGACGCGAGCCCGACCGACGTGCTCGATCAGTGGGGACGCCGATCGCGGCGCGCCACCGCCGAGTCGACACCACGGGACGAACCCCATGAGCACACGTCCTCCTGGCCCGCGGAGGGATGGCTGGTGACCTCCGTCAGGGCACGGGGTCGCGAGTGGGGTCGCCTCGTCGCCACCGGCTGTGCCACCGTGCCTCGATCTGCCGAGGTCGTCCTCGAGAATGCGGCACGGACGCTCTCCCTGGAGTGCCTCGATGGCCACGCAGAGTGGTCCGACCGTGCACAAGACCGTCTGGTGTCGGCCCTGCTGGACCGCACGTACACCAATCCGGCCTCGATCCGTGTGCAACTGGAGGCAATGGGCTTTCGCACGAGGGGCCGCCACCTCGTCGTGGCCGGACGCCACGGCGACGCCCACGACCAGGACGCCGTCCTGGATCGACTGCGAGCCTCGGCTGCAGCGGAGAACGTCGACGTCGTCGCCGCCCCGATCTCCGGACGCGACAACCACCTGCTCGTGCTCGCTTCCGCCGAACGCGCCGACCATGCACGCGATCTCCTGACAAGACATCTCGAGGGACAGGACGGCAACGCTGCAACGCTCGTCCTGCGTGGCCCGGCCGGGTTCGACGACCTCGACGAAGCCGTGCACGTCACCGTAGACCTGCTTGACAGCGCTCCCTCGCATGCCCGTGGCAGCAGCGCCGGCCACAGTCCCGCGACCGAGCTCGGGCTGCTCGTGCGTTCCCGCAGCTCGGAGCCTGCCGTTCGTGCGTACGTGGAGAACGTGCTGGGACCGTTGTTGCGGTGGGACGCCGACCACGACGGCGACCTGATCGACGTCGTGCGCGCATTCGCCCGTCACCCGTCAAACCGCAAGCGAGCAGCCGAGGAGTCCCACCTGTCGCGGTCGGTCTTCTACCAGAGGCTCGACCTGATCGGCCGGTTGCTCGATCTGGACCTCGACGACGGTCGGACGATCACCACGTTGCACGTGGCGCTGCTCGCTCACTCCCAGCTCTGACAGAACGTCGGATAGACGTCGATCATCAGGACGTTCAGTCGCTGGCGGCCTACCCCGCCGCTGACACAGGGTGAAACCATGACGACGACCGAGTCCACTCCCCCAGCAACCCAGCTCAGCCACTGGCCGGCCGACTCCGCGCAACTCGCCGCGTCGAGCCGTCACGCCGAGGTGCTCGACCCGGCGACCGGCGAGATCGTGGCTCTCGTACCGATGGCCACCGCCGAGGACGTCGATTCCATCGTCGGTGCGGCCTCAGCTGCGTTCAAGCGCTGGCGCAGTACCTCGATCGCTCGACGTACAGCAGTCCTCTTCCGCTTCCGCGAGCTTCTGGCGGACCGTGCCGAGGAGCTGGCCGTGATCATCAGTCGTGAGCACGGGAAGACCCTTCCCGACGCCCGCGCCGAGATCGCCCGTGGGCGCGAGGTCGTCGAGCTCGCGTGCGGTGCCGGCCAGCTCCTGCAGGGGCCGGCCAACGCGAACGCCTCCTCGGGTGTCGACGTCGTGACCACTCGGCACCCTGTCGGCGTCGCCGCCGTCATCTCGCCGTTCAACTTTCCGGCCATGGTGCCGATGTGGTTCCACCCGGTGGCGATCGCAGCAGGCAACAGCGTGGTCCTCAAGCCGAGCGAGCAGGTTCCGGGCGCCGCGAACTGGGTCGCCGAGCTCTGGCAGGAGGCCGGCCTGCCCGATGGGGTCTTCTCGGTCGTGCACGGTGACCGCGAAGCCGTCGACGCTCTCCTGGTCCATCCGGAGGTCGCCAGCGTGTCCTTCGTCGGATCCACCCCCGTGGCTCGGCACGTCTACGAGACCGCCTCCGCCCACGGCAAACGGGTCCAAGCACTCGGTGGGGCCAAGAACCACATGGTCGTGCTACCCGATGCCGACCTGGACCATGCCGCCGACCAGGCGATCAACGCCGGCTTCGGGTCAGCGGGGCAACGATGCATGGCCGTCTCGGTCGTGGTGGCGGTCGGCAGCATCGCCGACGACCTCGTTGAGCGGATTGCCCGACGAGCCCGCGATCTCAGGGTCGGACCGGCGGCGACCGATCCCGACCTCGGGCCCGTCATCAGCGACACCGCCCGGGTCCGGGTCACACGCCTCGTCAGCGAGGCTGAGAGTGAGGGCGCCAGCGTTGTCGTTGATGGCCGTTCCCCGAAGTCAGGGTTCAACGGGTTCTTCGTCGGTCCCACGCTCCTCGACCACGTGGGGCCCGCGATGACGGTCTACCGCGAGGAGGTCTTCGGGCCGGTGCTGGCGGTGGTCCGCGTGGCCGACCTGGCCGCAGCCCTCGACCTCATCAACTCCGGTCCGTACGGCAACGGAGTCGCCATCTTCACCCGCGACGGGGGCGCCGCACGGGAGTTCCAAGCCGCTGTGGAGGTCGGCATGGTGGGTATCAACGTTCCCGTCCCCGTGCCCGTCGCGTACCACAGCTTCGGTGGGTGGAAGAGCTCGCTGTTCGGGGACACTCACGCCCACGGAGCCGAAGGTTTCCACTTCTTCACCCGTGCCAAGGCAGTGACCTCACGGTGGCCAGAGGCCGAACCCACCGGCCTTGACCTCGACTTTCCCCAGAACAGCTGACACAGAACGCCTGACACAGGAGACGACCATGGCAGTCGACCAGCTCACCACAAGAACCCCGGACACCTCAGAACGCGCAGCACGGCATCTGTGGATGCACTTCTCCAGTCTCGGGAAGATGGTGGACTCCCCGCCCCCGACCGTGGTCCGGGGGTCAGGAGCGTACCTGTGGGACGAGACCGGGCACCGTGTCCTCGACGGGCTCTCCAGCCTGTTCGCAGTACAGGTCGGACACGGTAGGGACGACATCGTCCGGGCTGCCTCCGCGCAGGCCGAGCAGCTCGCCTACTTCCCGGTGTGGGGATACGCGAACCAGCCTGCGGTAGAGCTCGCGGAGCGTCTCGCCGAACACACGCCCGGCGACCTGAACCGAGTGTTCTTCACCAGCGGGGGCGGTGAAGCGGTCGAGTCGGCCTGGAAGCTTGCCAAGCAGTACTTCAAGCTCGTCGGCAAGCCGCTCAAGCACAAGGTCATCAGTCGGGCGGTCGCCTACCACGGAACCCCCCATGGGGCACTGTCCATCACCGGGGTGCCGGGCATGAAGCAAGACTTCGAGCCGCTCGTCCCGGGTGCGCTGAGGGCACCCAACACGAACCTGTACCGCGCGTCCGAGCACGCCGACGACCCCGAGGCGTTTGGCCGCTGGGCGGCGAACCGGATCGAGGAGGTCATTCTCAGCGAAGGGCCGCAAACAGTGGCCGCAGTGGTCCTCGAACCGGTGCAGAACTCCGGCGGCTGTCTCACGCCGCCACCCGGGTACCTGGCGCGCGTGCGCGAGATCTGCGACCGCCACGACGTCCTCCTTGTCGCTGACGAAGTGATCTGTGCCTTCGGCAGACACGGGACGATGTTCGCCTCGTCGAAGTTCGGCGTGACCCCCGACATCATCACCTGCGCCAAGGGGATGACTTCCGGGTACGTCCCGATGGGGGCGATGATCGTCAGCGACCGGATCAGCGAGCCATTCATGGAGCCGGGGGTCACCTTCCTGCACGGCTACACCTTCGGGGGCCACCCTGTCGCCGCCGCGGCCGCGCTCGCCAACCTCGATGTCATGGAGGCCGAAGGGCTGTTCCAGCACGTGCGCGACCACGAGAGCGCGTTCCAAGCCACCTTGGAGCGACTCCGCGACCTCCCGGTCGTCGGTGACGTTCGCGGCGACGGGTACTTCTGGGCCATCGAGCTCGTCAAGGACCAGGAGTCGAAGGAGACCTTCGACTCCGCGGAACGTGAGCATCTGGTACGCGGCGTCCTCCCTCGCGCCCTGTGGGACGCGGGACTGTACTGCCGTCCGGACGATCGAGGTGACGTCGTCGTCCAGCTCGCACCCCCGCTCACCTGCGGTCAGGCGGAGTTCGACGAGATGGAGCAGATTCTGCGTGGCGTGCTCAGTGACGAGGTCGTGAGCCGCATCTGAGCCTGCGGATCAAAGACCCTGCATCTGGTGGGCCAGGTCCTCCGGCACCCGCGCGATGACGTGCGTACCGTCGCCCATGTGGTCGATCAGCTCGATCTCACCGTGCTCGTGCACCTGGCTCAGCAGGTCGCCGCGCGCGTAGGGCACCACGACGTCCACCAGTGCCGCCGGCCGGGGCAGGTCCGCCTCGATCGCGCTGAGCAGCTCATCGATTCCCTCACCGGTCCGGGCGCTGACCAGCACGGCGTGTGGTTCGGTGGCCAGCAGGTGCTTGACCGCCAGGTCGTCGGCCGAGTCTGCCTTGTTGACCACCACGATCTCCGGGACACCGGAGGCGCCCACGTCGGCGAACACCTCACGCACGGCGGCCACCTGGCTTGCCGGATCGGGGTGCGAACCGTCGACGACGTGCAGCACGAGGTCGGCCTCTGCCACCTCCTCCAACGTGGACCGGAACGCCTCGATGAGCTGGTGCGGCAGGTGGCGGACGAACCCGACGGTGTCGGAGAGCGTGTAGATGCGACCGTCGGAGGTCTGGGTGCGGCGCGTGGTGGGATCGAGCGTCGCGAACAGGGCGTCCTCCACGAGCGCGCCGGCATCGGTGAGCCGGTTGAGCAGGCTCGACTTGCCGGCGTTGGTGTAGCCGGCGATGGCGACGGCCGGGACGCCGTGGCGTCGTCGCTGAGCCTTCTTGATGTCACGGGTGACCCGCAGGTCCTTCAGCTCGCGACGCAGCTTGGCCATCTTGGCCTGGATGCGCCGACGGTCGGTCTCCAGCTTGGTCTCACCGGGACCACGACCACCGATGCCCTCGCCTCCGGCGGAGCGTCCGCCCGCCTGGCGCGAGAGGTTGCCGCCCCAGCCGCGCAGGCGCTGCGTCTGGTACTGCAGCTGGGCGAGCTCGACCTGTGCCTTGCCCTCAGAGCTCTTGGCGTGCTGGGCGAAGATGTCGAGGATCAGCGCCGTGCGGTCGACGACCTTGACCTTGGTGCGGTCCTCCAGGTTGCGCAGCTGGCTGGGTGCGAGCTCACCGTCGCAGATGATGGTGTCCGCGCCGGTGGCCTCCACCGCCACCCGCAGGTCCTCCACCTTGCCACGTCCGATGTAGGTGGCGGGGTCCGGCTTCTGGCGACGCTGGACCATCGCGTCGAGCACCTCCGAGCCTGCCGTCTCGGCCAGAAGCTTCAGCTCCGCGAGCGAGTTCTCGGCATCGTAACTCGTCCCATCGGTCCACACCCCGACGAGGACGACCCGTTCGAGGCGCAGCTGGCGGTACTCGACCTCGGAGATGTCCTCCAGCTCGGTGCGCAGTCCGGCGACCCGCCGCAGCGACTGGCGCTCGGCGAGCTCGAGTCCTTCGACGTCCGGGCTGTCCGCGGTCGCCTCGCTCATCAGCGTCCAATCCATTCGAGGTCACCGCGCGCCACGATCTCGGCAGGTCCGGTGAGGATCAGGTGGTCGTCGGCCCGCCACGTGACGTGCAGGGTGCCGCCGGGGACGTCGACCCGGTAGGTGGCGGGCTGGTCCACCCCGTCACGCCGCGCAGCAGCCAGGCCCACCGCGCAGGCGCCGGTGCCGCAGGAGAGCGTCTCCCCTGACCCACGTTCGTGGACGCGCATCTCGACGTGCGCCGGGCCCAGCCGCCGCACGAACTCCACGTTGACGCCGTGCGGGTAGGTCTCCGGGTCGTGCTCCGGTGCCTGCAGCAGCGGCCCGGCCTCGTCGAGACGGTCGACGAACACCACGGCGTGCGGGTTGCCGGTACGGACGTCCTGCGCCTCCCACACGTGCCCGGCTGCGGCGATCTTGGACGTGCCGCGCAGCTCGCCGATGCCCATGTCGACGCTCACCTCACCGTCCGGCAACGGCGTGACGTGCTTGTCGCCGTCGCGGGTGCCGATGAGCATCGGTTCGTCTGGCACGAGGCCTTCATCGATGAGGTGGCGGGCGAAGACGCGGATGCCGTTGCCACACATCTCGCTCACCGAGCCGTCAGCGTTGCGGTAGTCCATGAACCACTCCCCGGCGCTGCGCTCACCGAGCGCGGCCGAGCCGATCACGCGGATGACTCCGTCGGCACCGATGCCCTTGCGGCGGTGGCACAGCCGGGTCACGAAGTCGGCGTCGAGCTCGCCGTGGATGCTGCCGTCATGGTCAGGTAGCAGCACGAAGTCATTCTGGGTGCCGTGCCCCTTGAGCCATGGAAAAGTCATTCGACCAGTCTACGCGCGCGCGATGAGGGAGTCGTCTCACCGTCGACACGCACGCTGCACACCCATCGGTCGGTAGGGGGCAAAACCGCAGCATCTCCCATGGGAGTATCGGGAACCAGGTTCCGCGAGGACGCCCACCGCACGTCACGTGGCTACCTCACGCAGCGCAGGGCGTCAGCGGTCAGCGTCGGGCTGTCATGGGGCAGCCAGGTGATGCGGGAGTCCTTGCGGAACAGACGGTCCTGACGCCGCGCGAAGGCCGATGTCGCGCGGGCGGTGGCGGCCTTGGCCTCCTCCTCGCTGAGCTCGCCGGCCAGCTGGGCGAGCGCCTGTGAGTACCCCAGGGCACGACCAGCGGTGGGCGTCTCGGCGAGCCCGAGGTCCCGCAACGCGCGCACCTCCTGCACCAGACCGTCCGCCCACATCTGCTCCACCCGGCTGCGGATCCGCTGGTCCAGGACCTCACGGTCGACGTCGAGACCGATCATGGTCACGTCGGCGTAGATGGACTC
The DNA here is from genome assembly GCF_041951745.1 of Aeromicrobium sp. CTD01-1L150. Taxonomy (GTDB): domain Bacteria; phylum Actinomycetota; class Actinomycetes; order Propionibacteriales; family Nocardioidaceae; genus Aeromicrobium. The sequence goes on from NZ_CP169555.1 coordinate 2,266,483, forward strand.
GTGCGGCGGCATCGTCGCCACGAACGGCTCCCCCGTGATCTCGGTGACCTCGAGCGCACGCACGATGCGACGGCCGTTGGACGGCAGGATCGACTCCGCCGCCTGAGGAGCGACCCGTCGCAGCTCGGCGTGCAGCGCCTGCGGCCCGTCCTGTTGGAGCTGTCGGGTCCAGCGCGCCCGGACCTGCGGGTCGGTGCCGGGAAAGTCGAGCCGGTCGAGCACGGCACGCACGTACAGCGACGACCCGCCCACCACGACGGGGACGACCCCGCGTGCCGAGCAGTCGGCCACCACGGCCCGCGCCTGCTGCTGGTAGGCAGCCACCGACGCCGGCTCGGCCGGGTCGAGGACGTCGATCAGATGGTGCGGCACACCCTCGCGCTCCTGGCTGGAGGCTTTGGCCGTGCCGATGTCCATGCCGCGGTAGAGCTGCATGGAGTCGGCGTTGACCACCTCTCCGCCGAGCTCGTGGCACAGGTGCACGGCCAGCGCGGACTTGCCGGAGGCCGTCGGGCCGACGACGACCACGAGACGGTCATCGGAGGTCATGGGGAGAGTCTCGCAGTACGCTGACCGCAACCGGGCAGGGCCGTCCTGCTGCGGGGGACCGGAGGTTCGTCATGGGATTCATCGACAAGTTCACGAAGCAGGGCCCTGAGCTGAAGAAGAAGGCCGGTGACCTCGCTCGCGAGCACGGCGACAAGGCCGGATCCGGCATCGACAAGGCCGCCGACCTGGCGGACAAGGCCACCCAGGGCAAGTTCTCGGAGAAGATCGACGGTGCGGCCGACAAGGCCAAGGACGCCGTGGACGGCCTCGACGACACCGAGCGGTGAGTCAGCCGACCTGCCAGTCGGCCACCCAGTAGCCGACGCCGAGGGGCGCCGACTCGTGCCGCAGCCGCGCCACGACGTCTGCGCCTCTCTCGCGTCGTGCCTGCACCTGCTCACCGAGAGCCACCAGGACGGGCCCGCCGCCCATGGCGAGCTCGGCGGCCAGGGACAGGTCGAGCATGGCCAGCGCCTTGGTGTCCCCCGATGCCAGAGCGGCCGCGACGTCGGCGTCGAACCCCTCGGCCCGCTCGTCCAGGTACCCGGGAGCCCGCTCGGTGCGGCAGGCGGTGCCGTCGGCCATCACGAGCAGGGCCTCGGCTTCCTCCAGGGCGGCGTCGGCCGAGGCGTCGACGTAGCGTCGTCGCCCTCGCCATCCGGCGTCGTCGAGCAGCCATGCGCCGATGGTGGCCGACAGAGGCAGGACCTGGTGGCGTCCACCGGCTGAGGCAGTGACGCCGTGACCGTCGAGCGTTCCTCCGGCCAGCTCGTCGTGGTCGATCTGCTCGGTTCCTGCGGCCAGGACGGTCACCACGTCCGGCTCACTGCGCAGGAGGTCCGCGACCACCTCCCGAGCAGCCGCGCGCACCGCCACGAGCTCGGGCAGGTCGTGCGGGTCCAGCCGCGGCACCAGCAGTGGAGGGTGAGGGCACAGGGCGACGAACACCCCTTGAGCCTATGCCTCGGGGCCCGAGGCCGGCCGGGCGTCCCGTGACACGATGGACGGCGTGAACGACCCGCGGCGTCCCGCCCAGTATCCGCCGCCCGTGCAGCGGTGGCGGTTCAGTGAGCCGCCTGTGCGCCCTCGGTGGTTCTGGATCGCGGTCATCGCGGGCCCGCTCGCGACCCTGGCGCTCGTGGGTGCCTTCGTCGCCGTCATCGCCCTGGACTCCCAGGACGCTCCCGGCATCATCGACGACGCCGAGGCGCTGGAGGTGGTCAGCCGTGAGTGCGAGCTCATGACGTCCACCGTGGTCGGTCTCCCCCTGGCCGGCACGCCCAGCGAGCGTGCATCCAAGCTGCGGGCGCAGAACGCCGCCGTGGAGCAGATGCTCGACGGGATCCGGGCACTGGATGAGAAGGTCCTCGAGCGTGATGCGCCGCTGCTGGAGTGGCTCGACGACTGGACGCTGTTGCTCCAGGCCCGCGAGGAGTACGCGAGCGCCGTCGCCTCAGGGGACGACGCATCGCTGGACATCCCCACCGACGAACACGGCGACGAGATCACCGACCGCATGGACGGTGCGGGCATGCTGGCCTGCGAGGTCCCCCCGGCACTCGTCGAGCCGGTGTTCGCCGACACCCGGGGCGCCTGAGCACCGCTGTTCCCCGTACGAGACGGCTACCGCTCGCGCACGGCGTAGGTCAGGTGGCTCACCCGTTGCGTCGACTCTGCCCGGATCGGCTCCAGGGCCACCCGGCCCGCGTCCACGCCCTCGAACAGGCGGATCCCGGCGCCGAGCAGCACGGGCGAGAGGGCAACCGAGAACTCATCGACCAACCCGGCGTTCAGGTACTGCAGGATCGTTGCGCCACCACCGGCGATACGGACGTCTCGGTCACCGGCAGCCTCGCGGGCGCGCTCGAGTGCGGACTCGATGCCGTCGTTGACGAAGTGGAAGGTCGTCCCGCCCAGCCGGTCCCAGGGGTCACGCTTCTCGTGCGTCACGACGAAGACCGGCGTGTGGAACGGTGGGTCCTCCGGCCATGCCTGCTCGCCGGCGTCGAACATGCGCTTGCCCATGACGCTCGCGCCGGTGCGCAGATGCGTCTCGGCCAGGATGTCGTTGTCGGGCCCTTCCTCGCCACCCTCGCCGAGCTTGAGATTCTCCCGGAAGAACCGCTGCGGGAAGACCCACTGCTGCAGCTCCATCCACTGCGGCCCCATCAGATCCTCAAGGGACTCCGGCGCGATGTACCCGTCCAGCGACATCGACACGCTGAAGAACACCTGCCCGGCCATCAGTCGTCGGCTCCCGACCGCGTCGTCCCCGTGACGTAGTCGGCCAGCTTGCCCAAGGTCTGCCGGCCGCCCTCGATCGCGTGGTACTTCTCGGCAGCCTCGTCGCGCAGCTGCCGAGTGGGGAACACCGTGCGCATCTCCACCCGGGTCGCCGCGCCGTCGGCGGTGAACGTGAGGATCGACTCGAAGGCGTCCGGGTCCTCACGGGACTCGCCGTGCAGCAGCGCGATCCGCTCCGGCGCGACGATCTCGGTCCAGGAGATCCACTCCTGGTAGTCGGTTCCGTCCGGGCCGTGCATCACGAAGTCCCATGCACCTCCGACGCGGAACTCAAAGGACCGCGTCGTGGTGGTGAACCCCTGCGGCCCCCACCATCGCGACAGGTGGCGGACCTCGGTGAACGCCTCGAACACCAGCTCCCGTGGGGCGTCGATGACCTGCGAGACCACGATCTCGCGGTCGGTCGTCGCCGAATCCGGCGGCACTGCTGGTCCCGTCTCCTTCATCAGCTACTCCTTCTGCCGTTCCTGCTTCAGGTCCTGCACGTAGGAGTCCAGCCGCTCCAGGCTCTCGCTCCAGAACTGCTCGAACCCGCCGGTCCACTCATGGACCGCTCGCAGCCCGCGGGCGTCCAGGTCGTACAGACGCTGCTTGCCTGCCTTGCGGTCTCGCACCAGGCCGACCTCACGGAGCACCCGCAGGTGCTTGGACGCTCCCGGCTGGGTGATCCCCAGCTCCTGGGACAGCTCGGTCACCGGCCGCTCACCCGTCCGCAGGAGCACCAGGATCTCCCGGCGCTGCGGCTCGGCGATCGCGTTGAAGACGTCCGACGTCGTCGCTGCTCGTGCCATGCGCCCATCATATACCGATATGGGAATATGACAAGGTTGCAGAGGACGACCTGCTCGAGCCAGGGCACGACGACATGCTCATGCCCTGCAATGTCAAGCCGGCCCGGCTCGCCCGAGAGCAGATGTCAGCAACGGGCCCACCTCACCTCAGGAACGGTTCTGCGCCTTCATGGCCTTCTTGTGGTCGCGGACCTTCTGCAGGGACTCCGGACCGGTCACGTCGGCCACCGAGCGGAAGCCCTTGCGACTGTAGTCACCGGAGACGGTGGTCCAGCCGCGCGGCTTGACCTCGAGCTGCTTGGCGAGGAGAGCGACGAAGATCTTGGCCTTCTGCTCGCCATAACCGGGCAGGTCGGTGAGCCGCTTGAACAGCGTGGTGCCCGACTTCGCCTCGGTCCAGATGCGCGAGGCGTCGCCGTCGTACTCATCGACGACGACCCGTGCGAGAGCCTGGACACGTCCGGCCATGGAGCGTCCGTAGCGGTGGATCGCCGGCGGCGTGGCGCACAGCTCGGCGAACTCCTCCGGATCAGCCTCGGCGATGGCGACCGGATCGAGCGTCCCGAAGCGCTGGAGGATCTTGGCCGGACCCCGGAACGCGTGCTCCATGGGGTACTGCTGGTCCAGCAGCATCCCGGTGAGCAGGGCGAACGGGTCGTCGGTGAGCACACGGTCGGCGTCGGCGTCCTGGGCGATCTGGATGGCCATGGAGGTCATCCTCCCATGAACCTCGTCGCAAGGAGCTCGCCATGTTCGGCGCCTGCCCTCTCGACGAACCGCTGAGGTCGGTGCTTGTGCAACCGAAAGACGCGTCTTTCGGTTGCACAGGCACCGATCCGGGCCCTCGGGGGTGATTCGGTTGCGCAGGCACCGATCAGGAGGCGGGCTCGGTGGCAGCGAGCAGGAGGCCGGGCAGGGTGACGCGCAGCAGCTCCTCGTCCATCGGGCGGTCGTTGACGAGGGCCGAGTGCAGCTCGGTGTCGTAGGTGCCCATCAGGATCGTGATCACCTGGCTCATCGGGACGCTCAGGCGCAGGTTCAGCTCATCCAGGACCCGCTGGACGATGCCGCCCACCTGCTCGGTCACCGTCTGCCACAGCTCGTTGAACTCCGCGCCGCCGATGTCGCCGCGCATGCCGCGCAGCTGGAACTCCGCGTGCAGCAGGTAGAAGTCCAAGTCCGGAGGGCGCAGCTGCAGGAAGCGGTCCATGATCGCCGAGAGCGCGTCACCAGGGCCCATCCCGGCATACGTGCTGGGGTCGACAGCCACCTCCAGGCGGCGCATCAGGTCAGCGAACTCGCGCTCGAACAACGCCAGGACGAGCTCGTCCTTGCTGGAGAAGTTGGAGTAGAAGGCGCCGCGCGTGTACCCGGCGTGCTCGCAGATGTGCTCGACCGACGCGCCGTGGATGCCCTCGCGGGCCAGCAGGTCGCGCCCGGCGTCCAGCAGCCGCTCTCGCGTGGTGGCCCGGCGTCGCGTGGCAGCCGCCTCACTCATGGTCCTCCCTCAGCCGAGCGGGCACGTGATGCGTCCCACCAGCTCGATACATTGTCGCACTCAATACACAACTGTATCCTACAGTGGTGTCCACCCTCCTCTACGCTCTGGGCCGCTGGAGCTTTCGCCACCACCGTCGCGTCGTGGCCGCCTGGCTGCTCGCGGCGTTCACTGCCGGGGCGCTCGCCGCAGTGTTCAACGTCGGCACCAACGACACCTTCGAGATCCCGGGAACGGAGTCGCAGACGGCGATCGACGCCCTCGATCGCACCTTCCCGCAGCTCGCCGGCACCTCGGCCTACCTCGTCGTCGAGGCGCCTGGAGGTCAGAGCGTCACCTCACCGGCCGCCCGGTCCCTGATCGAGGACGCCGTCGCGGAGATGGAGCAGGTCGAAGGCGTGGACGACGTCGTCTCCCCCTACTCCGACCTCACCGACATCGGCATCTCCGACGACGACCGCGCGGCCCAGGTGCAGGTGCAGTTCACCGGCCAGCTGCATGACATCACCGAGGACCAGCTCGACGCGCTCCAGGCCACCGGAGACGACCTCGACGCCGCCGGCTACACCACCGCGTTCGGCGGCGATGCCTTCACCGACACCGGGGTGCACCTGTCGATCGTCGAGCTGATCGGCGTCATCATCGCCTTCATCGTCCTGTACCTGATGTTCCGCTCACTGCGTGCCGCCGTGATGCCGATCATCACCGCGATCATCGGCGTGGCCGTCACGATGGGACTGACGTTCGCCCTGACGAGCGTCTTCACGATCTCCAGCGCCTCTCCCCTGCTGGCCCTCATGATCGGCCTGGCGGTGGGCATCGACTACGCGCTGTTCATCGTCTCGCGGTACCGCGAGCTCCTCGCCGCCGGCGTGAACACCGATGAGGCCGCCGGACGCGCCGTGGCCACCGCGGGATCAGCGGTCGTGTTCGCCGGCGTGACGGTCATGATCGCGCTCACCGGTCTGGCCATCGCCCGCATCCCGTTCCTCACGGTCATGGGTGTCATCGCGGCGTTCGCCGTGGCCATCGCCGTCGCGGTCGCCGTGACCCTGCTGCCCGCCCTGCTGGGCGGTGCCGGCGAGCGGCTGCGCCCCACCGACAAGGAACGCCCCCCGGGCGCCTTCTCCAGCCAGTGGGTCAAGGCCACCACCCGCTACCCGATCCTCGCGATCGTCGTCATCATCGTGGGCCTGGGTGTGCTGGCCATCCCCACCAAGGACCTGCAGCTGGCCCTGCCCGACAACGGTGCCGCGCCCAGCGACTCCACCCAGCGACAGGCCTTCGCCATGGTCGAGGACTCCTTCGGCCCCGGCTACAACGGCCCCCTCCTGGTGACCATGGACCTCATCACCTCCACCAACCCGCTCGGCGTCGTCGAGGCGATCGAGGCTGACCTGCGCGACGTGCCCGGGGTCGAGGCGATCGGCCTGGCCACGCCCAACGAGACTGGGGACACCGGTCTCGTCCAGGTGGTCCCGAGCAGCGGGCCGTCCACGACCGAGACCGCCGACCTCGTCCACGAGATCCGTGACCGAGCCCCGGGTTGGGAGTCCGAGCACGACATCCAGGACGTCTCCGTCACCGGACTGACCGCCGGTGGCATCGACGTCTCCGAACGGCTGCAGGACGCCCTCCTGCCCTTTGGCATCGTGGTCGTCGGGCTCTCGGTCCTGCTGCTGATGATCGTCTTCCGCTCTCTGCTCGTGCCCGTCAAGGCCACCCTCGGCTTCCTGCTGTCCACCGGCGCCGCCTTCGGCGCGGTGGTCGCCGTCTTCCAGTGGGGCTGGTTCGCCGACGAGCTGCAGGTCCTCCAGGTCGGGCCGCTGATCAGCTTCCTGCCCATCGTGCTGATGGCCGTGCTGTTCGGGCTCTCGATGGACTACGAGGTCTTCCTGATGTCACGCATCAAGGAGGAGTACACACGCACCGACGACCCCGACGAGGCAATCCTCACCGGGTTCGTGGGCAGCTCACGGGTCGTCACGGCGGCAGCCGTCATCATGCTCGCGGTCTTCGCCGCCTTCGTGCCCGAGGGCGACGCCAACATCCAGGCGATCGCCTTCGCCCTCGCGATCGGCGTGTTCTGCGACGCCTTCCTGGTGCGGATGCTGTTCGCGCCGGCCGTCATGCGCCTCACGGGCCGCACGGCGTGGGCGCTGCCCCGGTGGCTGGACCGGCGGCTCCCACACATCGACGTCGAGGGCGACGCGATGCACCGCCGCATCGCGCTGGAGGCCTGGCCGGCCAGGCCCGCGGCCATCAGTGCCGCGGGTCTCACCGCGGCCACCCCCCAGGGGCCGATCTACAACGACGTCAACCTCGACGTGCCCGACGGCGACTGGCTGGTCGTCCACGGCCCCGCACGGGGCGGCAAGACGGCGCTGCTGCTGACGCTGGCCGGACGGATGAAGTTCGACGACGGACGGCTACGTGTCGCCGGACACCTGCTGCCGCAGGAGTCGCGGGCCGTGCGGCACCTGGTGAGCCTCGGCGAGACGGCCGGCGTCAACGAGCTCGACGACGCACTCACCGTCGACGAGCACATCGCCGAACGGCTCTCGATCGGCTCCTTCGGCCTCTGGGTCTCACGCAGCCGCGTGCAGCCGGTGCGCCACGAGCTCAACCGGGCACTGCAGCACGCCTACGACCAGGCCGGCCTTCCGTTCCAGGAGGTCGCCGGCACCACGCCCGTGGTCGAGCTCAGCGGCGTCTCACGCGTCACGCTCGGCGTCGTGCTCGCCCTCACCGAGGACCCCCGCATCGTGGTGGTGGACGACGTCGACCACCTGCGCGTCGCCGGCGACGTCCAGCTGGTCTGGTCCGCCTTCGCCTGGCTCCTGGAGGAGCGCGGCACCACCCTCGTGGCCTCCGTCCGCTCCTCTGAGTCCGCACCGGCCGTGGACGGCCCCCTGCACCCCGAACGGCTCCACCTCGTGGAGCTCGACACGCACCGCACCCTGAGCGAGCTGATGTCCTGATGTTCCCCTCCCCCGCCCTGCCCTGGTTCGAGCTGGCACGCTTCAAGCGCAGCCGGCTGACTCGCGTCGCGATCATCGCCGTCCTGACCGTCCCACTGTTCTACGGCGGCCTGTACGTGTGGGCCAACCTCAACCCCACCGACCGCCTGGACAACGTCCAGGCCGCGATCGTCAACGACGACGAGATGATCGAGGTCGAGGGCGCCGACGGCGAGGCCGAGCCTGTCGCCGTCGGCCGCCTGCTGGCGGCCAACCTGATCGGTGACGACTCCAAGCAGAACTACGACTGGGTGCTCACCGACGCCACGGATGCGCAGCAAGGGCTCGCCGACGGCGACTACAAGGCCGTGCTGACCATCCCGGAGAACCTCTCGGCGGCGGCCACGTCCACCGACGACCCCGAGAAGGCCATCCAGGGAGAGCTGGACCTCAAGACCAACGACGCCGTCAACTACGTGAACGGCACGGTCGCGCGCAGCATCCTGCAGGCAGCCAAGGAGGCGCTCAACGCCCAGGTCACCGAGACGTACCTGGACAACATCTACCTGAGCTTCTCCGACATCAAGATGGCTCTCGACGAGGCGGCCGACGGTGCCGGGGAGCTCGCCGACGGGATCGCCCAGCTGGCCGAGGGTGCCGGGGAGCTGGCCGACGGCGCGGGACAGCTCGACGCCGGGGCGAACGAGCTGGCCGACGGCAACCGGCAGCTCGCCGACGGCGCGGGACAGCTCGACGCCGGGGCCGGCGAGCTCGCCGACGGGCTGGCCCAGCTGGACGCCCAGACCTCGGGCCTGCCCGGCCAGACCCGCCAGCTCGCCGACGGGTCTCGCCAGGTCGCCGACGGCGTCGGCCAGCTCAACGACACCGTCCAGACCGTGGTCGCGGCGATCCTCGCCGGGACCGAGGACGTCGAGGCGATCACCGATCGTCTGCGCCAGCTGGCCGCTGACTGCCGGGACGCCGACCCCGGGAGTCCCGTCTGCGACCAGATCGACGACGCAGCCGACCAGGCCGGTGGCGTCATCGGCGGGATCCGCGACCAGGCCTCGGAGGTCGGAGGGCAGACCGGGCAGCTCGCCGACGGCGCCGAGCAGGTGGCGCGCGGCAACGCCGAGCTGGCCGGCGGCATCACCGAGCTGACAGACGCCATCAGCACGGCGCGCTCGGGCGCGGCCCAGCTGGCAGGAGCCACGGGCGAGCTCGCGTCCGGAGCCGCCGAGGCCGCCGACGGCGCGGCCCGCCTGGCCGAGGGGACCAGTGAGCTGGCCGACGGCGCCCACGAGCTGGCCGACGGCGCCGACCAGCTGCACGCGGGCGCCCTGGAGCTGCGCAACGGCCTCACCGACGGCGCGGAGCAGGTGCCCGACTACGACGAGGACGAGCGGGACAAGCTCGCCTCCACCGCGGCCACGCCGATGGAGGACGCCATCGAGCGCGCCAACGCCGTCTCCTCCTACGGCGCCGGGCTGGCCCCGTACTTCATGGCCCTGGCCTTGTGGGTGGGCGCGATGGCGATCTACCTGCTCCTGCGGCCCTACTCCCAGCGCGCCATCGCCTCCACCGCCGGAGGGATCCGCACCGCGCTGGCCGGGTTCGCTCCCGGTGTGGGGCTGTCGGTCCTGCAGGCGCTGCTCCTGCTGGTGGTGATCGTCGGGGCCCTGGGCATCGACCCGGCACGCCCCCTGCTGCTGACCGGCTTCGCCCTGCTCACAGGCATCGTCTTCACAGCGATCAACCAGATGTTCGTGGCGTTGTTCGGCGGCGCCGGGCGCTTCGTGGCGCTGGTGTTCGTCTGCCTGCAGCTGACCTCCGCCGGAGGCACGTATCCGATCGAGACGTCACCTGGGTTCTTCGGGTTCCTGCACTCCCTGATGCCGATGACCTATGCCGTCTCCGGTCTGCGGACGAGTATCGCCGGCGGGGACGCCGGCGTGATCTCGGCCGCCGTGGTGCTCGTGGCCTTCACGCTCGGGGCGCTCGCGGTCACGATCCTGACCGTCCACCGGCGCCAGTCCGTGACCATCTCCCGGCTCCACCCGGTGCTCAACGTCTGAGTCAGCGGGCGCAGGCCGGAAGGTCGACGTCGGGCAGCGGATCGGGGGCTCCCACGGACGGCATGCCGAGACCGACACTGCGTACCTGGGTTCGACCCTGCCCTGCCTCCCAGGCGTCGCCTGCCGCGGTGCGACGGTAGGAGACCGGGACGTCATCGCTCACCAGGTGGTGCGGCGCAGCGTGGGTCACGACGACCTCGACGACGTCGCCGGGGCGGATCTCGTGTCCACCGGGCACGAAGTGGACGAGCCGGTTGTCGCGGGCCCGGCCGGTGAGCCGCTTGGTCTCGTGGTCCTTGCGCCCTCCGGCAGCCTTGTGGTCGGAGACCAGCAGCTCGACGGTGCGACCCTCCAACCATTGGTTCTCCTGCCAGGCGACCTCCTCGACGAGGGCGGCGAGACGCTCGTACCGCTCCTGCACGACGGCCTTGGGCAGCTGATCGGGCAGGTCTGCCGCCGGCGTACCCGGCCGCTGGGAGTACTGGAAGGTGAAGGCGCTGGAGAACCGGGCCCGGCGCACGACGTCGAGCGTGTCCTGGAAGTCTTCCTCGGTCTCGCCGGGGAAGCCGACGATGATGTCGGTGGTGATGGCGGCCTCGGGCATCGCGGCACGGACCCGATCGAGGATCCCGAGGAACTTCTCACGCCGGTAGGAGCGGCGCATCGCCCTCAGGACGCGGTCCGATCCCGACTGCAGGGGCATGTGCAGCTGCGGCATGACATTGGGCGTCTCTGCCATGGCGGCGATGACGTCGTCGGTGAAGTCCTTGGGGTGCGGGCTGGTGAACCGCACCCGCTCCAGTCCTTCGATCTCGCCGCAGGCCCGCAGCAGCTTGCCGAATGCCAGCCGGTCACCGAACTCCACGCCGTAGGAGTTGACGTTCTGCCCGAGCAGCGTCACCTCGACGACACCGTCGGCCACGAGGGCCTCGACCTCGGCGAGCACGTCACCGGGGCGCCGGTCCTTCTCCTTGCCGCGCAGGCTGGGCACGATGCAGAACGTGCACGTGTTGTTGCACCCGACGCTGATCGAGACCCAGGCCGCGAAGACCGAGTCGCGCTTGGTGGGAAGCGTCGACGGGAAGACCTCCAGCGACTCGAGGATCTCCACCTGGGACTCCTCCTGCACGCGGGCGCGTTCCAGCAGCACGGGCAGGGAGCCGACGTTGTGGGTGCCGAACACGACGTCGACCCACGGCGCGCGCTCGGTGATGGTGGCCTTGTCCTTCTGCGCCAGACAGCCGCCGACCGCCACCTGCATCCCGGGGTTCTTCTCCTTGAGGTGTGCTGCGTGTCCGAGGTTCCCGTAGAGCTTGTTGTCGGCGTTCTCACGCACGGCGCAGGTGTTGAACACCAGCAGGTCGGGCACCTCGCCGTCCTGGGACTCGTGGGCGGCATAGCCCGCGGTCTCCAGCAGACCCGACAACCTCTCGGAGTCGTGCACGTTCATCTGGCACCCGTAGGTGCGCACCTCATACGTCTTGCTCATGACCGTCTGAGTCTACGGGCCCAGTGGCCCCAGCGCGGCCCCGGTCGGCCGGCCGAACCCTTCAACCGAGGTCGGCCAGGATCTCCTTCATCCGGGTGATCTCGGCCTGCTGGTCCGAGGAGATGCCCCCGGCCAGCTTGTTCAGCTGCTGCTCCGAGCCGTCGCGGAGCACGTCGGAGACCATGGTCAGCGCGCCCTCGTGGTGGCGGATCATCAGCTGCAGGAACAGGGTGTCGAAGTCGACCCCACGAGCCTCGGCCAAGGCCTTCATCTGGGCATCGGTGGCCATGCCCTCCATCCGTGGGCCGTCCCCTCCCCCGTGGTCGTGCGCCTTCGGGAGGTCGCCGTCCTCGATCTGTTGACGTGTGGGGGCCTGGTGGCCGAGGTCCTCGAGCCAGCCGGCCAGGTAGAGGATCTCCGGACGCTGCGCCCCCTCGATGCGGTCGGCCAGCGTCTTGACCTTCTCGCTGCCGCCGGCCTGCGGCGCGAGCTCACTCATCTCCAGGGCCTGAGCGTGGTGCGGGATCATCATCTGGGCAAAGTGGACGTCGGCGTCGTTGGCCTCGGCTGGCTCGATGTCGGGGGCCTCGTCCAGCTCCTCCACGGGATCGCCGGGCCGGTCGGGCTGCAGGACCGTCCCGTCGACCTCGGGCCGATCATCCTCGCCACCGCAGGCGACGACCGTGAGGGCGAACAGCGCCACGACGGCCGGGCCGAGTCGACGTCCGATCATGCGGCACCACCTTCCCTCGATGCGGTGGGTCACCCGGTCAGCACTGTGTGTCAGTTCGATGACTTCGCGCCGTACCTGTTGTCTCGGACCCACCGGTCAGGTCAGGATAAAGGCCTTCGGGGGAAGGACACGACCCATGGTGCACACTGCACTCCGTCATCGAGCCGTCCGCACGGCTCTGCTCACCGCCGCGGCAGGTCTCGTCGCCGCAGGCCTCGTCGCTCCGCTACAAGCAACCGCCCAGAACGGTTCGCCCGAGCCCGAGCCAGATCCGTGCGAGGGCGCGGTCACCCTGTCGGAGGCTGACCGCCTGGCGGGCAACTGCCTGCCCGGCAACGACGTCGCCCGCCTCCTGCAGGAGAGCGCCGTGCCCGATCTCGACGTCGACGAGGAGGCCAGCAGCGAGAACGTCACCCGCCTCGCGAACATCCCCAAGCAAGGGGCGTTCGCGCCGGAGGACGCCCTGGGCAGCGACCTGGCCTTCCAGGGCGACTACGCGTTCGCCGGTAACTACAACGGCTTCACGGTCTATGACATCAGCACACCGTCCCAGCCCGAGGTCGTCACGCAGGTCGTGTGCCCGGGGGCCCAGAACGACGTCTCCGTGCATGGCGACGTCCTCGTCCTGAGCACCGACGCACCGCGCAGCGACGACTCGTGCAACAGCGAGGCGGACTCGGCCACCAATGCCGAGGCGTGGGAAGGCATCCGGGTCTTCGACATCTCCGACGTCCGTCGGCCCGAGTACGTCGCGGCCGTCGCCACACCGTGCGGCTCGCACACGCACAGCATCGCGCCCGGCACCAGGGGCAAGCCCGGCCAGGGCAAGGGCCAGGGCCCCAAGCCCAAGGACCTCTACGTCTACGTCTCGTCCTACGCGCCGGACGAGTCGTTCCCGAACTGCCAGCCGCCGCACGACCTGATCAGCATCGTCAAGGTTCCGCTCAAGAAGCCACAGAACGCCGAGCTCATCGCCACGCCGGTGCTGTTCCCGGACGGCGGCAACCCCGGCGGTGGCTACTCGCGCGAGACCAGCGGCTGCCACGACCTCACCGCATACCCGACGAAGGACATCATGGCGGGCGCCTGCATGGGCGACGGCATCATGCTCGACATCACCGATCGCGAGAACCCGGTCGTCACCGAGCAGGTGCGCGATGAGGAGAACTTCGCGTTCTGGCACTCGGCGACGTTCAACAACGAGGCCTCCAAGGTGGTCTTCACCGACGAGCTCGGCGGCGGCGGCGCACCGACCTGCAACGAGGAGATCGGCGACACCAAGGGCGCCAACGGCATCTACGACCTCACCCGGGACGGGTCGCTGGAGTTCAAGAGCTACTACAAGATCCCCCGGGTGCAGTCCAACACCGAGAACTGCGTCGCCCACAACGGCTCGTTGGTCCCGGTGAAGGACAAGGACATCATGGTCCAGGCCTGGTACCAGGGCGGCTGGTCGATGTTCGACTTCACCGACTCCGAGAACCCCGAGGAGATCGCCTGGCACGACCGCGGCCCCGTCGACGACGAGCGCCTCGTGACCGGCGGCCCGTGGTCGACGTACTACTACAACGGCCACGTCTACTCCAACGAGATCCAGCGCGGCTTCGACGTCTTCCGCGTCGACGACCGTCGGATCAAGGGGGCGGAGAAGGTCACCTTCGACGAGCTGAACCCGCAGAGCCAGCCGTCGTACACCGCCCGCCGCTAGGCGGGCTCCACCTCACAGGGCCGCGGTCACCGAGCACAAAGCTCGCAGGCCGCGGCCCTTGTCGGCGTGGCGATGCACGGGCACTCACTCCCAGGGACGACGATGGTCCCGACGAAGGAGGACCATGCAGACACCCCACGACCGAGAAGCCGTCCTGGACGCACTCGCCGACCAGGACCTGCCGAGACTTGCCGACCTCGTCGGACTCCTGGACGGCGACGCGCTCGTGGAGCTGCTGGAGCGGCTCGACACCGGTCGTCGCGCCGTGCTCTTTCGAGTGCTCACCAAGTCCGCGGCGCTGGAGGTGTTCGAGCGCCTCGACCCGGCGCTGCAGGCCGAGATCGTCGAGGGGCTGCGCGACGAGCAGGTGGCGTCGGTCTTCGCCGAGCTTGACCCCGACGACCGCGTCGGTCTGCTCGACGAGCTCCCGGCGACCGTCGCCCATCGGCTGATGAGGGGCCTCTCGCAGCACGAGCGTGACCTCACCGCCACCGTGCTCGGGTACCCCTCAGGATCCATCGGACGGCGGATGAGCCCGGAGTTCGTCTCGGTCGGCGTGGGTGCCGACGTCGCCGAGGCCATGGAGCGGGTCCGTCGTGCCGGCCCCGAGGTGGACTCCACCCACACGGTCGTCGTCGTGGACGCGGGCCGCCAGGTGGTGAGCGTCGTGGGGTTGCCCCGGTTGGTGGCCGCCGATCCCGCCGAACGAGTCCTCGACCTCACCCACGAGGTCCGTACCGCGCGAGCCGACGAGAACGCCGAGGACGTCGCGCGGCGCTGCGTCGGCTCCAAGGCCCTCGCCCTGCCCGTCGTCGACGCCGAGAATCGCCTGGTGGGCCTGCTGACCGTCGACGACGCCCTCCGCGTCCTGGAGGACGCCGACAGCGAGGACCAGGCACGCATCGGTGGTACCGAGCCCCTGCGACGCCCCTACCTGTCGACACCGATCCGCAGCATCGTGCGTTCCCGGCTCACCTGGTTGTTCGTGCTGGCCATCGGGGCCACCCTGACCGTCCAGGTGCTCGAGGTCTTCGAGTCGACGCTCGAGGAGCTGGTGGTGCTGTCGATGTTCATCCCCCTGCTCATCGGCACGGGCGGAAACACCGGGAACCAGGCCGCCACGACGGTGACGCGCGCGATCGCCCTGGGCGACGTCGCCCCGCGCGAGGTCGGCACCGTGGTGCTCCGCGAGCTACGGGTGGGCCTGAGCCTGGGGGTGCTTCTCGGCGCGGCCGGGTACGTCTTCACGGCGCTGGTCTATGACAGCACCATCGGTCTGGTCGTCGGTCTGACCCTCGCCTCGATCTGCACCATGGCCGCCGCCGTCGGTGGAGCCATGCCCTTGCTGGCCCGGACGCTCGGGGTCGATCCGGCCGTGTTCTCCAACCCGTTCATCTCCACGTTCGTGGACGCCACCGGTCTGGTCGTGTACTTCCTGATCGCACGAGCGGTGCTCGGCCTGTAGTTCTCGGTGCCTGCTCGGACGGTGACGTTCTGGTTACGGGGTTGTCCTCCGACCCCGCGGAAACGATAGGTTTCCGTCCATGGTCGACACACCCATGGTGGCCATGCGGGGCGTGCAGAAACACTTCGGCTCCCTCCATGTGCTGCAAGACATCGAGCTCGAGGTCGGCCACGGCGAGGTCGTCGTGGTCATCGGGCCGTCCGGATCCGGCAAGTCGACGCTGTGCCGGACGATCAACCGCTTGGAGACGATCGACGAGGGCACCGTCGAGGTGGACGGCAGGACCTTGCCCGATGAGGGCCGGGCGCTGGCGGAGCTCCGCGCCGACGTCGGCATGGTCTTTCAGTCCTTCAACCTCTTCGCCCACAAGACGGTCCTGGAGAACGTGACCCTCGGTCCGATCAAGGTCCGCGGACAGAAGAAGGCCGAGGCCGATGCGCGCGCCATGGAGCTGCTGGAGCGCGTCGGGGTGCAGAACCAGGCACAGAAGCTGCCCGCTCAGCTCTCCGGCGGACAGCAGCAGCGCGTCGCGATCGCCCGGTCCCTGGCGATGGAGCCCAAGGTGATGCTCTTCGACGAGCCCACGTCGGCGCTCGACCCGGAGATGATCAAGGAGGTCCTCGACACCATGGTCGACCTCGCCAAGGGCGGCATGACCATGGTCGTCGTCACCCACGAGATGGGCTTCGCCCGCACCGCGGCGGACCGCGTGCTCTTCATGTCCGACGGCCGCATCGTCGAGGAGAACACCCCCGAGGAGTTCTTCACCAACCCGCAGACCGATCGTGCCAAGGACTTCCTCGGCAAGATCCTCAAGCACTGATCCGACTCAGCCCATCAACGACAGGAGAACGACCATGAAGTTCCGCACCACACGATGGGCGGCCGTCTCGGCCGCCGCGCTGCTCGCCCTCGCCGCCTGCGGCGACGCGGGCAGCGACTCCAGCGACGAGTCCGGCGAGTACGACGTCGCCGACAGCCCCGACTTCGAGGAGGGCTCGCGCATGGCCGAGCTCGCCGAGCAGGGCTCCATCAAGATCGGCGTCAAGTACGACCAGCCCGGCATCGGGTTCCGCGGCGCCGGCCAGGACGAACCCACCGGGATCGACCCCGAGCTCGGCAAGATCATCGCCGGTCAGCTCGGCATCGAGCCGGCAGACATCGAGTGGGTCGAGACGATCTCCGACAACCGCGAGCCGTTCCTGCAGAACGGGACGGTCGACCTGGTGATCGCGTCCTACTCCATCACCGACGAGCGTCGCGAGATCGTCGGCCAGGCCGGTCCCTACTACGTCACCGGCCAGAGCCTGCTGGTCGCCGCCGACGACGACAGCATCAACGGCCCCGAGGACCTGGACGGCAAGACGGTCTGCTCGGTCCGCGGCTCGACGTCCATCGACACCGTGGAGCAGGAGTACGGGGCCGAGCCCGCCGGGTTCGACACCTACTCCGAGTGCAACGACCAGCTGCTCAACGGCTCGGTCGACGCGGTCACCACCGACGGCGCCATCCTGCTCGGCTACGCCGCCGAGAACCCCGACGAGCTCAAGGTCGTCGGGGAGCCGTTCTCCGAGGAGCGCTACGGCGTCGGCTACAGCCCCGACGCGCCGGAGATGTGCCAGTTCCTGACCGACACCATCCAGGACGCGTTCGACGACGGCGACTTCGAGACGGCATTCGACCTCACGCTGGGCAAGTCGGGCAACGAGGTGCCCGAGGCACCCGAGCTGGACGCCTGCGAGAGCTGATCGACCTCGGTGCTGGGTCGGGTCCGTCGGCGACGGGCCCAACCCGGCACCGCCCGAGGACCACCGGAGGAGGTGAGTCGTGGACGCCCTGATCCAGAACTGGGACCTGATCCTGGACGGGTTCTTCAAGACCGTGCAGCTGCTGTTCGCATCGGGCGCCCTGGCGCTGGTGCTCGGCACCCTCGTCGGCATCGCGCGGGTCAGCCCGATCGCCGTGCTGCGCGGGACGGCCGTCACCTGGGTGACGGTCTTTCGCAACACGCCGCTGCTCATCCTCCTCTTCTTCACCTACTACGCGCTCCCGCCGATCGGTGTCGACTTCGGCTACTTCGTCATGGCGACACTCGCGATGGGGCTGTACACGTCCTCCTTCGTCGCCGAGGCGATCCGCTCCGGCATCAACGGCGTGGGGGTCGGCCAGGCGGAGGCGGCCCGGTCCATCGGGATGCCGTTCTCGCTCACCATGACGGAGGTCGTGCTGCCGCAGGCCTTCCGGATCGTGGTGCCGCCGATGGCGAGCGTCTTCATCGCCCTGACCAAGAACACCTCGCTCGCGGCGGGCTTCGGCATCGCCGAGGCCACGTTCCGGCTCAGCGGCGGCCTGCGCGACTTCCCCGGCGACCGCTGGTTCCTCTTCGGCGGTATCGCGCTCGGCTACATCATCATCGTCGAGGCGATCTCCTTCGGCGCCAACCGACTCGAACGCCGATGGGCGGTGTCCTGATGAGCTCAGTCCTCTTCGACGTCCCGGGCCCCCGGGCGGTCCGCCGCTACCGGGTGATCGGTGGCCTGTGGATCCTGGTGCTCATCGTCGCCACGGCCCTGGCCGTCTGGAAGCTGCACACGGAGAACCAGTTCACCGCGCGGCAGTGGGAGCCCTTCGTCACCCCGCGTCTCATGATCACCCTGCTCCAGGGGCTGGGGTGGACGATCCTGGCCGCTGTGCTGGCCATCATCCCAGCGGTGATCTTCGGGCTGTTCTTCGGTGTCGGCAAGCTCTCTGACCACTTCGTGGTGCGTTGGCCCTCATGGCTGGTGGTCGAGTTCTTCCGTGCGGTGCCCCTGCTGATGCTGATCATCTTCATCTGGAGCCTGCGCGGGTTCCGCCAGGGCGATCTCGCGGCCCTGGTGTTCGGGCTGATCCTCTACAACGGGTCGGTGCTCGCCGAGATCTTCCGGGCCGGTATCAACGCTGTGCCGAAGGGGCAGGCCGAGGCGGCGTACGCGATCGGGATGCGCAAGACGCAGGTCATGACGATCGTCCAGCTGCCGCAGGCGATCAAGATCATGCTGCCGTCGATCGTCAGCCAGTGCATCGTCGCGCTGAAGGACACCAGTCTGGGCTTCTACGTGCTCGCTCCGGGCCTGACCTATGCGGGCCGTGAGCTGTGGCGGACGTTCAACAACTATCTCGCCGTCGCGATCGTGCTGGGTCTGATCTACATCATCCTCAACCTGATGCTGTCGATCCTGGCCAACTACCTGCAGCGCCGCTACAGCAGCTCTGGAGCCGGTCAGGTGCAGCTGGTCGCCGGGCAGGTCCAGGCCGACAGCGCCGGGGCGAGCTCGGCGCGCCCCTGAGGCTCCTGCTACTGATTGGCCCCGACCCTACGACGTCGCCCCTACGACGTCGCCCGTGACTTCTTGGTCACCCACAGGTGGATGGTGCCCTCGACCGTGACAGTGCCGTCCGGCAGCGCGGCCTGCACCGTCACGGGCACGTCCGGTCCGTTCTCCCAGTCCTCGGCCGTCGACGTGGCGGTGCAGGTGAGTGGTCCGTCGGACTTGGCGACATAGCTCACCTCCATGCCCTTGGGCAGCCAGCGTGAGTCCGCGGGGCAGGTGGCCTCGGCCAGCAGCCCCATGGCTGCCTCCAGCCCGTTGCAAGCGGCGATCGCGTGGACGGTGCCGATGTGGTTGAGCACGCTGCGGCGCTTGGGGATGGTGATCTCACCGTGGTGGGGGGCCATCTCACGGACCATCAGGTGGATCGACCCGAAGTAGGGCGCCTTCCTGCCGTAGGCGATGGAGAACAGTCGCTTGCCCTGCGGCAGCGCGGACAGCTTGGTGTAGAGGTCCAGGGTCGAGGCCATGGCGAT
The DNA here is from genome assembly GCF_041951745.1 of Aeromicrobium sp. CTD01-1L150. GTDB lineage: Bacteria > Actinomycetota > Actinomycetes > Propionibacteriales > Nocardioidaceae > Aeromicrobium. The sequence continues at coordinate 2,285,902 of NZ_CP169555.1, forward strand.
CACTGTAGGTCGCTGGCGGCAGACCTGCGGGACCGGGCTGCTCAGCCCGGCACGTGCGCAGCCCGGACGCACAGCACGTCGGGCAGGTTGGAGCGCGCCTCGACCCACGTGCTGCCCTCGTCGTCGCTGATCCACACCGCACCGTGACGGGTGCCGACGTACAGGCCCAACGGGTCGGCGAGGTCGCTGCAGAAGGCATCACGCAGCACCGCCGTGTGTGCCTGCGGCGGCAGACCCGGTCCGGTCTCGCGCCACGTCTCGCCGGCATCGTCGGAACGCCAGATCGCAGGCTTGCCGCCCGGTGGGAACCGCTCGATGTCGGCCACGAGCGGAAACACGAAGATCGTGCCGGAACGGTGGGGGTGGGTCACGATGGGGAACCCGAAGTCGGCAGGCAGTCCGGCGGCGATGCTGTGCCAGGACCGGCCGGCGTCGTCGGTGCGGTACACGCCGCCGTGATTCTGTGCGTACATCCGGTCGGGGTCTGCGGCGTCCACCGCGATCTTGTGCACGCACTGCCCGTACTCCGGGGTCTCCCCGGGGATGAACTCCGCGCCGATACCGCGGTTGAACGGCCGCCAGGAGACCCCCGCGTCCTCGGTGCGGTACACGCCACCGGTCGACATCGCCACCGTGACAGTCTCGGGATCGGTGGGATGGGGCACGATCGTATGGATGGCCTGCCCTCCCCCGCCGGGCACCCAGGTCGGGCGATGCGGGTGGTCCCACAGGCCACGCACGATCTGGAAGGTCTCGCCGGCGTCGGTGGATCGGAACAGCGCAGACGGCTCGGTCCCGGCGTAGACGACGCCGTCGTCGTGCGGGCTCGGACGTAGTTGCCAGACACGCTCGAGGGCGGCGCCTGAGTCCTCGTCGAAACGGATGGCACCACCGGGAGTCTCCGACCAGGTCTCCCCCAGGTCGTCGGACCTGAACACCTGAGGTCCCCAGTGCGGGCTCGTGGCACCCACCAGCAGGCGTGGGCGCTCCGCGCGCAGATCCACGGCGACTGAGTAGATCTCCTGCATGGCGAACATCGGTGCGTCCCACTGCCACGATCGTCGATCGTCGTAGGAGCGCCCCACGAACAGACCCTTGCGGGTCCCGAGGAGAAGCAGAACCTGACCCATGGCGCCTCCGCCCATCATATTCCTACTCGGAAGGTAGAATAGCCTGATGAGCACCGACCTGTCGATGACGTCATACGCCCTGCTGGGCCTGCTGGCTCTCGATGCCCGGACCCGCGAGGAGGGTCTGACCGGTTATGAGATCAAGCAGCGCGCCGACCGCACGATGCGCTTCTACTGGACGTCCCCCGCGATGAGTCAGATCTACACCGAGCTCGACCGCCTGGCCGAGGCCGACCTGGTGATGTCACAGGACGCGGCCGAGGGCAGGCGCCGGGCACGCCGGTTCACTCTCAGCGAGACCGGACTGGCAACCCTCGAGGAGTGGCTCGCCACCCCGCCGGAGGACCCGATCCCGGTCCTGAAGCATCCGGTGGCCCTGCGGCTCATGCTCGGTGCCATGGCCAGTCCCGAGTCCACGATCGGTGTCCTCGATGACTACCTCGAGCAGCTGTCTCGGCGCCGCGAGGAGCTGCAGCAGGTGCGCGCCCTCCTCGCCGACCGGCACGAAGCTCGCTATCCGGCCCGGGTCGCTCAGTGGGGGCTGTCGTACTTCGACTCCGAGCGGGAGATCGCCGAGCAGCTCCGCAAGGACATCCACGACAACGGCTGAACCCGGCAACGTCGCGGACCGACGCCGCAGCCTCAGAGTGACTCGATGGGCTCCGGCTCGGCGTCCAGCTCGGTCCGGACGACGTCGAAGGCCACCTGCGGCGAGTAGCCCTTGCGCGCCAGCATCCCGGTGAGACGACGGATCCGGGTGGTGTCGTCCAGACCGTGCAGGCTGCGCAGCTTCTTCTGGACCAGGCGGTGCGCCGCCTCTCGCTCCTGCTCGGGGTCGAGATCGGCCAGCACTTCGGTGACAAGGTCGTCGTCGATGCCCTTGCGACGCAGCTCCATGGCCAGGACAGAGCGCGCCGTGCCCTTGCTGCGCTGACGCGACTCCACCCAGGCCCTCGCGAAGCTCTCGTCGTCGATGAGACCAACCTCCTCGAACCTGTCGAGCAACCGATCACCCACCTCGACCGGGACGTGCTTGCGCGCCAGGAACTGGGCGAGCTCGGCTCGGCTGTGATCGCGTTCGGCCAACCGCCGCTGCAGGATCGTCCGAGCCACGGACTCCGTCTTCTCCGTCGCCTGCGGCCCGGCACCCCCGGCAGCGCTCTCTGCCGACCCCGGCCCGGCACTCCCGGCACTCCCGGCACCCCCGGCAGCACCCTCTGCCGCCCCCGGCCCGGCACCCCCGCCGGGGCCTTCGTCCTCCGACATTAGAACTCGGTGGCGGGCAGGTCCCCGCCCTCGGCGAAGCCGTCCTCGGCGGGCTCGTCGAGGACCGGTCCGACGCCGAGGTGCTCCTTGATGCGCTTCTCCAGCTCCTCACCGAGGTCCGGGTTGTCGCGCAGGAACTGGCGGGAGTTCTCCTTGCCCTGGCCGAGCTGGTCGCCCTCGTAGGTGTACCAGGCCCCGGCCTTGCGGACGAAGCCCGCCTCGACCCCGAGGTCGATCAGGCTGCCCTCGCGGCTGATGCCTTGGCCGTACATGATGTCGAACTCGGCCTGCTTGAACGGCGGGGCCATCTTGTTCTTGACCACCTTGACGCGGGTGCGGTTGCCGACCATGTCGGTGCCGTCCTTGAGCGTCTCGATACGACGCACGTCCAGGCGGACCGAGGCATAGAACTTCAGCGCCTTGCCGCCGGTGGTGGTCTCGGGACTTCCGAACATGACCCCGATCTTCTCGCGCAGCTGGTTGATGAAGATGGCCGTGGTGCCCGAGCCGTTGATCGCGCCGGTCATCTTGCGCAGCGCCTGACTCATGAGCCGTGCCTGCAGGCCGACGTGGGAATCGCCCATCTCCCCGTCGATCTCCGCGCGCGGCACGAGGGCGGCCACGGAGTCGATGACGATGATGTCGAGCGCGCCGGAGCGGATCAGCATGTCGGCGATCTCCAACGCCTGCTCGCCGGAGTCCGGCTGGGAGATGAGCAGGGCGTCGGTGTCGACGCCGAGCTTGCGGGCGTAGTCCGGATCGAGGGCGTGCTCGGCATCGACGAACGCCGCCACTCCCCCGGCCTTCTGCGCGTTGGCGACCGCGTGCAGGGCGACCGTGGTCTTGCCGGAGGACTCCGGGCCGTAGACCTCCACGACGCGACCGCGGGGCAGTCCGCCGATACCGAGGGCGACGTCGAGTGCCGGCGCTCCGGTGGGGATGACGTTGACAGGGACCCGTCCGCGCTCACCCAGGCGCATCACGGCGCCCTTGCCGTAGGAACGGTCGATCTGGGCGATGGCGTTGTCGATCGCCTTCTCGCGCTGGTCGACGTCGACGGCCGTGACGGGGGGGTTGGGAGTCTTGGGAGGCATCGGCGAAATCCGTTTCTGCTCGTGGGTGGCCGGTCATCTTCGACGCTACGAGATCCCTCAGACATTCCCGGGCCTCATCGACCCGCCTGTGGATCCGACCTCGTGGGGCGTCAGACCTGTGGATAGTCTAACCCGAACACCTGTTCGATCAGGGGTGCGACACGCCGCCTCCCGACTCGCGCCAGTGGACTACTGCAGGACCGCGGTCCCGCCTGGCGCCAGTCACCCACTGGGGCCCACCTTCCCGCGCGGACCACCGTCCTGTGAAGCTCGGGGCGGTGCCGTCACCTGCGACCACGGGGGCTCAGCGTTCGGACGCGGGGAGCTCCAGCCGCGCATGCACGGCCCGCCAGACCTGCCTGGGCCCGACGCCCGCCTCGAGCGCCTCGAGCGCCGTGCGTCCACCCAGCTCCGCCATCACCTGCGTGTCGGCCCACACCCGCGCATAGCCCGCACCGAGGTGGTGCTCCATCCGCTCCCAGAACTCGCTGTGCCTCATCGCGCACCAGCATGACAGGTGTCCACGACACCCCGACACGTCACACTGGACCTCGCGCTTGACTCTCACGTCACGTGAGGCCCCATCGTGGTCAGCGAGCCCGAACAGGAGGGAACGGATGGAGACGCAGGAGGCCACCCACACGGTCGGACAGCTGGCCCGACTGGCAGGCGTCACGGTGCGCACGCTGCACCACTACGGCGACGTCGGCCTGCTCGAACCGAGCGGGCGCAGCGCTGCTGGCTACCGCTTGTACGACGCTGACGACGTCGATCGGCTGACCCGCATCCTCTACTACCGCGACCTCGGCTTCGGGCTCGACGACGTCGCCGCCCTCCTGGACGGCGACACCGACACCGTCGAGCACCTCCGCCACCAGCACCGGCTGCTCACCGAGCGGTTGGAACGGGTGCGGGCCATGGTGACGTCGGTCGAACGAGAGATGGAGGCACACATGTCAGGTATCAGGCTCACCCCACAGGAGCAGCTCGAGGTCTTCGGCGAGACCTGGGACCCCGCGTACCAGGCCGAGGCCGAGGAGCGTTGGGGCGACACTCCGGCCTGGGAGCAGTCGCAGGAGCGAGTCGCGCACTACACCAAGCAGGACTGGATCGAGGTGAAGGCCGAGACCGACGCTCTCGTCGCCGACGCCGTCGCAGCGTTCGAGGCCGGAGTCCAACCGGGGTCCGACCGCGCCGACGCGGTGGCCGAGCGACACCGCGCGAACCTCAACCGGTTCTACGACGCCGACCACAGCCTGCAGCGCCAAGTGGCCGCGCTGTTCACCGAGGACGAGCGCTTCGCGGCCGAGTACGACCGGCACGCCCCGGGGCTGGCACGTTGGCTCCGCGAGGTGATCGAGGCGAACGCCGACAAGCACACCTGACGACGCATGACGCGCGCCGGCCCGACGGGACCGTGGTCGGGTCAGGCCGCGGAGGCCTCGACGTCGTCCGGCGTGATCGAGGAGACGCTCGCGAGATCCGTGGCCTCCTGGATGGCCAACAGGGTGCTGACGTCGAGCAATACCTTGGACAACGGCACGTCCAAGGCGGTGGCGAGGGCGGACAGGAGCTCAGAGCTGGGCTCCTTCTGCCCACGCTCGACCTCGGAGATGTATCCGAGGCTGACTCGTGCGCGGGCGGAGACGTCGCGCAGCGTCAGACCCTGAGCCAGCCGGCGGGCGCGCAGGATCTCACCGATGAGCTGTCGCATCGTGGTCATCGCGCACCTCCGTCAAACGGGTCTTGCGTCAAACAGGTCATGGGCGTTCAGTTCAACGTCCGTTCACTGGTGTTTCTTCCCCCACCCTATCGATGAGCATCGAGAGCGCAGCGGCGACGGTCCCCTCACGGACCTGCGCACGTCCACCCGCGAGCACAAGACGCTCCACCCGGACGTCGCGCGCGTCCGCCACGGCGACGAACACGGTTCCCACCGGGTGCCCCTCGCTGGGGTCGGGGCCGGCCACCCCGGTGGTGGCGACCGCGAGGGTTGCGCCCGGCACACACGCCAGCGCACCCCGGGCCATCTGACGAGCAGTCTCGGGATCCACCGTGCCCCGTTCGTCCACCACCACGGCATCGACGCCGAGCAGCTCGACCTTGGCCTCGGGCGTGTACGCCACCACGCCACCGACGACGACGTCGGACGCCCCGGCGACGTCCACGAGCGTCGCACAGAGCAGGCCACCGGTCAGCGACTCCGCCGTGGCGACCCGGTGACCACACGACCGCAGCGCGGTGATCGCACACGCGGCCGGGCTGCTCACGCCGCGGACTTCTGCTCCGCACGGAGCCGCCGGGCATCCAGCACGTACTGCGCGGCGGTGTACATCGTGATCGCGAAGGCACCGGCGAAGGCGATGTGTGTAGCCACGAGCAGGACGGTGCTCGCGGTGCCGTCCCACAACTCCAACGGCAACAGGTAGCCGCCGATCGCGAGCGCCTGCAGGGTGGTCTTGATCCGGCCTCCCTGGCTGGCCGGCATGACCCCGTACTTCTTGATGATGAAGCGCATCACGGTGATGCCCCACTCGCGCAGCAGGATCAGGATGACTGCAGCCCAGAACCACCAGGTGCCGAAGATGATCGCCAGGCCCACGAAGGCCATGCCCGTCAGCGCCTTGTCGGCGATGGGGTCGGCCAGCTTGCCGAAGTTCGTCACGAGTCCCCGACTACGTGCGAGGTCACCGTCGATCCGGTCGGTGATCATCAGCAGCGTGAAGGCCACGAACGCCCAGATCCGCATCTCGACGCTCTCACCGCCCTGCGTCAACAGCAGCCATCCGAACACCGGGACGCCGATGATGCGCAGCACCGTGAGGGCGTTGGCGATGTTGAGGTTGCTGGGCTGGGTGTCGGCCGGCTCCATGAGCGCCTTTCGCAGGGTGCAGGTACGTCGTCAGGTGACGTTTCAGTATGCGGCAGCGGCCTGCCGACGCGCCAACTGCACCTCTGCCTCGCCCACCGAGACGGTGGTCGCGAAGCCCAGCGGAGCCCGGTAGATACGTGATCCGTCCGGACTCACCACCTTCAGGCACGGGTCGTGGCGGCCCATGCGCGGCTCCACGTGGATACCGGCCATCTCCCGCCACAGCAGGCCCACCCACTGGCGGCCCGACCGCAGCCGGATGCCGTGCGAGTCCGCCACGAACAACGGGGTGCGCACATCCAGCAGGCCCGGCACGGCGAGCAGGAACAGCAGCGCGAAGAAGCCGCAGCCGACCCAGAGCACCATCTCCTCCAGCCACCAGGCCAGAGCACCGAAACCACCGGCGAGCAGCAGCGGCACGACGGCCGCCAAGACGTACAGCGAGGCCCGGCGACGCACCTCGAAGACGTCGTCCACCGTCTCCTCACCGGTCCACGGCTCCACCGGGCGCCTCCTCATCCGGCCTGGATGGACGCCAGGACGTCCTCGAGGTCATCGGGCTTGATGAGCACGTCGCGCGCCTTGGAACCCTCGCTCGGGCCGACGACGCCGCGGCTCTCCATGATGTCCATGAGGCGGCCCGCCTTGGCGAAGCCGACACGCAGCTTGCGCTGCAGCATCGACGTCGAGCCGAACTGCGTCGTGACGACCAGCTCGACGGCCTGCAGGACGAGGTCGAGGTCGTCACCGATGTCGTCGTCCAGCTCACGGGATGCCTGCTGCGGGGCTGTGACGTCCTCGCGATAGCTCGGCTGCAGCTGCTCCTTGCAGTGCTCGACGATCTCGACGATCTCGGACTCGTTGATCCAGGCGCCCTGCATGCGCATCGCCTTGTTGGCGCCCATCGGAAGGAACAGCCCGTCGCCCTGCCCCACGAGCTTCTCGGCACCGGGCTGGTCCAGGATGACGCGGCTGTCGGCGAGCGAGCTGGTGGCGAAGGCCAGGCGGCTCGGCACGTTGGCCTTGATGAGTCCGGTCACGACATCCACCGACGGCCTTTGCGTGGCCAGCACCAGGTGGATGCCGGCGGCCCGGGCGAGCTGGGTGATCCTGACGACCGAGTCCTCGACGTCACGAGGCGCGACCATCATCAGGTCGGCGAGCTCGTCCACGACGACCAGCAGGTACGGGTACGGCGACAGCTCCCGCTCGCTCCCGGGTGGCGTGGTGAGCTTGCCGGAGCGGACCGCCTTGTTGAAGTCGTCGATGTGGCGGAACCCGAAGTTCGACAGGTCGTCGTAGCGCAGGTCCATCTCGCGCACGACCCACTGCAACGCCTCGGCGGCCTTCTTGGGGTTGGTGATGATCGGCGTGATGAGGTGCGGGACGCCCTCGTAGGCCGTGAGCTCGACGCGCTTGGGGTCGACCATGATCATCCGCACCTCATCGGGCGTGGACCGCATGAGCAGCGAGGCGATCATCGAGTTCACGAAGCTCGACTTGCCCGATCCGGTGGCACCGGCCACCAGCAGGTGCGGCATCTTGGCGAGGTTCGCGACGACGAACCCGCCCTCGACGTCCTTGCCCAGGCCGATGACCATCGGGTGATGGTCACCGCGCGCCTTGCCGGAGCGCAGCACGTCACCGAGGGAGACCATCTCCTTGTCGGTGTTCGGGATCTCGACGCCGATCGCCGACTTGCCGGGGATCGGGCTCAGGATGCGGACCTCGTTGGAGGCCACGGCGTAGGAGATGTTCTTGCTGAGTGCCGTCACCTTCTCGACCTTGACGGCGGGGCCGAGCTCGACCTCGTAGCGCGTGACCGTCGGCCCGCGCGTGTAACCGGTGACCGTGGCGTCGATCTGGAACTGGTCCAGCACCTCGGTGAGCCGCTCCACGACCTCGTCGGAGGCCGCCGAGCGCGCCTTGTGCGGTGTGCCCTCCCGCAGAACGGTGCTGTCGGGGAGCGTGTAGACGATGTCGCCGGACAGTGCCAGTTGCTCCGCGCGCACCGGCAGGGGCTCCATGGGTGGCGGCGTGCTGTCGGCATCGTCAGCCACCACGACGGCCGTCGCGGGCTCGGCCGGGACGTCGTCCTTGCCCGCCGCGCGGCGACGCTTGGCCTCGACCTGCTGCGCATCGTCCGGGCCGTCGACCAGAGGGTTGTCGTAGGGCTCGTCGGCGACGGTCTTGGGGTGACGACGCTTGGTCGTCGTCGCTGTCTCCTCGGGCTCAGGGGTGCGGCCCAGGGCCCGGTCCCTGGCCTGCGCGAAACGGGCGGGCACAGCGTGCAACGGGGTTCCGGTGACGACCAGGAGCCCGAAGAGGACGACGAGCACCAGCAGCGGCGCCACGACGTACGGCGTCTTCAGCAGGTCCATCAGGATGGCGGAGAACAGGAAGCCCAGCGCTCCCCCGGCCTCACGCACGGCGTCCATGTCGTTGGGGCGGGGCACGCCGTGCGAGATGTGGACGAGCCCGAGCACACCGCCGCTGATGGCCGACCATCCGATGACCTGACGGCCGGCGGGACCATTGCGGTCGGGATGACGCAGTGTGCGCCAGGCGACGACGAACAGCAGCAGCGGCAGGGCCCAGGCCAGCATGCCGACGGTCCCGGTGGCAGCCGAACGGATGCCGGCGGCGACCGCGCCGGGGATCTGCCACCAGATCGAGGCGGCGCCCACGATGCCGAGCGCCACGAGGGCGAAGCCGACCCCGTCGCGGCGCTGCTCGGGCTCGAGGTCGGATGCGGAGTGACCGATGCTGCGGGCCACGGCGCCGACGATGCCTGCCACGCCGAGCCAGAATGCGGTGGAGGCCCGCAGGATCCCGCCGCCGATCGCGGCGATCGGTCCGGGACCGTTGCGCTTGCTGGCCGGCCGCTTCTGGGCAGGCTTGCGCTTCGTGCTCGACGAGCTGCGGGAGGCAGGCCCCTTCTTGTTGGCCTGGCTGCCGGACGGCCGCTTGCGCGGCGGGGAAGACGTTCGGGTCGCCATGGCGAAAAGCCTAAAGGAAAGGTCGAGGTTGATGGTGGACCCGCGCCGATGGAGGCGGCCACGTCCACGAGGACAGCCCCGGGCAGGTGCCCCACAAACGTCAGAGGGACGGAGCGCTGACGCCGAGGGCCTGGTGGAACCTGGTGAGCACGAGCGAGGTGATCCGCGGCTCGGGGGCGCCATCCAGCAGCGGAGCGGTCACGACGTCGGCGCCGCACTGCCGCATCCGGTCCGCGGTGCGGCCCGGGGTGAGCACGTAGGAGGCCACGACGACGCGCTGGTGGTCGGCCCGCGCCAGGTTGATGGCATCCCTCAGCGGGACTCCGGGACCACCGACGGCGCCGATGCTCACCGGGCCACCCCACACGGCGCTCACCAGGCGAGCCGCACGCGCGTGTCCGTGGGAGGCAGCATCATGTCGTCCACCGGTCACACCCAGGACGATCGCGTCCTCCTTGCGAGCCCCGGCCTCGATGAGTCGCTGGACGCAGATCTCCGCCAAGCTCCAGTCCGGCCCGAGCGGGCCGGCCACCAGGAGGCCGGAGTCGCCACGAGATGCCAGGACGAGCGCCTCGGACACGTCGCCGTCCTCACCGAGGGTGAGCGGCACGGCCACCCGCACCGGAAGGTCCTCATCGTGTGGCAGCGAGTCGACCGGGGTGTCGCGGACCTGCACCGACGGCGCGTCCCGTCGCACGGCGTTCACCAGGGACCCGAGCGCCGCGCGCTGGACCGGGTCGGCAGTCGCCGCAGAGCAGGCGTACAGCACCTCTCCCGTCATGTGAACCGACACAGCCCGCGTCCTCCCTCGGACGGCCGACGCGGCCGGCAAGGTCCGTGCGCAACATCCCTCGCCGACCGCGGCCGGTGTCCCACCGGTTCGGCCCCGCGCCGAACATGCCTCGAACCTAGGAACCGGGTGTTTCACCGTCGCCAAGACCAGGTTTCGAGTGCGTAACGGATTGGGTTCCAGCGGCCTTCCGATCGCAGGCTTCCCCGGCGATGAACGCGGAGGCGCCGCGACCTGCTGGGAACCAGGACGGCCCGAACTCAGGCCTGCAGGATGATCGGGATGATCATGGGCCGACGACGCAGCTTGCGGCCGGCGAAGGAGCCGACGATGCGTCGCACCACCTGCTGCAGCTGCTTGGTGTCGTGCGTGCCCTCGGCGAGCGCCTCCTCGAGGGCGTCGACGATGCGCGGGGTGACCTCGCCGAAGACCGCCTCGTCCTCGGCCAGACCGCGTGCGTGCACCTCCGGCCCGGTGATGATCTTGCCCGTGGTGGAGTCGATCACCGTCACGATCGAGATGAAGCCCTCGTCGCGCAGGATCCGCCGGTCCTTCAGCTCGGAGTCGGTGATCTCCCCGACGGACGAACCATCCACGTAGACGTAGCCACAGTCGACCGCCCCGACGATGGACGCGTGGCCGTCGACGAGGTCGACCACGTAGCCATCCTCGGCGAGCAGGACGTTGGGGACGCCGGTCTTGGTGGCCAGCGCTCCGTTGGCGTGCAGGTGGCGGATCTCCCCGTGCACCGGCATCACGTTGGTGGGTCGCACGATGTTGTAGCAGTAGAGCAGCTCGCCCGCGGAGGCGTGACCCGAGACGTGGACCAGGGCGTTGCCCTTGTGCACGACCCGTGCGCCGAGCTTGGTGAGGCCGTCGATCACCCGGTAGATGGCGTTCTCGTTGCCCGGGATCAGGGACGAGGCCATGAGCACCGTGTCGCCGGGCTCCAAACTGACCTGCTGGTGGCTGCGGTTGGCGATCCGCGACAGTGCAGCCATGGGCTCGCCCTGCGACCCGGTGGACATCAGCACCATCTTCTCCGGAGGCGCAGCGTCGATCTTGTCCACCACCACCCCGTCGGGCACGTGCAGGTAGCCGAGCTCCCGCGCGATCTGCATGTTGCGCACCATCGAGCGTCCGACGTAGGCCACCTTGCGGCCGTGCTTGGCAGCAGCGTCGAGCACCTGTTGGACCCGGTGGATGTGGGAGGCGAAGGAAGCCACGATGATGCGCTGGGTGCTGGTGGCGAAGACAGTGTCGATGGCCGGGGTGATGTCGCGCTCGGCGACCGTGAAGCCCGGAACCTCGGCGTTGGTGGAGTCGGTGAGAAAAAGATCCACCCCGGCTTCTCCAAGACGAGCAAACGCCCTCAAGTCCGTGATGCGCCCGTCGAGCGGCAGCTGATCCATCTTGAAGTCGCCGGTGTGCAGGGCGACCCCTGCCGGCGTCGTGATGGCGACGGCCAAGGCATCGGGGATCGAGTGGTTGACCGCCACGAACTCGCAGGAGAACGGCCCGAACTCCAGGACATCGCCCTCGGACACCTCGTGGCGCGGGGCCTCCTTGAGCCGGTGCTCGCGCAGCTTGGGATCCACCAGGGCGAGGGTCAGCTTGGACCCGACGACTGGAATGTCGCCCCGCTCGCGCAGCAGGAACGGGACACCGCCGATGTGGTCCTCATGACCATGGGTCAGCACGACGGCGACGACGTCGTCGAGGCGGTCCCGGATCGGTCCGAAGTCCGGGAGGATCAGGTCGACGCCCGGGTGGTTCTCCTCCGGGAACAGGACACCGCAGTCCACGATGAGCAGCTTGCCGCCAAACTCGAAGACAGTCATGTTGCGGCCGACCTCGCCCAGCCCGCCGAGCGGGGTGACGCGCAGGGCGTCGGGGGCCAGCGGTCCGGGCTCGGGCAGCTCGGTGTGCATGTGGCTCATGTGGCCTCAGTTCGTGAGTAGTCCCGCGGTCTCCAGCGCGTGTCGCACGATCGCGACCTCGTCGTCGGTGGCCGCGAGGAGTGGACCACGCAGCGTACGGTGCTCGATGACGCCGAGCAGCTGAAGCGCTGCCTTGGACGTGATCGCACCCTGCGTGTGGGTCATGATGGCGCGCACCACCGGCAGCAGCCGGTCGTTGATCGCGCGCGCGGTGTGCAGGTCGCCTGCATCGATCGCCGCCACCATGTCGGCGTACTGGCGACCCGCGACGTGCCCCACCACGCTCACCACGCCGCTGGCTCCCAGAGCCAGCCAGGAGAAGTTGAGCGCGTCGTCGCCGGAGTACAGACGGATGCCGACCTCACCCATGAGCCATGCGCCGCGCTCGAGGTCGCCGACGGCGTCCTTGACGGCGACCACCAACGGGTTGGCGACCAGCTCCGCATAGGTGGGCTCGGCGATCTGCACGCCGGTACGGCCGGGAATGTCGTACAGCAGGACGGGGACGTCCTCACCGGCACGGCTCACCTCGGTGACGTGCTGGACGATGCCGGACTGCGGCGGCTTGCTGTAGTACGGGGTGACCACGAGCAGGCCGTGCGCCCCGGCCTTGCGAGCCTGCTGGGCGAGCTCGACGCTGTGGCGGGTGTCGTTGGTGCCGACGCCGGCGACGACACTGGCTCGGTCGCCGACCGCCTCGAGGACGGCCGCGAGCAGCCGAGCGTCCTCGGCGCCGGTCGTGGTGGGCGACTCACCCGTGGTCCCGCTGACGACGAGGCCGTCGTTGCCGTGGTCGACCAGGTGGCTGGCCACCCGCTGCGCCGCGCCCAGGTCGAGGACACCGTCGGCAGTGAACGGGGTGACCATGGCGGTCAGGACCCGGCCGAACGGCGCGGCCTCGGAAGCGAGCGGAGAGGTCATGGACCGAGGCTATCGCGAGTTGTGTCCCAGCAGCGGTGCAGGATGGACTCATGCCCGACAACCAAGTCTCCGACCACGAGCTCGATCGCGCCATCGCCACCACTGTCGGGGCCGACGGCAGCCGCCACCTGACGTTGACGGCGGACTGGAACACGCCCAACGGCACCGCGAACGGTGGCTACGTGCTGGCCATCCTCATGCGTGCGGTGCTCGACGTGGCCGTCGAGACCGCACCGGCCCACCCGGACCCGCTGACCGTCTCGGTCAGCTACCTCAAGCCGCCGACGCCCGGCCCGGCGCAGGTCACGGTCCGCGGCCTGCGCACCGGCCGCCGGGTCTCCGTGCACGAGGCAACGCTCCTGCAGGGCGAGCGCCCCGTCGCCCAGGCCATCATCTCCCTGCACGACTGGGACGCTGCCGGCGACGTGCACCACACCCCGCACCAAGCCCCCGACGTGCCCGCTCCTGCCGACTGCCACGACCTCGCCGCAGCGATCCCGGCAGGCACGGTCCCCATCGCTGATCGCTACGAGGTGCGCTCCCCCACGGTCCCCGGATGGTTGTCCGGACAGCCCAGCGGAACCCCGGAGGCGACGGTCTGGGTGCGTCCCCAGGACGGGCGCCGTATCGACGCCATCGCGGCCGCGGCGATCGTCGACGGCTACCCGCCGGTGACCGCCGAGCTCGGCCTGCTGGCCTCGGCCACCGTGCAACTGACCGTCCACCTGCGACGCAGGCCCGAGACCGACTGGTCACTCATGCACGTGACCACCCGGCACGTCGTCGACGGCTACCACGACGAGGACGTCGAGCTGTGGGACTCAGCCGGGAACCTCATCGCCCAGTCACGTCAGCTGGCGATCCTGTCCTGAACAAGGGATCAGTCCTGCGGTACCTCGGTGACGCCCTCGTAGAGCCCCAGGACGTTGCCGTCGGGATCCTCGACGACCGCCCACCAGCTGGTGTCGGTGATGGGTGACTTCTCCTCGAGCACGCGCCCGCCGTTCTCGGCGACGACGGCGAGCGTGTCGTCGATGGAGTCCACCTCCACGACCGAGCGCGGCTGGGTGAAGCCGCCCCCGCGTGGCGCCAGAGCCCCGCCGCTGATGCCGTTGGGGGCACGCCACATGGGGTACCCCTCAAACCCCGGAGGCTCCTCGATCGTCCAGCCGAACAGCGCGGCGTAGAACTGCCGGCCACGTTTGAGGTCGGAGACCGGGATCTCCAGGTGGGTGATGTCGCCGTGTGCCATGTCCGCTCCTGTCGTGGGTGCCAGTCTGTGCCTCGGCGCCGTCGCGGTCAATGGAGCGAGGACGTCAGCGGCCGGACCACTCAGCCCCGCTCGTACGTGACGATGTCGAACGGAGTGCGCTCGGGCTCAGGGCCGACGTGCTGGACCCGGCCCACCTCGCGCCACCTCTGCCAGTCGATGCTCGGGAAGTGAGTGTCGCCCTCGGGCGAGGCGGCCACCCGCGTGACGGAGAGCAGGTCGACGAGGTCGCGCTCCAGCGCCTCTGAGTAGACCTGCGCTCCCCCGACCACGAACACCTCGTCGTCGAGCGCACCCGCACGAGCCAGGGCATCGTCCAGGCTCGGAGCCGTCTCGACACCGTCGACGTGCCACCCACGTTGACGTGTGAGGACGATCGTGGTCCGGCCCGGCAGCGGCCGCCCGATCGACTCGAACGTCGTGCGGCCCATGACCATCGGATGGCCGAGCGTCAGCTGCTTGAAGTGCGCGAGGTCCTCCGGCAGCCGCCACGGCAGCGAGCCGTCGACCCCGATGACCCCGTTGGCGCCGACCGCCGCGACGAGGGTGACGGTCATGCGGCCGCTCCCGTCAAGCAACCACCGCATGGGGGTGGCCGCACGACGTCCTGGATGTTCACTCGCTGGCGCTCGCTCATACGGCGATCGGGGCCTTGATCGCCGGGTGGGGATCGTAGCCGGCCACCTTGACCGAGTCGAGCGTGAAGTCGTCGATCCTCGTGACCGACGGGTCGAGCCACAGCTCCGGCAACGGACGAGGATCACGTGTGAGCTGCTCGCGCGCCTGGTCGAGGTGGTTCAGGTAGAGGTGGGCGTCACCGATCGTGTGCACGAAGTCACCGACCTGCAGACCCGTCACCTGGGCCACCATGTGCGTCAGCAGCGCGTAGGAGGCGATGTTGAACGGCACGCCGAGGAAGACGTCGGCCGAGCGCTGGTACAGCTGGCAGGAGAGCCGGCCCGGGCCAGTGCCGCCGCCGGTTCCTTCTGCCGCCCCCTGCCCGGCATCCACGCCGGGGGCCACGTAGAACTGGAAGAACGCGTGACAGGGAGCAAGAGCCATCTGATCGAGGTCCGCGACGTTCCACGCGCTGACGATGTGGCGGCGCGAGTCCGGATCGGACTTGAGCGCCTCGATGACACCGGCGAGCTGGTCGATCGTCTCCCCCGTGGGCGTCGGCCAGGACCGCCACTGGTGCCCGTAGACAGGGCCGAGATCACCGTGGTCGTCGGCCCACTCGTCCCAGATCGTGACACCGTTCTCGCGCAGGTACCCAGTGTTGGTGTCACCAGCGACGAACCACAACAGCTCGGCGATGACCGACCTCAGATGGACCTTCTTGGTGGTCACGACGGGAAAGCCCTCGGACAGGTCGAAACGCATCTGGTGCCCGAACACGCTGCGGGTGCCGGTGCCCGTACGGTCGCCCTTCTCGACGCCTTCGTCGAGGATTCGCTGGACGAGATCGAGATAGGCGCGCATGACCCCAGACTACCAACGGACCAGGGGAAGACCCTGGACCTTCCGCCGGCCCGGCACCCCCGCTCCGCCCGTCGCCGCCCACGGCCCGGCGCCCCCGCCGGGCTGTGGGAAACTCGGCCTCATGATCCCCGCCGAGTACGACTCCTCCCCCAAGGAGATCCGCAGCTTCGCCGCCCTGCAGGTGGTCATCACGGCGGTGTTCCTCATCGCCCTGTTCCTCATCCTCGGAGGGGTCTCGGCGCCCCGGCCTCCGTGGTGGGCCATGCTGGCGCTGCTGGTTCCCGTGGCCATCGCAGCATGGTTCGCCGAACGTGTCTGGACGAGGACGCCGAGCCTCGACCCCGAGACCGACGAAGAAGAGCAACGCCGCCGGGCGGTGGCGATCTTCGCCGGCCAGACCGTTCGCCGGCTGGCGATCTGCCAGGTGCCGGTGATCCTCACCATCCTGGTGACGTTCGTGGCCCCCTGGGGCGCGTGGCCGCTCGTGGTCGCCGCCGTCCCGGCCGTCGCCCTGCTGGCCTGGGAGACCACCCCGACCCTGCACAGCACGTCGCTCACCGAGGTGCTCCTGGACGCCGACGGCGCCCAGTCCGGACTCGTCGAGGCGTTCAAACGATGAGCGAGCGCCAGCGAGCGAACCATCAGCATCTCGTCACGGCCGCCGTATCCTGCGCACTTCTTGACGGTGGTGGCGCAATGAGCGAGCGCCAGCGAGCGAACCATCAGCACGTCATCGCGCCACCGCCGTATCCTGCGCACTTCTTGACGGTGGTGGCGCAATGAGCGAGCGCCAGCGAGCGAACCATCAGCACGTCATCGCGCCGCCGCCGTATCCTGCGCACTTCTTGACGGTGGTGGCGCGATGAGCGCCGACGTCAGCGTCCGGCTGGCCTGGCCCGAGGACGCCGCGGCCATCGCCGACGTCCAGCTGCGGACGTGGCGCCGCGAGTACGTGGACCTGCTCGGCGCCGATGCCCTGGCCGAGCTGGACGCCGTCGCAGTGACCGAGCAGTGGCAGGCGTCGATCATCGCGCCGCAGGACGCCCGCATGCGGGTGCTGGTGGCGCTCGAGCGCGCCACGGTGCGCGGATTCTGCATCGTCCACCCGTGCTTCGACCCCGACGCCGACCAGGTGGCCGACGGGGAGGTGGGTGAGCTCGTCGTCGATCCCGAGCACCGCGACGCCGGTCACGGTTCGCGACTCGTGCAGGCCGCCATGGACACGCTGCGTGCCGACTCCTTCCAGCGGGCCGTGTGGTGGATCGCAAGCACCGCCGACGACCTACGCGCCTTCGTGACCGGCACCGGGTGGGCCGCTGACGGCGCCCACCGGGAGCTGGAGGACGAGTCCGGCCGCACCGTCCGCCAGGTGCGGCTCCACACCGCGCTGGTCGACCAGAACGACGGCGAGTGAGCGAGCCGGACACCCGACGACGCACGGTGATCGCCGACTCCCTGGGGGTCGGCATCGCCACCGGCGCGTACGGCATCTCCTTCGGGGCGCTCGGGACGTCCGCCGGTCTCGACGTCGCCCAGACGTGCGCGCTGTCGCTGCTGGCGTTCACAGGAGCCTCACAGTTCGCGTTCATCGGCGTCGTCGCCTCCGGCGGCGCACCGCTCACCGGAGCACTCACATCCGTGCTGCTCGGATCCCGGAACCTGTTCTACGGCGTGAGCCTGGCCGCGATGCTGCGACTGCGCGGAATCCGACGACTGCTCGGAGCCCACCTGGTCATCGATGAGTCCACCGCCATGGCGGTGGCGCAGACCGAGCCGCGACTCGGCCGCCTGGGGTTCTGGTGGACCGGCCTTTCGATCTTCCTGCTGTGGAACCTCACCACCTTCGCCGGTGCGCTGGCCGGGACGGCGATCGGCGACCCGCGGGCGTACGGTCTCGATGCAGCCGTGGGAGCAGCATTCCTCGGCCTCCTGTGGCCGCGGCTGCGCACCCGGACCGGCCGGGGCGTCGCACTGCTGGCCGCAGCCGTGGCGCTCGTGCTGGTGCCCTGGAGCCCGGCGGGTGTGCCGATCATCGTCGGTGGCGCCGTCGCGGTGCTCACCGGACTGCTCGGGCCGCGCAGGAGTGGACCATGAGTGGGCTGTGGATCGGGGTGCTGCTGACCGCCGTCGGCTGCTACGCCCTCAAGCTGGCCGGTCTCTCGGTGCCCTCGCGGGTCCTCGACCATCCCCTCACCCGTCGCGCCACCGACCTCATCCCCGCGGCCCTGCTCGGAGCGCTCATCGGGGTGCAGGTGCTCGGAGGCGAGCGCGAGCTGGTGATCGACGCACGCCTGGCCGGGCTCGGCGTCGCCGCCGTCCTGCTGCTGCTACGGGTGCCGTTCCTGCCGATGGTCGTCGCGGCGGCCGCCACGGCCGCGCTCCTGCGCCTGTGAGCGGCTCGAAGGCCCCGACGCCACGCCGCAGGTCAGCCGGTACAGCTGAACCCAGTCCTCGACCCCCAGGTCCCGAGGCAGTGCGCGAGCGCTCAGGCCCCGACGGCCCGACCAGCGCTCGGCGACCGGGCGGCCGTACAGCCGGCGGACGACGTCGAGCGCTCCCCTGCCCCGTCCGGAGAAGACCGCTCCGACGAGCTGCTGGTAGTCGTGGCGGTCCTCCAGGAGCGGTTCAGCTCTTCGGGTCAACGTCAGCAGGCCACCGTCCACCGACGGGCGCGGACGGAACGACGACGCCGGGACCCGGTCGATCAGGCCGAAGGTGAACCACGGCCACCACTGGGCGGTGAACATCGTCGTGCCCCCGACCCCCGCCCGTTTCCGCGCCACCTCCCACTGCACCAGCAGCAGCGCATGCTGCCAGGACGGTGCATGCACCAGGCGACGCAGCAGGGGTGTCGTGATGCCGTACGGGACATTGGAGACGACGTCCGCACCGGCACCCAGGTCGGCGTCCAGGAGGTCGCCGCGCACGATGTCGACACGGCCGCCGAGGCGCCGCTGGAGGCGGGCCGCGCGTCGGTCATCCAGCTCGACCACCGTGACGTGACGGCCGAGCCCGGCCAAGGGGCCGGTCAGCGCTCCGTCGCCCGGTCCCAGCTCCAGCAGGGGTCGGTCATCGGGCCAGGAGGCGACGACGCTGACGATGGTGTCGACCACGCGGGGATCGACGAGGAAGTTCTGGCCGAGCTCGTGCCGGCCCGTGGTGCGAGGCATGTGGAGGCTCCGTAGGAAGGAGCCGGACGCATCAGATGTGATCTCGTACCCGAGATGACACGACGATGAGGTGAGGGCGCCGCTGGCTGCGTCCGGCAGGTGGTCATGGACCTGCGGGACGGCGCGCGCCTACGCGAGCTGAGAAGGAGCAAGGGGCGCGGCCGTCAGGCGGTGCGCAGCCTCATCGATGCGATCGATGCGTTCATGCAGTCACGGTAGCAAACCAGCGGACAGCCCAGTCACCCGGACGAGAGCTCACCGTCGAACCGCTGCCCGGTGACGTCGGCCAGCCAGACGTTGATGTCGCAACGATTGACGTGCACGTCGACCACGTCAGTCGAGGTCGAGCACGGCGTCCAGACCGACCGTCACGCCGGGACGTGCGGCCACTGAGCGCAGCGCCGCCAGCACACCGGGCATGAACGACTCACGCGTCGATGAGTCGTGGCGCAGGCTGAAGGTCTCCCCCACGTCGCCGAGCAGGACCTCCTGCGAGGCAACGAAGCCACGGGCACGGACCGCATGGACCGGGATCCCCTCCACCGTCGCGCCACGGGCGCCGTCAGGGTCCTGGGTCGTCGCGTCGGGCAACGGCGCCGATCCGGCCTCCGCACGGGACCGGGCGATGACCTCGGCGGTGCGGACCGCCGTGCCCGAGGGGGCGTCGACCTTGTCCGGGTGGTGCATCTCGATGACCTCCACGGACTCAAAGAACGGGGCGGCGACCGCCGCGAAGCGCATCATCAGCACCGCGCCGATGGAGAAGTTGGGGACCACGAGCACTCCGGTCCCCGGATGTTCGCGGAGCGCCTCGCGCACCTGGGCCACCTTGGCCTCGTCGAAGCCCGACGTGCCGACCACCACGTGGATCCCTCGCTCGATGCACCAGCGGACCTGGTCCAGGGCGACGTCCGGCGTCGTGAAGACCAGTGCGACCTCGGCGCCGGCCACAGCGTCGAGGGAGTCGTCGATGTCGACCTGCGCGACGAGCTCGAGGTCGTCGGTGCCCTGCACCGCCCGGACCGAAGTCGACCCCATGCGTCCCTTGGCTCCCAGCACCGCAACTCGTGTCATGCGGCAAGGCTATCGAGGGCCACCCCGGCAGACCGCGACGGTCCGCGACCGATCAGTCCTCTCGACGCCCCGGCTGCACCAAGCCGTGGTCGAAGGCGAAGACCACGGCCGCCGCACGGTCGCGCAGGTCGAGCTTGGCGAAGATGTGGCCGACGTGCGTCTTGACCGTCCCCTCCCCGAGCACCAGCTCTGCGGCGATCTCGGAGTTCGTCGCGCCGGCACCGATGAGCGCGAGCACCTCCCGCTCCCGTGGCGTCAGCACGTCGACCTCCGCACCTCCGAGAGCCGGCGGTGCACCCGCGCGGTACGTCGAGAGCACGCGACCGGTCACCGCCGGGTCGAGCCACGATCCTCCGCCCGCGACGGTCCGCACCGCCTTCTGCAGATCATCGGTGGGGACACCCTTGAGCAGGAACCCGGCGGCCCCGGCACGCAGTGCACCGGCCAGGACCTCCTCGTCCTCAAAGGTCGTCAGCACCAGCACCGGCGGCGCGTCGTCCACCTGCATCAGCGCCCGGGTGGCCGTCACTCCGTCGACGCCCGGCATCCGCACGTCCATGACGACGACGTCCGGGCGAGTCCGCGCCACGGTCTCGACGACATCGGCGCCACTGGAGAGCTCACCGACGATCCGAAAACCGAACCGTTCCCGCAGGATCCCGCGCAACCCGGTGCGGATGAGCTCCTGGTCGTCGACCAGCAGGACCTTCACCTCCGGCTCAGATACAGCGTTCACGACGGCAACCTGGCCTCGACCGTCCAGCTGCCGTCCGACGGTCCGGCCCACAGCTGGCCGCCGAGGGACTCGGCGCGCTCACGCATGCCAACCACGCCGGAACCCTCAACCGCATCGACGGGCGTCGCTCCCCCGCTGACGACACGCACCGTCGTCCCCGGCTCACCGACGTCGACGAGCACGCTCACCGTCGACCCGTCGCCGTGGCGGACCGCATTGGTCAGGGACTCCTGCACGATACGGAAGACCGCCAGGCCGCGCGTCGCACCCAAGGCGCCGACGTCGCCCCGGACGTCCAGCTCCACGGGCCGACCAGCGCGACGGTAGGACTCGACGAGCTCGTCGAGCTCAGACCCCGAGGGCAACGGCGTGAGCGCGCCGTCGTCCTGCGTGCGCATCAGCCCCACGGCCGCGCGGACCTCCTGCAGACTCGCACCCGCGAGACGTTCCGCCTCGGCAAGCGAGGCCCGCGCCTCGTCCGGGTCCTCATCCAGCGCCAGCCGGGCGCTGCTCACGTGGAGCAGAGAGACCGTGAGGGCATGGCCGATGACGTCATGCATCTCCCCCGCGATGCGGTTGCGTTCCTCGGCCCGCGCTCGGTCGGTGAGGGCTGCCTGGGCCTCGCGCAGCTGAACCAGGAGCTCGCGCTGACGCCGAGCGAAGATGCAGGCCGTCGTGGTGAAGATCGTCCCGGCGGTCCAGGCGCCCCAGCCCGGCTCCTGCGGCATGAGCATCCACTCGAGCCCGAACCCGCTCACCAGGACCGCGCCAGCCAGAACTCCGCACCGCGGACGGGCCTCAAGTGCCGCCCATCCCGCGATCACGCAGATCCCGAACCACCCGAGGTTCGCGGGGTTGGTGTGGCACAACACGAACTGTCCGGCGGCCGCGACCCCGAGCAAGGCCAGCAGGGGTCTCCCCACGAGTCCACGCCAGGCGATCACCAGAGCGACCGCCACGACCATGAGCCCGGCGGTGGCCGCGACGACCGGGGGCTGCTGGCTCTGCACCACGCCCAGCACGACGAACAACGCGAGCGCAGCTGCTCCTGCCGCTCGCGTCGCTCGATCGATCATGGTCACGAGGATAGGGCTGTTCTCACAGGGCGGTCCGTCGCCCGGCCAGCATCATCGCGACGACCGCGACGACGCTGACCGTCACGAGCGCACCCGTCGCGTCGCCGAGGCCGAGCCACGGCTCACGGATCGCCTGGTTGGCGAGCGCCAGCGGGAGCTTGTCGGAGACCTCCCGCAGCACGTCGGACATGACCGCCGGAGGTGGCCCCCCGACGCCCAGCAGGAACGACGGGAAGAACAACAGCATCCCCATCGCCTGGGCTGCCCTTGCCGACGGCATCACCGTGCCGAGCAGGACCCCGATGCTCACGAACGCGACCGAGGCCACAGCCACCCCGACGACGACCCGCAGCGGGTCCTCGACGTCCGGGACGCCGTAGACGGGTGCGGCGACGGCCAGCAGTGCGGCGCCGGAGACCGCGATCGCGACGAGCCCGACCACGAGCTGCGCCACCGCGAACGACCACCGCGGGAACCCGGCCGCAGCGAACCGCCGAAGCACGCCTCGCTCGCGGTAGGTGGCGATGTGCACCGGGAGCATGATCAGCCCGGTCGCTCCGATGACCACGGTGAAGTACGACGCGACGTACCAGTGCGCCGGGTTGATCGGGAAGACCTCGTCGGGCTCGGTCCCGAAGGATCCGCCGATGATGAGCATCGTGACGATCGGGAAGACCAGCACGAACGTCAAGGTCATCGGGTCACGGGTCATCAACCTCAGCTCGGTGCCGAGCAGACGACGCGTCACGGAACGGTCCTTCGGGACGGGTTCGGCCGGGGCGACGGTGGAGGTCTGGACCGTACCCGTCTGTTCAGGGGTGGTCTCTTCCGAGCTGGTCGTGGCACTCATGATGCGGCTCCGATCGTTGGCAGGTCTGTCTGTTCGAGAAGGGTGAGCAGGGCGTCCTCGAGGTCGGGCACCTCGACACTCAGGTCGGCGGGCACTGGTTCGTCGCGCCCCACGAGCCAGCCACCGACGTGGGCGATGGCCCGACGCTCGCCCCGGATGAGGATCCGCCCGTCCTTGCGGGTGACCCCCTGGACCCCCGGCAGCCGGTTGACCTCCTGCAGCACCGCGGCCACGGTGGTCTCGTCGCCGGCGGGTAGCGAGAAACAGATGGTCGCCGTACCCGCGTGGCGTGCGACGAGCTCGGCCGGCGTGCCCTGGTCGAGCACCGTCCCGTCGCGCATCGCGACGACGCGGTCGCACAGGGCCTCGCACTCATCGAGCTCGTGGGTGACGAGCAGGACCGTCGTGCCGATGTCGCGCAGCGTGGTCACCGCCGTCCAGACCTCGCGTCGAGCGGCGGGATCGAGACCCTGCGTGAGCTCGTCGAGGATCACCAGGCGGGGACGGTTCAGCAGGGCGAGGACGAGGAACAGCCGCTGCCGCTCACCACCACTCATCCCCGCGAAGGGGTAACGCCGCCGGTGCGCCAGGCCGAACTGCTCGAGCAGCGCGTCGGCGTCGGTGGCCGCCGGTCCGGCGAACAGCCGGATCGCCTCGTGGACGCGGAGCCTGTCCGGCAGGCCCGAGCTCTGCAGCTGGCTGCCGATCTGGGGCCGCAACCGGTCGGCGTCGTGCACCGGATCGAGACCGAGGACGCTGACGGAGCCGGAGTCGGCCCGCCTCAGGCCCTGCAGGATCTCCACCGTGGTGGTCTTGCCGGCACCGTTGGCACCGATCAGGCCGACCACCTCGCCGGCATGGACGTCGAGGTCGAGGGCGTCGACGACCCTCCGGCCGTCGTAGGACTTGGTGAGCCCGCGGACGGTGACCACCGTGTCGGCGTCGGGTCCGGCGGGGAATGCCAGTGGTGTGTTCATGACGTCCACGCAACCGCACCCCGCCCCTCGGGCACATCGACCTGTGGGCAGAACTTCGGCTCTCCCCCGAGGGAGAGGTCTAGCGTCTCAGGACCTGCTGGAGGACGACCAGGCCTTCGTGCAGCTCGGCGAAGGAGGTCGTGAGGGGTGCCAGCCCGAGGCGCAGCAGGTCCGGCTCACGGAAGTCAGGCACCACACCGCCGTCGATGAGGTCTGCGGTCACGCCACGCGCGTCCGGCACCCTGACCGTGACCTGACTGCCCCGACGCGCGGCGTCGCGGGGTGTCACGAGCTCGAGGGACGCACCGTCGGCGACGAGCTCGTCCAGCGCGTCGATGCAGTACGACGTCAGCTGCGTGGACTTGGCTCGTGCGGCCTCGATGCCGGCCTCCGCAGCAATGGCCACGCCCTCCCTGACGGCGAGCAGGCCCGCGACGTTCGGGGTGCCGCTCAGCAGGCGTCGGGCGTCGTTGGCGGGCTCGTACTCATCGGCCATCGCGAAGAGGTCGGAGGCGCTCCACCAGCCCGGCAACGGTTGCCGCAGGTCGGGCAGGTGGCGGGCGGCGGCGTAGAGGTAGGCCGGTGCGCCGGGACCTGCGTTGAGATACTTGTAGGTGCAGCCGACCGCCAGGTCCACGCCTGCCGCGTCCAGATCCATGGGGACGACACCGAGTGAGTGGCACAGGTCCCACACCATGACCGCGCCGGCGTCGTGCACCTGGCGGGTGACGGCCGTGAGGTCCTGCAACGTTCCGGTGCGGTAGTCGACGTGACTCAGCAGGACGACGGCCGTGCGCTCACCCAGCACGGCTTCGAGGTCGAGAGTGCCGTCGACGGTGGTCTCCACGTGGCGCACCGTGAGGGACTTCTCGCGAGCCACCGCCTCGGCGATGTAGCGGTCGGTCGGGAAGTCGTCTGCGCTGACGACGAGCTCGTCGCGTCCTGGCCGCAGGTCGGCGGCCGCGTGCAGGGCCTTGGCGATGCAGATCGTCGTGGAGTCGCCGACCACACCCTGGCCGGGCGCCGCACCCACCAGCTCGCCGAACTCGTCGCCCACCTGCGTGGGGAGGTCGGCCCAGCCCTGCGACCAGCCACGAATGAGCCGTCCGCCCCACTCGTCGCGGATGAAGGCGGTCAGGCGCTCGCGCGTGCGCAAGGGCAGGCGACCGAGCGAGTTCCCGTCGAGGTAGGCCACGACGTCGGGCTCGATGACGAACTGGTGACGCCAGAGTGCCAAGGGGTCAGCCACATCGAGGGCAACGGCCCGTTCACGGAAGTCGGTCATCGCCCGCGATCGTCTCACGCCCACCGGTCAGCTCATCCACTGATGGCACACGGACACATCCTGTTCTCCAGCCACACTCACCGGTACAGCTCACTGTCGCCGCAGCCGCACCCCGGTTCCCTGCTGCTCACCCCAGCTTGCCAACGCCGTTAAGCAACAGATTCCCGGGGTCGGCCTCCTGATTCCCAGGAACTCATGGGAATCAGGAGGCCAGTGGGGCGACTCCCGAGCCACACGACCCCACACGCAGAGAACCGCGGTGAGCACCGGACCTCACCAGGAGGTCGGGCACTCACCGCGGTTCTTTGTTGCTCACCGGCGTTTGCAAACGCCGGTGAGCAACAGATTCTCGGGGTCGGCCTCCTGAGTCCCAGGAACTCATGGGAATCAGGGGGCCCAGGGGGCAGCTCAGGCGTCGGCGGGGGCCGGCTCCTCGTCGGACGGCGCGTCGTCGGACTTCTCGACGACCGGGATCAGCGAGAGCTTGCCGCGGTCGCCGAGCTCGGCGATCTCGACCTGGATCTTCTGGCCGACGCTGACGACGTCCTCGACGTTGTTGACCCGCTGGCCGTCGTTGAGCTCGCGCAGCTTGCTGATGTGCAGCAGGCCGTCCTTGCCCGGCAGCAGCGAGATGAAGGCGCCGAAGTCGACCGTCTTGACGACGGTGCCGAGGTAGCGCTCGCCCACCTCGGGCATCGTCGGGTTGGCGATCGCGTTGATGGCGTCGCGCGCGGCGTCCGCGGCGTCGCCGCCCTCCGCGCCGACGTAGACGGTGCCGTCGTCGTCGATGGAGATCTTGGCGCCGGTGTCGTCCTGGATCTGGTTGATCATCTTGCCCTTGGGCCCGATGACCTCACCGATCTTGTCCACCGGGATCTTGATGGTGATGATTCGCGGTGCGTGGGGGCTCATCTCGTCGGGGGCGTCGATGGCCTCGGCCATGACGTCCAGGATCGTGAACCGCGCGTCGCGCGCCTGGGTCAGCGCACCGGCCAGCACGTCGGCGGGGATGCCGTCGAGCTTGGTGTCCAGCTGCAGGGCGGTGACGAACTCACGCGTGCCTGCGACCTTGAAGTCCATGTCACCGAAGGCGTCCTCCGCACCGAGGATGTCGGTGAGGGTGACGAACTCGTCCTGACCGTCGACCTCGCCGGAGATGAGACCCATGGCGATGCCGGCGACCGGTGCGCGCAGCGGCACACCGGCGTTGAGCAGGCCGAGCGTGGAGGCGCAGACCGAGCCCATCGACGTGGAACCGTTGGAGCTCAGCGCCTCCGAGACCTGGCGGATGGCATAGGGGAACTCATCCCGCGGGGGGAGCACCGGCAGCAGGGCACGGCCCGCGAGGGCTCCGTGACCGATCTCGCGACGCTTTGGCGAACCCACACGACCGGTCTCCCCGGTGGAGAACGGCGGGAAGTTGTAGTTGTGCATGTAACGACGCGTGGTCTCCGGGGAGAGCGTGTCGAGCTTCTGCTCCAGGTCGAGCATGTTCAGCGTCGTGATGCCCATGATCTGGGTCTCTCCACGCTGGAACAGCGACGAGCCGTGGACGCGGGGCACGATGCCGACCTCGGCAGACAGCTCACGGATGTCAGCCAGACCACGTCCGTCGATGCGCACCTTGTCGCGCAGGACGCGCTGACGCACGAGGGACTTGGTGACGGCGCGCAGCGCGGCGCCGATCTCCTTCTCGCGACCCTCGAACTGCGTGCCGAGCTGGTCGAGCACGTCGGCCTTGATCTCGGACTCGCGCTCCTCGCGGTCGGCCTTGGAGACGATGGTGAGCGCCTCGGACAGCGGGCCGGAGGCGGCTGCGGCCACGGCGTCGTAGACGTCGTCTGAGAAGTCCAGGAAGACCGGGAACTCCTGCACCGGCTTGGCGGACACCTCGGCCAGCTGGGCCTGGGCCTCGCAGAGCTGGCGGATGACGCCCTTGGAGGCATCCAGGCCGCCGGCGACGATCTCCTCGGTAGGTGCCTGCACGCCGGACTGCACCAGGTCCCAGGTGGCCTCGGTGGACTCGGCCTCGACCATCATGATCGCGACGTCGTCACCTGCGATGCGGCCCGCGACCACCATGTCGAAGACGGCGTTCTCCAGCTGGCTGTGCGTCGGGAAGGCGACCCACTGGCCCTCGATGAGGGCGACGCGGGTGGCACCGACGGGGCCGGAGAACGGCAGGCCGGAGATCTGCGTGGACGCGGACGCCGCGTTGATGGCGAGCACGTCGTAGGGAGTGTCGGGGTTGAGCGCCAGGACGCTGATGACGACCTGGACCTCGTTGCGCAGACCCTTCTTGAAGGTGGGGCGCAGCGGACGGTCGATCAGACGGCAGGTGAGGATGGCGTCCTCGCTGGGACGACCCTCGCGGCGGAAGAACGAGCCGGGGATGCGGCCCGCGGCGTACATGCGCTCCTCGACGTCGATCGTGAGCGGGAAGAAGTCGAAGTGGTCCTTGGGATGCTTGCCGGCCGTGGTGGCCGACAGCAGCATGGTGTCGTCGTCCAGGAAGGCCGCGACGGAGCCGGCGGCCTGCTGGGCGAGCTGACCGGTCTCGAAGCGCACGGTGCGCTGGCCGAAACGGCCGTTGTCGATGACGGTCTCGGTGGAGTGGATCTCAGACATGGAGAGTCCCTTCGTTCGGCGAGCATGGCTCGCGATGAGGGACGGGACGCAGGCAGGCGGGTCGTGCGTGGATGTTGCGTCGGTCTTCGATCGAGGCCCGCGGGGACCGGCGAGGCCGGCGCCCGAAGGCCACTACCGAGGACCGAGCCGTGCGTGCCTGGCTCCCGTCCGGGGTGAGTCGATGTGAAGTTGTCCAGATGAGGCTCAGGCGGCCGTCCACGGGGAACGGCCGCCTGGGCGGGGTCTCAGCGACGCAGGCCGAGTCGCTCGATGAGCGAGCGGTAGCGGTCGATGTCGGAGTTCTGCAGGTAGTTCAGCAGGCGGCGACGCTGACCGACGAGCAGCAGGAGGCCACGACGGCTGTGGTGGTCGTGCTTGTGCTCCTTCAGGTGCTCGGTCAGGTGCGAGATCCGGCCGCTCAGCAGGGCGATCTGCACCTCCGGGGAGCCGGTGTCACCCTCGGTGGTCGCGTACTGCTTGATGATCTCGGCCTTGGGCATGTCTGCGACGGTGGGCGCAGCAGTCTTCTTCGACACTGTTCTCCTCAGAGGTGTTGTTGCACGGCGCGCCCGGGCCGGTTCACCGGGGCACTACGATCCGTGGCCGTTGCACGGCAACGACCAAGGTATCAGCGCGGCGGCCTGCACGACGAATCGTGGTGATCCCTGAGGGCTCCTCAGGGACGGCCCGGGCCGCTCCCCCGTCGTGGCCGACAACCCTTGCCCGGAACCTGTGGGGCATCGATGGTCGTCCCATGATCGGTCGTCTCATTCTCGTCGTCGTCGCCCTGGGGGTCGCTGTCGGTGCCTTCTTCGCCGTGTGGTTCGTCCGTGAATACACCGCTGCCCGGGTCGACACCGTCGGTGCGGTGGACTTCGAGCGTCCGCTCGACGTCCCGCCGCTGGCGGCCTCGCGCCTGGACGCCGACGGCACCCGGGTCTTCGAGCTGCAGATGCAGCAGGGCAGCTCCGACCTCGGACAGGGTCGCGAGACTCCCACCTGGGGCATCAACGGCGACCACCTGGGCCCGACGGTGCGGGCCACGCGGGGTGAGGACGTCCGCGTCGAGGTCACCAACGACGTCGGTGAGGACACGACGCTGCACTGGCACGGCATGCACCTGCCGGCCCGCATGGACGGCGGACCGCACCAGATGGTCGCGCCTGGCGAGACCTGGCGACCGACGTGGACGATCGACCAGCCGGCAGCCACACTCTGGTACCACCCGCACCTGCACGGCTCCACCGCCGAGCACGTCTACCGCGGGATGGCCGGAATGTTCATCATCGACGACGAGCAGTCCACCGGGCTCGACCTGCCTGACGAGTACGGCGTGGACGACGTCCCGCTCATCGTGCAGGACAAGAGCTTCACCGACGACGGCGAGCTCCAGAAGTCCGGTTCCTTCTTCTCCGACCTCGGCGTGCTCGGGGACACCATCCTCGTGAACGGGACACCCGGTCCCTACCTGGACGTGGAGACCGAGCTGGTGAGGCTGCGGCTCCTCAACGGCTCCACCGGCCGCACCTTCACGTTCGCACTGGATGACGAGCGCACGTTCGACGTCGTGGCCACCGACGGTGGTCTGCTGGCCGAGCCGGTGTCGATGCGGACTCTGCAGCTCGCGCCGGGTGAGCGGGGCGAGATCGTGGTCAGGATGCGCGCCGGTGAGACCAGGGTCCTGCGCAGCCTCCCGGTGGCCGGTGACGACAACCGGTTCGCCGGTGGGGACTCCCGCTTCGACGTCATGGAGCTGCGGGCCGCCGAGACACTGCGGCCGTCCGCGCCGGTCCCCGGGTCGCTCGTCGAGGTGCAGCGTCTGCGCGAG
The DNA here is from genome assembly GCF_041951745.1 of Aeromicrobium sp. CTD01-1L150. Classification (GTDB taxonomy): domain Bacteria; phylum Actinomycetota; class Actinomycetes; order Propionibacteriales; family Nocardioidaceae; genus Aeromicrobium. The sequence continues at coordinate 2,315,290 of NZ_CP169555.1, forward strand.
GAGGACGCGGACGCCGAGCGCTCGTTCCGTCTCACCGGGACCTCGATCAACGGTCGTTCGATGGACATGCATCGGATCGACGAGACGGTCGAGGTGGGCAGCACGGAGATCTGGTCGGTCCGCAACGACAACGGCGGCACCCATCACAGCTTCCACGTGCACGACGTGCAGTTCCAGGTGCTCGACATCGACGGCGAGGCACCACCGGCTCACCTGAGCGGCTGGAAGGACACCGTGTGGCTCCCCAACCGGCAGACCGTCCGGCTCATCATGCGCTTCGCCGACCACACCGACCCCGACGTGCCCTACATGTACCACTGCCACATGCTGCGGCACGAGGACCAGGGCATGATGGGCCAGTTCGTGGTGGTCGAGCCGGGCCAGGAGGCCGGCAGGCCGCCGAGCAGCCACGACCACCACTGAGCGGTGGCCGCTCAGTGCGTGAGGATCTCCCGCGCCGCGGTGACGTCGTCGTGCATCTGTGCCACGAGCGCAGCGACGGAGTCGAAGGCGTCCATGCCCCGCAGGCGCTCCACGAACTCGACCCTGACCTGCTGGCGATACAGGTCGAGGTCGTGCCCGTGGTCGATGATGTAGGACTCCACACGCCGTTCGTGTCCACCGAAGGTCGGGTTGGTCCCGACGGAGATGGCCGCCGGGAGTGCCTCACCGGAGGTGATGAGACGACCGGCGTACACCCCGTCCGGTGGCACTGCGAAGCTCTCGTCCACTGGGACGTTGGCCGTCGGGAAGCCGAGGTCGCGGCCACGTCGGTCTCCCTCGACCACCATGCCGGTCACCTCGTGCGGGCGGCCGAGGACGTCAGCGGCCTCGGGGAGCCGCGCCTCGGCCACCAGGGCCCGGATCAGGGTGGAGGAGAACGGTTGCTCACCGCCATCGAGCTCGAGCCCCTCCACCGTGAATCCTGCCTGGGAGCCGACGGTCCGCAGGAGGTCGACGTCGCCGGCGGCCTTGGCGCCGAACCTGAAGTTCGATCCCACCACGACGTGCGCCGCCCGCAGCTGGTCGACGACGACGCGCAGGATGAACTCCTCGGGGCTCCAGGCCGCCATCTCGCGGGTGAAGTCCAGGACCCGGACCTCGTCGGCGCCGTGCTCGTGGAGAAGGTCGATGCGCCGCTCGATGGTGGTCAGCCGACGTGGTGCGTGATCGGGGGCGATGATGGCCAGCGGATGAGGGTCGAAGGTCACGGCCACGACCGGGAGGCCACGACCGGTCTCGCGGGTGCGAGCGAGCACGTACTGGTGCCCTCGGTGCACGCCGTCGAAGTTGCCCACCGTCACCACGGCGGCGTCGGCGCGCGCATCGATCACGCTGCCCTGGATGCCTCGCCAGATGGTCACGTCGAAAACTGTGCCACACGACCCGGTCCGGGCGATCCCCTGACCTCGGCGCGAGCATGAGAACCTTCTCATCGATTCCTCATCGTCCCTCTCACCTGCCGACGTCAGGCTGGAGCCATGAACCGGTCACGAGTCACCTCGGTGCTGCTCGGCATCGTGGCGCTCGCGCTCGTCGGGTCGGCGATGGCCCGGGTGGCCGCCCAGAGCGACGGTGAGACCCCGACCTTCGAGCCGATCAGCGTCGCCACGCCGTCGCCGTCCTCCTCGGCCGAACCGACACCCTCGCCCACGCCCGACAGCCGCTACCGGCAGGTCAACCCCGCCCCACGGGACATCGACGACGACTGGGACGACGATGATGACGATGACGACTGGGATGATGACTGGGACGACGATGACGACGACTGACTGATGGGGTGGCGTCCTTCTGGCGGCTTCTCCGTCCGCCAACGCCTCACCGCCGCCGTGGCCCTGCTGTCCGCGGCGGCGCTGCTTGCGGTGGGCGCGACGCTGTACGTGATCGAGTCCCGCGGCGTCGAGCAGACCATCGAGGACGGCATCGCCCAGGAGGTCGGGGAGCTGCGCCGCCTGCAGAGCGAGGGCATCGACCCCGAGACCGGGGTGCGGTTCGAGTCGCCGGACCGGCTCATCACGTTCTTCCTCTCACGCAACCTGCCCGAGCAGTCGGAGATGCTGTGGGCCTTCCCCGAGGACGGCCAGCCCTCCTTCGTCGGTGACCCTGATGCGCGCCTCTCACGCAGCACGCAGTTCCCTCGCCTGGTGGAGGACCTGCGCGAGTCCGGCGGGATCCGCGACCTCACGATCGAGCGCAACCGCTACCGGATCGCCGTGCAACCGGTCGTCCAGGGCGACCAGCAGGCGGCGTTCGTCATCACGGCCGATGTCACGGGTGCACGCGCGGCGCTGCGCGAGCTGATGGTCACCTACGTCCTCCTCGCCGCCCTCTCGGTGCTGCTGATCGCGGCGATCGCCTCGTGGCTCGCCGGACGGCTGCTCTCGCCGGTCACCCGTCTGCGCGACACCGCCCAGAGCATCACCGAGGGTGATCTCAGCAGCCGTCTGGAGGTCACCGGCAACGACGACCTCACCGACCTGCAACGGACCTTCAACGCGATGCTGGACCGACTGCAGGAGGCCTTCGCCAGCCAACGGCGCCTCCTCGACGACGCGGCCCACGAGCTGCGCACCCCGCTCACCGTCCTCCGCGGCCATCTCGAGCTCGTGGACCCGCACGATCCGCAGGAGGTCGCCGTCACCCGCGAGCTGCTGACCGACGAGATCGACCGCATGTCGCGTCTCGTCTCGGACCTGCTGCTGCTCGCCAAGGCAGAACGGCCTGACTTCGTGCGGATGGAGACCCATGACGTCGCGGAGGTCACGCTCGGGGCTCTCGAGCGCGCCAAGGGTCTGGCCGACCGCTCCTGGGTGCTCGACTCCGTGGCGCGCACGCACCAGGTTCTCGATGCGCAGCGCATCACGCAGGCCCTGCTGCAGCTGGCCGACAACGCGGTACGCCACACCGCCGAGGGGGACGAGATCGCCTTCGGCTCACGTCACGACGACGGCCACCTCGAGCTGTGGGTGCGCGACACCGGCTCCGGCGTCCCGGAGGCGCTGCAGGACCGCATCTTCGAGCGCTTCAGCCAGGAGGAGGGCGCCCGTGAGGGCTTCGGCCTGGGACTCTCCATCGTCTCGGTGATCGCCGAGGCGCATCATGGACGTGTCGTGCTCGACCCCGGCCGAGAGCATCGGGGCGCGACCTTCAGACTCATCATCCCCGGGGAAGGGAACGTATGAACCGGATCCTCGTGATCGAGGACGAGCAACGCATCTCCTCCTTCGTCGCCAAGGGCTTGAAGGCGGAGGGCTTCACGCCGACGGTCGTCGAGGACGGCGTCACCGGACTCGACTACGCACTCACCGGCGACTTCGACCTGATCGTCCTCGACCTGGGGCTGCCCGGCAAGGACGGTTTCGAGATCCTGCGTCGCGTCTCGGCCGATCGCCCGGAGCTGCCGGTCATCGTGCTCACCGCCCGGGACTCCGTCGATGCCACGGTCTCCGCCCTGGAGGGCGGTGCTGCGGACTACATGAGCAAGCCGTTCAAGTTCGCCGAGCTGCTCGCCCGCGTCCGGCTGCGGCTGCGTCCCAGCGGTGGGCCGGCTGCCGTGAGCGACGAACTCACCGCGGGCCGGGTGCGCCTGGACCTGCGGCGTCGTCGGGCGTTCGTGGGCGAGAAGGAGGTGGAGCTGTCGGCCCGGGAGCTCTCGCTCGCCGAGGTGCTCCTCACGCACCGGGGGCAGGTGCTCTCGCGGGAGCAGCTGCTCTCGCACGTGTGGGGCTACGACTTCGACCCGGGGTCCAACATCGTCGACGTGTACATCGGCTACCTGCGCAAGAAGCTGGGGACCGAGCTCGTCACGACGGTGCGCGGCCTCGGCTACCGGGTCGACTGACCCTGAGGTGACGGCTCTCGTCAGCGACGCAGGCTGAACCCCGCGAGGCGGGCCGTCGGCAGGTCGGCGATCAGGGGGCCGAGCCGGTCGGCCACCTGCGCGGGGGTGGGGCGCTGCGTGGGATCTCGCTGCAGGCAGTCGGCGAGGATCGACGCGAAGCGCGGGTCGATGCCGCGGGGCAGTGCCGCGGGCTCGTCGGTGAGCTGCGGCCAGGTGCGGTCACGGTCGAAGGCCCGGTGGCCGGCAGCGGCACGGAACAACGTGGCACCCAGCCCCCAGACGTCGCTGGCCGGCCCCGGCGCGCCGTCTCCAGCGGACTCGCCCCGGCGGGGGTGCCGGGCCGTGGGCGGCAAAGGGCTCTCGCGGGGGTGCCGGACCGTGGGCGGCAAAGGGCTCTCGCGGGGGTGCCGGACCGTGGGCGGCGAAAGGCTCTCGCGGGGGTGCCGGACCGTGGGCGGCGAGATGCACTGCTCGGGAGCCATGTACTCATCACTGCCGACCGGGTGGTCCAGCACCGCGGCCTCCTGGTGTGACATCGCGACCGAGAGGTCGATCAGCCTGGCCGGCGCCCCGGCGATGACGTTGCTCGGCTTGACGTCCAGGTGGCAGTACCCCTGGCCTGTCAGGTAGTGCAGGGCCGAGGCCAGCTCGAGCGCGACGGCATACAGCTGGTGCGGTGGCAGGGCCCCGTGCTTGCTGATGAGCCGGGAGAGGTTGGGACCCTCCACGTGCTCCAGCACCAGGTGGGGGCGGTCGCCGTCCGCGTAGGCGTAGAGCCGCGCGATCCCAGGGTGGTTCAGTGCGCTCAGCAGGTCGACCTCGCGCTCGAAGGCGTACCGCGTGGCGGGGTCGTCGACGCGCGACGGGCGGATGACTTTGACGACGACGGGAGCGAGCAGTCGCTCGTCGTGGGCGAGCCACGCCTCGAACACCGTGCCTCCCCCGAGATCCTCCAGCAGGACGAGGCCGGGGACGAGCTCGTCGCCCCCGGCCAGCTGCCAGGTGTCCTCACTCACCGGCCGGTGTCACGCGACGGGGCCGAGTCCCGCGAAGGGGCCGAGTCCCGTGACGGAGCCGAGTCACGCGAGGGGGTACTGACCTTGGTGACCTTGCTGGCCACCGTCTTGACCGTGTCGCGGGTGTCGCGGGTCTGGTGGGTGTCCCGCGAGTCGTGTGTGTCCCGGTCGTCATCGTTGTCGTCGTCGGATGCCGGCACGGTCCACTCCGAGCTGGTGTCCTCCCGCTTGACAGCAGGGTCGTCGGCTTGGGCCGAGGACGCCAGGGCGAAGCCGGCGGTCCCGAGGGCGACGGCGCCGGTGACGCCGAGGACTGCGGTACGGATGATGGGGCGGATGGTGGTGCCCATGATGCTCTCCTTCGTCGTGGTGGTACCACCATGACGAGCCGGAGTGAGGTCACCATGAGGCCCCGATGAGAGGTCTCTCATGGACGATTCACAGCAGCGGGCGCAGCGGCCGCAGCAGGATCTCGCAGGCCCGCGCGACGACGTCGCGCTGCTGCCACTCGTGCAGCGTCAGCTCGGTGCAGTTGCCGAGGTCGGTCTCGAACGCCTCCTCCAGGTCACGGGCGAGCCGCTCGTCGATGACCTCGAGGTTGATCTCGTAGTTGCCCGAGAGGCTCAACCGGTCGATGTTGGCGGTGCCGACGGTCGACCAGGAACCGTCGATCGTGGCGGTCTTGGCGTGCACCATGGCGTTCTCGTACTGGTGCAGCCGGACGCCCGCACGGAGCAGGTCGCCGTAGAAGCCCCTGGAGAGCCAGTCGGCGAGCACGTGGTTGCTCACCTTGGGCACGATGATGTCCACCTCCACACCGCGACCCCGAGCGTCCTGGAGCGCCGCGAGGATGTCGTGGTCGGGGATGAAGTAGGCCGCCGTCATCCGGATGTGACGCGAGGCCCGATCGATGGCCTCCAGGTACATCCCCCGGATCGGGAAGACCAGCTGACGCGGAACGTTGCGGTGGGCCCGGACGAAGGGCTGCCAGGTCGGGCTCCCGGCGCTGGGCATCTTGTCGTGAGCACGGTGGATGTTCCAGAAGTCGATGAAGGCATTGGCGAGGTCCCAGACCGCGTCGCCCCGCAGACGCACATGCGTGTCCCGCCATGACGCCTCGTACAAGGCACCGATGTTGTAGCCGCCGACGAAGCCCACCTCGTCGTCGACGACGAGGATCTTGCGGTGGTCCCTGCCCCATCGGCGCGGGTTGAAGATCTGCCAGCCTGCGTTGAAGACGGGGTAGCGCAGCACCTTGACCGGCGCGGGGAAGCGCAGGAACCGGGGGTCGACCACCAGGTTGGCGAATCCGTCGTAGACGACTCGCACGTCCACGCCGCGCTGGGCCGCGGCGACCAGCGTATCCTTGAACCGCCGGCCCGTCTCGTCACCCTTGATGATGTAGGTCTCGAACAGCACCCGTTCCCGGGCACCCTCGATGGCCGCGAGCATGTCGGCGTACAGCCGGTCTCCGGACATGTAGGTGGTGGCGACGTCCCCGCGACCCACGTCGCTCGTGAGCGGCTCGAGCCGGGGGAACCGGCCGGTCGCCTCGTCGCCGCGCAACAGCTTGCGGATCTTGGAGATGCCCATCAGGGCCGCCGCGGTGACCAGGGCCGAGAGCAACCAGGCCTCGAAGATCCGCCACAGGATGCTGCGCAACCGGATCCGTCTCATGAAGCGCACCCTAGCGACTCCGTGTCCTGCTCACGCGAAGACCGCGACAGCCTTGGCGTCGGGACCCTGCTGCTCGTACAACGCCAGGAAGGAGCCGTCGGGGGCGAACAACGCCACGACGCCCTCCGCCTCGAGGTCGTGCCCGGGAAGGACCCGGCCGAAGCCGACTGCCGTGGCGGAGTCCGCGTCGAGGTCGCGAGAGACGAAGCAGGCACGGGCAGCGGCGTCGAGACCGATGATGGACAGCTCCTCGGCATGCTGCTCCAGGGTGCGCGCAGCGTCGAGACCGAAACCGCCGACCCGCGTGCGGCGCAGCATCGTCAGGTGGCCCCCGACGCCGAGAGCCTCACCGAGGTCGCGCGCGATCGCGCGGACGTAGGTGCCGCTGGAGCACACCACGCGCACGTCGAGGTCGACGACGGCGCCCTCACGGCGCACGCTCTCGACGTCGAGCACCGAGATGGTGACGGGGCGTGCCGCAAGCTCGACGTCCTCACCGGAGCGCACCCGCGCATAGGCGCGTTCTCCGTCCACCTTGATCGCCGAGACGGCCGACGGCACCTGCTGGACGTCCCCGGTCAGCGCGGCGACCGCGCGGGCGATCGCGGCTGCGGAGACCGTTGAGGCGTCGTGCTCGGAGACGACCTCTCCCTCGGCGTCGTCGGTGACGGTGCCCCGGCCCAGCCGGATGGTGGCGAGGTACTCCTTGTCCGCCAGCTGCAGGTGCCCGAGCAGCCGCGTGGCCCGCCCGACGCCCAGCACGAGCACACCGGTGGCCATCGGGTCGAGTGTGCCGGCATGACCGACCTTGCGGGTGCGGGCGAGTCGGCGCATCCGAGCGACGACGTCGTGCGAGGTGCACCCGGCCGGCTTGTCGACGACGACGAGCCCGGCGGGGGTGCCGGGCCCTGGGCGGCCCGCAACCGGCTCAGCGGGGGTGCCGGGCCCTGGGCGGCCCGCAACCGGCTCAGCGGGGGTGCCGGGCCCTGGGCGGCCCGCAACCGGCTCAGCGGGGGTGTCGTTCACTCCCGCTCGTCCAGCTCGTCCTGCCGGGGATCGGCCCGGTAGGGGTCCGGGTCGCCGGCGTACTGGGCTCCTGCCGCCCGGGAGGCGACCTCCTCATCGGCCGCTCGCGCCTTGGCGAGCAGGTCGTCGATCTGCTGGGCGGTCTCGGGCACGGCGTCGAGAAAGAACTCCAGGCTGGGGGTGTGCCGCAGCGCGAGCTGGTTGCCGACCTCCTTGCGGATGATGCCCGTGGCGCTGGCGAGCGCCGCGGCCGTGTCGGTGACCGCCTTGCTGTCGCCGAGCACGGTGTAGAAGACCGAGGCGTGCTGGTTGTCGCCGGTGAGCCGGACGTCGGTGACCGTGACGAACCCCAGCCTGGGGTCCTTGACCCGTCGCTCGAGCATCTCGGCGACGATCACCTTGATGCGATCGGCGAGCTGATGATTGCGCTGCCCGGCCATGACTCCTCCTCGGTCTCCCGCCGAGGGTGGCGTCCTGACGCTGGCACGCTGGTGCGTCGCGTCAGGACGCCACCCGACGGGGTTGTCAGCTGCGAGGCTTCTCGCGCAGCTCGAACATCTCGACGACGTCATCGATCTTGATGTCGCCGAAGTTCTTCAGCACCAGGCCGCACTCGAAGCCCTCACGGACCTCCGACACGTCGTCCTTCTCGCGTCGCAGGCTGCTGAGATCGAGGTTGTCGGCCACCACGGCACCGTCACGCAGCACACGTGCCTTGGCGTTGCGGCGCAGCGTGCCACTGGTGACCATGCAGCCGGCGATGTTGCCGATCTTGCTGGAACGGAAGATCTCGCGGATCTCGGCCGTGCCCAGCTGGTGCTCCTCGAACTCGGGCTTGAGCATGCCCTTGAGCGCGGCCTCGATCTCCTCGATGGCCTGGTAGATCACCGAGTAGTACTTGACCTCCACGGCCTCGCGGTCGGCCAGCTCGGTGGCCTTGCCCTGCGGTCGGACGTTGAACCCGATGATGACCGCGTTGGAGGCTGCCGCCAGGTTGACGTCCGTCTCGGTGATCGCCCCCACGCCACGGTCGATGACCCGCAGGTTGACCTCTTCTCCGACGTCGACCTGGGCCAGGGAGTCCTCCAGCGCCTCCACCGATCCGGAGCCGTCACCCTTGAGGATGAGCAGCAGCTCGTCGGTCTCGCCCTTCTCCATCGAGGCCATGAAGTCCTCGAGGGTGCGTCGACCCGCACGCTTGGCCAGTGCGGCGTTGCGCTCGCGGGCCTCACGCTTCTCGGCGATCTGACGGGCGATCCGGTCGTCGTCGACGACCATGAAGTTGTCTCCGGCGCCGGGGACCGCGGTCAGACCGAGCACGAGGGCCGGTCGTGACGGCTCGGCTGCCTCGACGGTCTTCCCGTGCTCATCGAGCAGGGCACGGACACGACCGAACGCCGAACCGGCGACCAGGGTGTCACCGACCCGCAGGGTGCCGCGCTGCACCAGCACCGTGGCGACCGGGCCGCGACCGCGGTCCAGGTGTGCCTCGATGGCAATGCCCTCGGCGTTCTGCTCCGGGTTGGCCTTGAGGTCCAGCGATGCATCGGCCGTCAGCACGATCGACTCCAGCAGCGTCTCCAGCCCCGTGCCAGCCTTGGCCGAGACGTCGACGAACATGGTGTCGCCTCCGTAGTCCTCGGGAACCAGGCCATACTCGGTGAGCTGGCCGCGGGCCTTGGAGGAGTCCGCATCGGGCTTGTCGATCTTGTTGACCGCCACGACGATCGGCACGCCGGCCGCCTTGGCGTGGTTGAGCGCCTCCACCGTCTGCGGCATGACACCGTCATCGGCCGCGACCACGAGCACCGCGATGTCCGTGGCCTGGGCGCCACGGGCACGCATGGCGGTGAACGCCTCGTGACCCGGGGTGTCGATGAAGGTGATGCGACGCTCCTCGCCATCGACCTCGGTGGCGACTTGGTAGGCGCCGATGGTCTGCGTGATGCCACCGGCCTCCTTGTCCATCACGTTGCTGTCGCGCAGGGCGTCGAGCAGCTTGGTCTTGCCGTGGTCGACATGGCCCATGACGGTGACGACCGGCGGACGCGCCGCGAGGTTCTCGTCGCCGCCGGTGTCCTCGCCGAACCCCAACGAGAAGGACTCCAGCAGCTCACGGTCCTCGTCCTCGGGCGAGACGACCTGGACGTCGTAGTTCAGCTCCTCGCCGAGCAGCTGCAACGTCTCGTCGTTGACCGACTGCGTCGCCGTGACCATCTCGCCCATGTGGAACAGCACCTGCACCAGCGATGCCGCATCGACGCCGACCTTCTCGGCGAAGTCGGTCAGCGAGGCACCACGGGCCAGGCGCACGGTCTGGCCGTCGCCCTTGCGGACGCGCACACCACCGGTGGTGGGTGCCTGCATCTGGTCGAATTCCTGACGCTTGGCGCGCTTGCTCTTGCGCCCACGACGTGGCGGGCCACCGGCGCGCCCGAAGGCGCCCTGCGTGCCACCGCGACCACCGCGGCCGGGGCCGGGACGACCACCGAAGCCGCCACCGGGACGACCACCGCCACCGGGGCCTCCGGGACCGCCGGGGCCGCCTCCTGCGCCACCGGGACGGCCACCGCCACCGGGACGGCCACCGCCACCGGGACGACCGCCGCCACCGGGGCGGCCACCACCACCGGGGCCGGAGCGTCCGGCCAGGCCGGACTGCTTGGGCATCATGGCCGGGTTGGGACGCGGCATGCCGGGACGAGCCGACGGAGCGCCGCCGGTCCCGCCCTCGCTGCCACCCTCGCGGGCGGCCGGCGGACGGGGCGGACGGTCCTTCTGCATGCCCTGCCGGGAGCTGAACGGGTTGTTGCCGGGGCGAGCGCCACCGCGCGGACCTGGCATCGGGCCGGGCTTGGCCGGAGCAGACTCGCCCTCGGGCTCCTCGGGAGTCTCGGGGGCGGGCTTGGGACCAGGCTTGGGACCGGGCTTGGGGCCCGGGGTCGGGGCGGGTCCGGGGGTAGCCTCGGCCGACGGAGCGGACGGTTCCGCCGCGGTCACGGGGGCCGCGTCGACAGGCTCCTGGGCTCCTGCGGGCTCGACCTCCTCCGACGGGGTCTTCCCCGACGGGCCCTGGTCGGACTGGCCCTGGTCGGACTGGGCCTGGCCGGAGGGGGCCTTCTTGGACGGGGCCTTCTTGGGTTGGGCCTTCTTGGCGCCCTTGTCGCGCAGGGTGTCGCCGTGCTCCTCCTTGAGGCGGCGCACCACAGGTGCTTCGACGGTGGATGAGGCGGACTTCACGTACTCACCCATGTCCTTGAGGGTGGACAGGATGTCCTTGCTCGCTACTCCGAGCTCGCGGGCGAGCTCGTGGACTCTGACAGCCACTGTTCTCCTTCGGGGAGTCCGAACCCGAAGGAGGCTCGGACCACTAGTTGACGTGCAGGCTCATCGGAAAGTACTCATCGAGTGCTCATGAGCGTGTGCTCCGAATCGGTCGTGGGACTCATGTCCCGGGTGGTTGGTCACTGGTTCTGGATGACGTGGTCGATCACCTGGTCCAGGTCGAGAGGGCCCTCCGTACGGAGCGCCCGCCCGAAGGCCTTGCGCCGCCTCGCCAGCTCCAGACACCGGGGGTCGGGGTGCAGGTGCGCTCCCCGCCCCGGCAACGTCCGCCGCAAGTCAGGAGCGACGACGACGGGCGCCGTAGCCTGGATCGCGACGATCCGCACCAGAGTGGTGACATCCGCGCGCGCTCGGCAACCGATACACGTGCGGACGACCGAACCCACTCTACCTGTCGACTCCACCGAGCGCGCCATCGCCTCGTTCACGGCGTGCTGGAGGCCGCCGGCTTCGTCGGCTCGGTGTCTGAGCGGATGTCGATGCGCCACCCGGTCAGCTTGGCGGCGAGGCGGGCGTTCTGCCCCTCCTTGCCAATGGCCAAGGAGAGCTGGAAGTCGGGTACGACGACGCGAGCGGCCTTGGCAGTGGTGTCCACGAGCGTGACGCCCTTGACCTGCGACGGCGAGAGCGCATGCGCGATGAACTCGGCGGGATCCTCGCTGAAGTCGACGATGTCGATCTTCTCCCCGTGCAGCTCGTGCATGACGTTGCGCACCCGCTGACCCATGGGCCCGATGCAGGCACCCTTGGCGTTGACGCCCGGCACGGTGGAGCGGACGGCGATCTTGGTGCGGTGGCCGGCCTCCCGGGCCAGTGCCGAGATCTCCACCGACCCGTCGGCGATCTCCGGTGCCTCGAGGGCGAACAGCAGCTTGACGAGGTTGGGGTGCGTGCGCGAGACCTTGACCCGCGGGCCACGCATCCCCTTCTCCACCTCGTAGACATAGGCCTTGATGCGCTCGCCGTGGGAGTACTTCTCCTCCGCGACCCGCTCGGTGGCGGGCAGCAACGCCTCCACCCTGCCAAGGTCGATCATGACGTCGCCGGGACGTGCACCTTGCTGGATGACACCGGAGACGACGTCGCCGACGCGACCGGAGAACTCACCGAACTTCGCCTCGTCCTCGGCGTCACGCAGACGTTGCATGATGAGCTGGCGCGCGATCGCCGCGGCGAAACGCCCGAAGTCCTCGGGGGTGTCGTCGAACTCCTCGCTGAAGCGTGGCGCAGGGCGCGGGGCACCGTCCTCGGGGGCCGGCTCGTCGGCCAGTCGCTCCTTGGCCCAGACCGTGACGTGCCCGCTGGAGCGGTCCAGCACGACGCGTGCCTGCTGGTGGGCGTCGGGGGTGCGGTGGTAGGCCGAGAGCAGAGCGTTCTCGATCGCCTCGACCACGACGTCGAAGGAGATGTCCTTCTCCTGCTCGAGGGCCCGCAGTGCCTTGATGTCGATGTCCATGGTCAGGCGTCCTTCTTCGACTTGAGCTCGGGGATGACGACAGCGTTGGTGATGGCGGTGAGGTCGAGACGACGCGGCTCGGCCCCGGCCTGTCCTGGCTCGACGGTGAGGTCGACCCCGGTGGCGTCGCTGCTCACCACCCGCCCCTTCATGGTGGTGCCGTCCTCCAGCGTGAGCCTCACGAGTCGTCCCGCGGCGCGGCGCCAGTGCCGCTGCTCGGTGAGCGGCTTGTCCAGTCCACGAGAGGTGACCTCCAGCGTGTAGGGCGCCTGACCCATGGCGTCGGCGTCGTCGAGTGCCGCCGAGACGACGCGCGTGGTCTGGGTGATGAGATCGATGCCGACTCCGCAGTCGGCGTCGACGGCGATGCGCAGCAGTCGCTTGGAGCCGCTTCGGGAGACGTCCACCGACTCGAGGTCGAGACCAAGATCCTCGATCGGTCCGGCCACTGCTGCTCGGACGTCGCGTTCGAGTCCGTCGGACATGGTCTGTGCCTCCCGTGTTCTGTTGTGGCTACCCGCGGCCCACCCTATCCAACGTCGCTCCACTACCCTTCCGGTGTGATCAGCCGTCGTGTCGTCCTCGGAGGAAGTGCCGTCCTGGCGCTGGCCGGCACCGCCGGCGCCGCACACGTCCTCGGCGTGGACGACGACGTCCTGCGCGCGCTCGGCGCCAGACCCAAGGCCCTTCCCGACGACGGTGACACCGCCCTGCTGGCGACCGCCGCCGAGCAGCAGGCCGACATCGTGGCCGGGCTGGACGCCGTGCAGGCCGACTCCGAGGAGCTGGTGGACCTGCGGGCGATCGCGGCCGAGCAGCTCGAGGGTCTCGGGGGCTCGGACCTGCCCGCCTCGCCCTCCGCCCAAGGTCTCGACGACCTCGCCTCGCTCGTCGCCGAGACCGGCAAGAAGCGCCAGGACGACGTCACACGAGCCGTCTCGCCCGCCCTCGTCACGGTGCTGGCCTCACTCTCGGCCGGTCACGCCCAGCTCGCCCGACGCCTGCGGAGCCTCGCGTGAGGCGCACCGAGCAGGACCAAGGCCGTCTGGCCCAGGCGCTGATGGTGCGGCTGGACCTGGAGCACGAGGCCGTGTGGCTGCTCGGCGTCGTGGGTGGGAGCGTCGCGTCGTTGCAGGACCGCGCCACGAAGTCCTTCACTCGACACCGACGCTCCCGCGACTCCCTGATCGTCACGCTGCGCCGCCTCGGCGTCGAGCCCACGGCGGCCCGCGCGTCCTACGGCGAGCCGCCCGTCGGTGAGCAGGACTGCCGTGCCGCCGTGGCCGACGTGGAGCGGCGGCTGGTCGCGGCGTGCCTGGACCTGGTGAACGTCAGCGGCCCACGCGGCCGTCCCCGCGCGGTCGATGCCCTGCGACGGTCCGCGCTGGAGGTCATCGCCTGGGGCGGTTCCCCCGAGGCGTTCCCGGGCCTGGCCTGACCATCCACCGCGAGTCACTCCGTCACCCACCGCGAGTCACTCCGTCACCCACCGCGAGTCACTCCGTCACACCTCCAGGAAACCCAGTGACTCGCGAACCGGAACCCAGTGACTCGCGAGCCGGAACCCAGTGACTCGCGAGCGGGTACCCAGTGACTCGCGAGCCGGAACCCAGTGACTCGCGAGCGTCAGCGGCAGACCGCCCGCAGTTCGTCGACGACCGCATCCACGGGGACGTCGCGCCGTGCGCCGCTCGCGCGGTCCTTGACCTCCACGACGCCGTCGGCCAGGCCGCGGCCCACCACGACGATGGTCGGCATGCCCAGCAGCTCGGCGTCCTTGAACTTCACGCCCGGCGAGACCTTGGGGCGATCGTCGTGCAGCACGGCGATGTCGCTCGCCTCCAGCTCGGCGACGATCTTCTCGGCCGCCTCGAACAGGGCAGGCTCCTTTCCCGCGACGACGAGGTGGACGTCGAACGGCGCGACCTCACGAGGCCAGACGATGCCGAGCTCGTCGTGCGCGCCCTCGACGATCGCGGCGACGGCCCGTGAGACACCCACGCCGTAGGAACCCATCGTGACGGTCACGAGCTTGCCGTTCTCATCGAGCACCTGCAGGCCCAGAGCGTCGGCGTACTTGCGGCCGAGCTGGAAGATGTGACCCATCTCGATGCCTCGGGCCAGCTCCAAGGGGCCCGAGCCGTCCGGGGCCGGGTCCCCGACACGGACCTCCGCGGCCTCGATCGTCCCGTCGGCGCTGAAGTCACGGCCGGCCACGAGGTCGAGCACGTGCGAACCCTCGACATCGGCACCCGTCACCCAGCGAGTGCCTTCGACGACGCGGGGATCCACCAGGTACCTGATGCCGCTGGCGGACTCCTCCCCCAGGACCGCGGGACCGATGTATCCCTTGACCAGGGCAGGGTGGGCGCGGAAGTCCGCCTCCTCGAACGGCAGCACCTCTGCCGGTGACACCTGCGTCTCCAGCCGCTTGGCGTCCACCTCCCGGTCTCCGGGCAGGCCGATGGCCAGGGGCTCACGCGTGCCGTCCGGATGTTGCAGGACCACCAGGACGTTCTTCAGCGTGTCAGCGGCCGACCAGGGCCGGTCCTCGCGCGGGAACGCCTCGTTGAGGTGGTCCACGAGCGTCTCGATGGTGGGGGTGTCCGGTGTCTGCTCGGCGTGCGCGGCGGGCACGTCGTCGTACGGGAGGGCCGGCGGCACGACGGTGGTCACGGCCTCCACGTTGGCTGCGTACCCGCCGGGCGAACGGACGAACGTGTCCTCACCGGTCTCGGCGACGGCAAGGAACTCCTCGCTCGCCGAGCCGCCCATGGCTCCGGAGTCAGCCTGGACGACGACGTAGTCGAAGCCCAGCCGGTCGAAGATGCGCACGTAGGCCTCGCGGTGGGCCGCGTAGCTGGCCTCCAGGCCGGCGTCGTCGACGTCGAAGGAGTAGGAGTCCTTCATGACGAACTCACGCCCTCGCAGGATGCCGGCTCGCGGACGTGCCTCGTCACGGTACTTGGCCTGGATCTGGTACAGGCTGAGCGGCAGGTCCTTGTAGGAGGAGTACAGGTCCTTCACCAGCAGGGCGAACATCTCCTCGTGCGTCGGCCCGAGCAGCATGTCGGCGCCACGACGGTCCTTCAGCCGGAACAGGTCGGGGCCGTACTCGGTCCACCGGTTGCTCGCCTCGTAGGGCTCACGGGGCAACAGGGCCGGGAAGCGCACCTCCTGCGAGCCGATCGCGTCCATCTCCTCGCGCACGATCTCCTCCACGCGTTCGAGCACCTTCAGACCGAGCGGCAGCCAGGAGTAGATGCCCGGTGCGGCACGGCGGACGTAGCCCGCCCGCACGAGCAGTCGGTGGCTCGGGACCTCCGCATCGGCAGGGTCGTCTCGCAGGGTTCGCAGGAACAGCCGGGACATGCGCATGCCGAGAGGCTACTGTGCCGAATCTGCCGCCCACGGCCCGGCACCCCCGCCGGATCGCCTCTTCTCGTCAGCGGGACCGGGCAGCCTTGAGCGCGGTGCGCACCAGCGGCAGCTGCAGGGGCAGCCTGGCGACGGTCCCGGCGCGGTACCAGCCGGGCGCACGATCGCTGCGCAGGGCGTCGACGGCCATCTGCACGTTCGCAGGGAACACGCCGACCAGGAGCCCGGCCGAGAGGAGACCGCCGGCGCGACGCGTGCGCCGATGGGCCAGAAGCGCAGCGGAGCCGATCTCCACCGCCCCGGAGGCGAGCACGAGGCCGCGCTTGCGCGGCAGTGCCTTGGGCACGATCGACTCGAACGGCTCGGGCTTGACGAAGTGCGCCACCCCGGCGACGGCCAGCAGTACGGCGAGCGCCTTCACGTCACGATCCATGAGCGCACCCTATGACCATCGCGACGGCGGCGCACGGACGAGCCGTCAGGCCGGATCAGAGCAGGTAGGAGGCGAACGTGGCGGTCTGGGTGAACCCGACCCGCTCGTAGAGCGCGCGGGCGGGCACATTGCGTTCGTTGACGTAGAGCGTGACGATCGGGGCGATGAGGAGGCGGACCTGGTCCACCATCGCCGCCAGCGCTCCGGCCGACAGCCCGGTGCCACGCAGGTCCGGATGCACCCAGACTCCCTGGATCTGGCAGGCCTGCGCCGTGGCGGCACCCACCTCTGCCTTGAAGAGGACCCGGTCGTCCTCGATGATCGCGAACGACCAACCGCTGGCGATGAGCTGGGAGACCCGGGCCCGGTAGTTCAGCGCACCCCCGGCCTCGGGGTCCACCCCAACCTCCTCGCGGAACATCGCGACGCAGGCCGGGTACAGCAGCTCGAACTCATCGATCATGACGCGTCTCAGCCGCAGGTCGGGCGAGGTGGCAGTCGGTCCGTTCAGCTCGAGGAAGGGCTGCACCGGACGCGGTGAACGAGCCGGCCCCCAGTGCGGTGCCAGGAGCCTCCACAGCGGGTCGACCTGCTCACGCGGGCCGACGACCGACGCGGCTCGATGGTCATCGATCAGCAGCCGTTCGGCAAAGGCGTCGATCGCCGCCGGCGTGGCCTCGACCGGGACCACGTTGGCCCCGGCATGGCACGCCGAGACGAGCACACCGTCCTCGTGGTACCCCCAGATCCGTCCCCCGAGAAGACCCTCGTGCAGACCGGTGGTGTCCACCCGGTGCCTCACGAAGACGTTGACCGCGGGGTCACGATCCAGCAACGCGCACAGCTCCGCCTTGTCTGCGGGCTCGAGGGCGCGGACCTCGGAGAGGGCCGACCGACGGTCCGGCACGGTCTGGGACACGCCTGCCTCCCGGGTGGACGACCGCCTCGTCGCGGCTGATGACGGCTCCACCATATCCCCGAGCGGGGCGCACGTGGCCCGCTCTGACCGTAGGATCGGCTCGTGGACAGAGCGCCGAACATCGTCGTGGGCCACGACGGCTCCGCCTTCTCCGACGACGCCCTGCGCTGGGCGCTGGGCTGGGCACGACGCGCCTCCCTCGGCGTCACGGTGGTGCGGGCCTGGTCGATCACCACCGCACCGCGCCCCGCGACGGCCGAGCTCGGCTACGTCCCGCCGCTGTCGGACTTCGCAGATGCCGTCATCCAGCACCTCGAGCACGACACCGCCGCGATCCGAGCAGACTTCGACGACGTCCCCGTGACGTTCGCGGCACCGCACGGTGCCGCGGCCAACGGCATCATCGAGCTGTCGGGCTCCGCGGAGCTCGTCGTGGTCGGACCGCGTGGACGCGGCGGCTTCCGCGGACTGGTGATGGGCTCCGTCGCCGAGCAGGTCACACGGCACTCCCAGTGCCCCGTGGTGGTGGTGCGCGGGGACCAGGACCCTGCCACGGCCGAGCGCACGGTGCGGCTGGACGCCGGACTGCAGGACTGACCCACCCGGTCAGCCGGAGACGCTGACGCTCGCCGAACCACCCTCCACGGGCTCCATCCCCTCGGCGATGCGCAGTGCCTCCTCGATGAGCGTCTCCACGATCTTGCTCTCCGGCACGGTCTTGATGACCTCACCCTTGACGAAGATCTGGCCCTTGCCGTTGCCGCTGGCCACCCCGAGGTCAGCCTCGCGGGCCTCCCCCGGCCCATTGACCACGCAGCCCATGACGGCCACTCGCAGAGGGACCTCGAGCCCGTCGAGGCCTGCGGTGACCTCGTCGGCCAGGGAGTAGACGTCCACCTGGGCGCGGCCGCACGAGGGGCACGAGACGATCTCCAGCTTGCGGGGCCGCAGGTTGAGGGACGCCAGGATCTGCTGGCCGACCTTGATCTCCTCCACCGGTGGGGCGGACAACGAGACACGGATCGTGTCACCGATGCCCTGGCTCAGCAGGGCGCCGAAGGCCGTCGCGCTCTTGATGGTGCCTTGGAAGGCCGGTCCGGCCTCCGTGACGCCGAGGTGCAGCGGCCAGTCCCCCCGTTCGGAGAGCAGCTCGTAGGCACGCACCATGACGACCGGGTCGTTGTGCTTGACCGAGATCTTGAAGTCATGGAAGTCGTGCTCCTCGAACAGCGAGGCCTCCCAGACCGCCGACTCCACCAGCGCCTCCGGTGTGGCCTTGCCGTACTTCTCCAACAGCCGCTTGTCGAGCGAGCCGGCGTTGACACCGATGCGCAGCGACACGCCGGCGTCCTTGGCAGCCTTGGCGATCGCGCCGACCTGGTCGTCGAACTTGCGGATGTTGCCGGGGTTGACACGCACGGCCGCACAGCCGGCGTCGATCGCCGCGAACACGTAGCGCGGCTGGAAGTGGATGTCGGCGATGACCGGGATCTGCGACTTCCGCGCGATGGCGGGCAGTGCGTCGGCATCGTCCTGGCTCGGGCAGGCCACGCGCACGATGTCGCAACCTGCGGCAGTGAGCTCGGCGATCTGCTGCAGGGTGGTGTTGATGTCCGACGTCAGCGTCGTGGTCATGGACTGCACCGAGACGGGAGCGTCCCCACCGACATCGACGGTGCCGACCTTGATCTTGCGGGTCTTCTTGCGCGGTGCGAGGGTCGGCGGCGGCGCCTCCGGCATGCCGAGGGAGACGCTGCCGGTATCCCGCCCACGGCCCGGGACCCCCGCCGGATCGGTGGCCTGGCTCTGATCCACGGGCTCAGTGTGATTGGTCATGACAGCCTCACCGGATTCACGATATCGGCATAGATCAGGATGACGCTCATGATGATCAGGATGCCACCCACGGCATAGGCGACGGGCAGCATCCTCGCCACGTCGACCGGTCCGGGGTCGGGACGACCCCACATCCGGGCCCAGCCACGCTTGAGGCCCTCCCAGATCGCACCGGCGATGTGGCCGCCGTCCAGCGGCAGGAGCGGCACGAAGTTGAACAGTGCGAGGAACAGGTTGAGGGAGGCCAGCAGCATCATCAGCCGCTGCGCACGCTCGGCCCAGGTCGGCTCGTTGATGGTGACCAACTCGCCGGCCACCCGACTGGCCCCGACCACGCTGATCGGGCCGTCGTTCGGCCGTTCCGCGCCGAAGGCGGCCCGGGTGACATCGACCATGCGCACCGGCAGGCGGGCGATCGCCTCGGCCGTCGCCTGGACCTGGCCCCACATCACCTCACCGACGACGACCGGGCCCTGACGCACCTGCTCCTGCACCGGCTCGACTCCCAGGAAGCCAACCTCCTCGGTGCGTTCGGGATCCTCCAGCGAGACACGCGGGATGACCGTGGTGGGCACCTGCTCGGCGATCCGCTGCCCGTCGCGCTCGATGACGATGGTGGCCTCACGGTCACTGTTGCCGCGGATGAGACCGGTCAGCTGCTCCCAGGAGGTGATCTGCTCGCCGTTGAACGCGACGATCCGGTCCCCGGGCACGATGCCCGCCTGCCTGGCCGGCGTGACCGGGTCCTCGTCGGTGCAGGCGCGGCCGGCCTCGGCGTCGGTGATGGCGCAGTCGGACACCCCGGCCACCGTGGTGGTGGGGGTCAACATGCCAAAGCCCATGAGCACGATGGCGAACAGCACCACGGAGATGGCGACGTTCACCATGGGGCCGCCGGCCATCACGATGACCTTCTTCCACCACGGCAGCTTGTAGAACAGGCGGTCCTGGTCGGCCTCGGTGATCGTCTCGTACTCGGCGTGCCGGGCGTCGGCGGCCAGCTGGGTGAACAGGCCGGTGTTGCTGTCGCGCACCGTCGCGGGGTCCTGCTCCTTCTCCGGCGGCAGCATCCCGACGAGCTTGACGTAGCCGCCGAGCGGGATCGACTTCAGGCCGTACTCCGTCTCGCCTCGGCGGGTGGACCACACCGTGTTGCCGAATCCGACGAAGTACTGCGTCACCTTGACCCCGAACTTCTTGGCCGGGTACAGGTGGCCGACCTCGTGCAGGGCGATGGAGACGATGACGCCGACGACGAAGACGAGCACGCCGAGCGTGTAGATGAGGGCCGTCATCGCTGCTCCACGAGGGTTCGAGCGCGCTCTCGCGCGCGGTCGTCGGCCGCGAGGACGGCCGACAGGGACATGTCGGTGCGGGCGACGTCCTCGTCGGCGACGTGCTCGGCCAGGACCTGCCCCACGACGTCGACTATGCCGAGGAAGTCCAAGTCGCCGTCGACGAAGGCATCGACGCACACCTCGTTGGCGGCGTTGTAGACCGCCGGCGCCGTGCGGCCGAACTCGCCGGCCTGCCGTGCCAGCCTGATCGCCGGGAAGGCGTCGTCGTCGAGCGGGAAGAACTCCCAGGCGTCGGCCCGCGTCCAGTCGCACGGCGCGCTGGCGCCGGGCACCCGTTCGGGCCAGGCCAGGCCCAGCGCGATGGGGAGCCGCATGTCTGGTGGTGACGCCTGCACCATGGTGGAGCCGTCGACCAGCTCCACCATGGAGTGCACGACCGACGTCGGGTGCACGACCACCTCGATCCGCGAGAAGTCGATGTCGAAGAGCAGGTGCGCCTCGATCACCTCCAGGCCCTTGTTCACGAGCGTCGCGGAGTTGATGGTGATGACCGGACCCATGTCCCACGTCGGGTGCGCCATGGCCTGCTCGGGCGTCACCTCGGTGAGCTCGTCGCGGGCACGCCCGCGGAAGGGCCCCCCGCTCGCCGTGACGACCAGTCTGGCGACGTCCTGGATCCGCTCGCCCCGCAGCGCCTGGGCGATCGCCGAGTGCTCGGAGTCCACGGGGACCAGCTGACCCGGTTCGGCAGCCCCGGTGACCAGGGAGCCCCCCATGATCAGGGACTCCTTGTTGGCCAGGGCGAGCCTGGCGCCGCTGTCCAGCGCGGCCAGGGTCGGCTGCAGCCCGACCGCGCCCGTCATGGCGTTGAGCACGACGTCGCACGGTTCGCGCGCCGCCTCGCTGGCTGCCTCCGGTCCGGCGACGAGCCTGGGGACGCGGTGGTCACCCTCGGCCCAGCCGCGCTTCTGCGCCTCGGCGTACAGCGCCAGCTGGACGTCCTGTGCCGCGGTGGCCCGTGCCACGGCGATGAGCGGCACCTCGTGCTCGATCGCCTGCCGGGCCAGCAGGGCCGGGTCCGATCCACCGGCCGCGAGCGCCGTGACCTCGAAGCGGTCGGGGTTGGCCGTCACCACGTCGAGGGCCTGGGTGCCGATCGAGCCTGTACAGCCGAGAATGGCGACACGCTTGCGCATGCCGCCATTCTCTACCATCGGGGCCTGATGAGTGTCCCGCCCATGGACCCCGAGCCTGGGGGTGCCCTACTTGATCTCGGACTTCAGCACGCGCTGGAGCCCGATGGCACCGGGGAGGCCGATCCAGAGGATGAGCGTGAAGACGAAACGCAACCACTCCAGGCCGCCCGCATCGACGCTGTTGCCCATCATGTCCTCGCCCATCATGAGCGGCATGGCCGCGAGGTTGATGTCGACCCACGGCGTCAGGTCGCGCGCCCACTCGAAGAAGGCCATGAGCGTGGAGTAGACCATGAAGGGCAGCATGATCGCGACGACGTAGAACACCGCGACCGCAGCCGGCGTGTTGAGCAGCGCGGTGGCCAGGGCGAAGGCCATGAGGAAGTAGGCCAGCTGCAGACCGATCGTCCACAGCAGCAGCCCGACGTCGACGTTCCAGACGGTCTCGTTGCCGGAGATGGCGGCGGCCAGCGTGTTGCCGATGGCTCCCAGCACGACGGCGAGCACGATCGTGCCCAGGGCGAGCGCCACGACTGCGATGACCTTGGCCCCGAAGACCTTCAGGCGGTGCGGCTCGAGCGTGAACAACGTGAGGTGGTTGCGCTGGCCCCACTCGCTGGTGACGGTGACGATCGCGAAGACCGGCAGCAACAGTGAGAGCGGGATGGTCAGCACGTCGGAGAAGCCTTGGGCCGTGATCGAGGCGTTGTCGTTCAGCGCCAGGACGAGGAGCACCAGGCCCATGGCCAGCGCCAGCAGTCCGCCGGTGATGATCATGAGCCACAGACCGGCCCTGGTGTCGAACATCTTGCGGATCTCGACACTCACGAGGCGCCCGAACGGGACGCCCGGACGGTTGGTGTCGATGGTGACGGGAGCGGTCGTCGGCGCGCTCATGAGGTAGCTCCTTCGGAGAGGTGGTCGCGCTGGGTGGTGGCGGTGAGCTGCAGGAACATGTCCTCCAGGCCGGCGCTGTCGGCCTGTCGGAGCTCGACGAGCGCGACGCCGGCGGCGGCAGCGGCCTTGCCGACCTGCTCGGGCGCGGCCTCGGTGGCCAAGCCCTCGCCGGAGGCGGTGGCGGTGATCCCGGCTGCCGAGAGCGCGTTCGCCAGGGCGGCGGGATCCACGGCCCGCACGAAGGTCCCGGCGGTCTTCAGCAGCTCCTCCTTGGTGCCCTGGGCGACGATCTTGCCGTTGCCGATGACGATGATCTCGTCGGCGATGATCTGGATCTCGTGCAGCAGGTGCGAGGAGAGCAGCACCGTGCCACCACGGTTGGCGTACTCGCGCAGCAGGCTGCGCATCCAGTGGATGCCCGCCGGGTCGAGTCCGTTGGCCGGCTCGTCGAGGAGGAGGATCTTGGGGTCGCCGAGCAGCGCGTGGGCGATGCCGAGACGCTGACGCATGCCGAGCGAGTAGTTGCGGATGCGTCGCCTGGACTCCTTGTCGCTGAGGCTGACCAGCTTCAGCATCTCCTCGACCCGTGAGGCCGGCAGGCCCATCGTCTTCTGCCCGATCGTGAGGATCTCGCGACCCGTGCGTCCGGCGTGCTGCGCCGAGGCGTCGAGCAGGACGCCGACCTGGGTGCCGGGGTTGGGGATGTCGTGGTACTTGACACCGGAGATGGTGGCTGAGCCGGCGTTCTGGACGGTGAGCCCGGACAGGATGCGCAGCGTCGTGGACTTGCCGGCGCCGTTGGGTCCGAGGAACCCGGTGACGGTCCCCGGGCGGCACGTGAAGGAGACGTCGTCGACGGCGGTGAAGTCACCATACGTCTTGGTGAGGTGTTCGACCTGAATCATGACACCCACCATGGCGCAGCCGCGGCCGCGCGCGCATCAGTCCGGGGGTGATGTCTGCTCAGCCGAAAGGATGATCCCGTCCGGCCGACCGGACGAGGCTGTTGCCGTCACGGTGCGCCTACGCTGACCGGGTGAGCCCTCCGACTCCTCCCCCGTTGACCCGGTGGGGGCATGTGTGGCGTTACCTGCTGACGATCCTGATCTCCGCGTTCGCGTGGAGCGAGCTGGCTGTGTGGCAGTGGCAGAACGCTCGCGTGTGGTTCTGGCTCGACCTCGTGATCGGCCTGGCCGCGCTGGTCATCGTGGGGTGGAGGCGCAGGTTCCCGGTGACCGTCGCCACCGTGACTGCACTCGCCAGCGCCGCCTCCGGCTCGGTCGGCGGGCCGGCGACCCTCGCGCTGTTCTCCCTGGCCACTCGTCGGCGGTGGCGGGAGATCCTGCCGCTGGCCGTGCTGGCCTTCGTCTGCGGACTGCTCCTCATCCGCGTCGAGGGACCTCCCCAGGTCGATGCGGTGGTGGTCCTGCCGACGATGGCCGCCGTCATCGGCGTCACGATCGGCTGGGGCATGTTCGTCGGATCACGACGCGAGTTGATGCAGACCCTGCGCGAGCGCGCCCGCACCGCCGAGACCGAGCAGGAGGCCCGTGTCGCCCAGGCCCGGACGACGGAGCGTGCGCGCATCGCCCGGGAGATGCATGACGTCCTGGCACACCGCATCTCCCTGGTGACGATGCACGCCGGAGCGCTCACCTACCGCAGAGACCTCTCTTCCGAGCAGGTGCATGAGACCGCCGGACTCATCCGGGACACCGCCCACCAGGCGCTCACCGACCTACGCGAGGTCCTGGGCGTGCTGCGGGAGGACTCCGGCGACGCCACCCCCGAGCTGCCGCAGCCGGACGCCTCCGACCTGCCCGCACTGTTCGAGGAGGCCCGGCGCAACGGTATGCACCTGCAGGTCGAGACGTGCGACGTCTCACTGGGGGACGTTCCGCCCACCATCGGCCGTGCGGCCTACCGCGTCATCCAGGAGGGGCTCACCAACGCTCGCAAGCACGCTCCCGACACCCTCGTCTCCGTGACGGTGACCGGCAGGGCCGGCGAGGAGCTGCGGGTGCAGGTGCGCAACCACCTCCTGCTCGGCGAGACACTGGGCGTCCCGGTGTCGGGTCTGGGGCTGGTGGGCCTGAGGGAACGGGCGGAGCTCGCCGGTGGACGTCTGTCCCACCGGGTGGAGGACCACACGTTCGTCCTGGAGGTGACGCTACCGTGGCCGACGTGACGACACGGGTCCTGATCTGCGACGACGACGCGCTCGTCCGCGCGGGCCTCAGCCTCATGCTGGGAGGCGAGAGCGACATCGAGGTGGTGGGCGAGGTCGGGGACGGCCGCGCCGCACTGGACGCGGTCATCGCCGGCGGTGTGGACCTGATCCTCATGGACCTGCGGATGCCGGTCATGGACGGGATCGAGGCGACCCGTGCGATCGTCGACCTGGACCGGGGCACCAAGGTCATCGTCCTGACGACGTTCGACGCCGACGAGTACGTGGTCCGCGCGCTCGCGGCCGGAGCCCACGGATTCCTCCTCAAGGACACTGCTCCCGACGCGATCGTCGCCTCCATCCGTGCCGTGGTCCAGGGTGAGCCAGCGCTCTCGCCGGAGGTGACACGCCGGCTCATCTCGCAGGTGACCGACTCACGCCAGGACGATCCGCGGGCCGACCGGGCGAGCGAGCTCGTGGCCACGTTGTCCGACCGCGAGCGCGAGGTGGCCCTGGCCATCGCCCGGGGGGCCTCCAACGCGGAGATCGCCAAGGCGCTGCACCTCAGCCTCGCCACGGTGAAGGCCCACATCTCCCACCTGTTCACCAAGCTGGAAGCAGTGAACCGGGTCCAGGTGGCCATCTGCATGCACGACGCCGGACTGGTGTGAGCCCGGGCAGTCACCGACTCACGCGAACAGCTTGGCGATCGTGTCCGCGGCCCGGTACCCGGGCGGCACCCCCTCCAGGAGCACCACCCGGGAGTCGGAGTGCTCGCTGCGCAGGTGACAGATGTCCTGGTACGCGGGTGAGTCGAACCAGTCGCGCGCCGCGGCGACGGACGGGAAGGCGATGATCACCAGGTCGCCCGGCCAGGAGCCTTCGACCACCTCGGGGCGGGTGCCATGCACCACCCATTCTCCGCCGAAGGGCTCGAAGGTGGACTCGATGCGCTCCATGTAGTGCTGGACCTGCGGTCCCATCTGCACGTCGCGCAGGTGGCCGACGGCATAGCCGCGCCCGGTCATGCCGGCACCCTGGTCCCGAAGCCACTGACGTCGACCAGGGGGTCGAGGTAGGTCACCTGCGGCGACCAGTGGTCGGCCAGCAACCTCCCCCGTTCGGCCGGCGTGGCGTTCCCGGTGGCCAGATACTGCTCCACGACGTCACTCATGACATCTCCTCCTTCGTCCGGATGTGCTGATGTCACGAGCCTCTCCCCGCCGCCGGTCCGAGGTCCATGACCTCTGAGGTCATGGACCTCGGCACTGTGTTGCCTAGGCTGCTGGCCATGACGACGGACACCATGGCTCCCGAGGTCGGAGACCTGCTGCGGACCTGGCGGGTACGCCGACGGTTCAGTCAGCAGGAGCTCTCCGACCTCTCCGGTGTCAGCACCCGCCACCTGAGCCGGGTCGAGACCGGGCGGGCGCAACCGACGGCAGACATGCTGCTGCACCTGGCTGATCAGCTCGACGTCCCGCTGCGGCAGCGCAACGGGCTGCTGCTCGCGGCGGGCTACGCGCCGCGGTACCGGGACGGTCAGCTCGACGATGCGTCCGTCGCGCACGTCATGGACGGCCTCAGGCACCTGCTGGACGCCCATCTGCCGTACCCCGCCCTGCTGCTGGACACGTACTGGGACATCGTCGATGCCAACCAGGCCGTGGACGCACTACTGGCCGGCTGCGAGCCGACCTTGCTGGAACCACCGGTCAACGTCCTGCGGGTCTGCCTGCACCCGGACGGGATCTCATCGCGCATCGGCAACCTCGACCAGTGGGCCTTCCACCTGCACCGCCAGCTCACCCACCGCGCCGAGCGCACCCACGACCCGCGGCACCGCGACCTCGTCTCCGAGATCGAGTCCTACCCACACCACCGGGGCAAGGCCCGCGTACCCTCAGGGCCCGCGCCACCAGGCCCTGTGCTCACCCTCGAGCTGAGCTCGCAGGCCGGGCCGCTGCGGTTCTTCAGCACGTCGGCACAGCTCGACACCGCCACCGACGCCACCCTCGAGGGCCTGCACCTCGAGACGTTCCTGCCCGCCGACGCGGCCACCCGCGCCGCGCTCCAGACGAGCTCAGGGATGCAGGCTCCCGCCTGAGCGGAGCGTCCGCACGAGCTCGGCGTGCGCGGCCGTCACCGACTCGACGTATCCCTCGGCATCGGTCCGCAGCGCGCCCGCGGGGTCCGTGGCGCCGGCCTTGCCCACGGACACGAGATCGATGGCATCGTCGACCACCTCCACGACGGGACCCTCGGCTCTGGACACGATCCGGATGGTCCCGTGCTCACGGGGGAAGGCACCGAGTCGGATGCACGCGCACACCACGACGGCCCGATCCAGCCCGGGATCGAGCACCACGGCGACGTCATCTCCGGCCCGCACTCCCAACCCGCGCAGACCACCGGCCAGCGCGGCCACGCGCTCCAGCAGGCGGGCGTAGGTGAGAGGGGGTTCGCCGGCCCACGCGATGTGGTCGGCGCGTCCGTCGACGACGTGCTGGTCCAGCAGCAGGAACCCCAGCGACTGCATCAGCGGCCCTTGAACACGGGCGCCCGCTTGTCGGCACGGGCAGCGGCCGCCTCACGGACGTCCTCACTGGCCCAGACGGCCCGGAAGCTGGCCTCGATCGCCGCGTCGTCCTCGCGGGACCCGTTGAGGACGAGCTTGTTGTGGGCGAGCGTCAGCGGCGCGAGCTCGGCGATCTCGTGGGCCCAGGCGATGGCGTCCTCGAGCGTGCCCGTCCGGTCGAGGAGACCGCAGGCGAGGGCTTCATCGCGCTCCAGCAGCTCGGCGGCGAGCATCAGGCGACGTGCCGGCCCCATCCCGGCGAGCTTGCCGAGGGTCCGGATGGTCCAGGCGTCCACGGCCATGCCGTTCTTGGCCGTCGGGACCCCGAAGCGGGCCGTCTCGTCGCCGACACGCAGGTCGCACGCCATCGCCAGCTGGGTCCCGGCGCCGATGGCCGGACCGTTGACGGCGGCGATCACCGGCACGGGAACCCGCGTCAGGTGGTGCAGCATGCCGTACAGCGCCTCGAGGAATTCATCTCCGTAGACGCCGCCGAGGTCAGCGCCGGAGCAGAAGGCCGTGCCGCGGCCCGTGACGACGACGACCCGCGCCCCGGCCTCGACCTCGGACTGGACCGCGGCATGGATCTCACGGCACAGCGGCAGGTTCAGCGCGTTGCGCCGCTCCTCGCGCTGGAGCTCCAGGATGGCCACGGAACCGTCACGCCTCACGTCGAGCATGGGCTCAATCTATCCACCGCTGCGGGCCGGGGCCGACTGCGGTCTCGCCCGCGTGACCTGCCTCACGGTGCCTCGTTGCACGGGCATGACCTTGACCCGCAGAACGCTCCTGCGCACGGGCGCGGCCGTCTCCGGCGCAGCGGCCGTCGGCTTCGCACCCCGCATCGGGTTCGCCTCGCCGTCGAGCGCCGCCCACACCACGCTCGCCCGACGGCTCGTGAGGGGCGCACCGGGTCCGCTCGGCTACACACCCATCGTCCTCGCACCGGGCGAGGCCCACGTCGTCCGCACCGACCTCGGTGGGGTGGCACGGGCGGCACGGACGTCCACACGCCAACCGCTCCTGGGCTTCACGCACCTGACCGACGTGCACATCATCGATGCGCAGTCACCGCTGCGGGTGGAGTTCCTCGATCGGCTGGAGGACCGCTACGAGCCGGACGATCCGACCCTGGGTGGTCTCCTGACGTCGAGCTACCGACCGCAGGAGATGCTCTCGGCACAGGTCAGCGATGCCATGGTGCGGGCCGTCAACCGGGTGCGGACCGGCCCGGTCACGGGCACCGACCTGGCCTTCGCCATCCAGACCGGTGACAACTCCGACAACTGCCAGTACAACGAGGTCCGCTGGAACATCGACGTCCTCGACGGTGTGCAGGTGCAGCCCGACTCAGGCAGCCGCACACGGTGGGAGGGTGTCCACGACAACCGGACGCGCGACAGCCACTACTGGCACCCAGAGGGCACAGGCAACGACACCTACCGGTCCCGGTTCGGCTTCCCCCGTGTGGAGGGCCTGCTCGAGGCCGCCAGGGACCCGTTCACGCCCGTGGGGCTGGACATGCCGTGGTACTCGGTCTTCGGCAACCACGACGGCCTGGTCCAGGGAAACTTCCCCGTGACCTTGGGACTCGGTGCCCTCGGCACGGGACCGCTCAAGCCCACCACCCTGCCGCCGGGCCTGTCGCAGGCCGACGTCCTGGCCAGTCTGCGAACCGCCGACCCCACGCTCCTCCTGGCGTCGTCGACGCTGCTGGGCGCGCGGCTGGTCACGACCGACCGGGACCGCAAGATCCTGAACCGCAAGCAGGTGGTGGCCGAGCACTTCCGCACCACCGGCACGCCGCTCGGCCACGGGTTCAGCGAGGAGAACCGGCACCGTGGCACCGCGTACTACACCTTCGACACCGGACCCGTGCGCTGCGTGGTCCTGGACAGCGTCAACCAGAACGGCTACGCCGACGGCTCGCTCGATGCCACCCAGTTCGCGTGGCTGCGTGACGTCCTGGAGCAGTCCACCGACCGATACGTCATCGTCTTCAGCCACCACACGGCGGCGACCATGAACAACCCCCTGGTGGCCACCGGTCTCGACCTCGACCCGCGTGTGCTCGGTGGAGCCGTCGTCGACCTGCTCCTCGCCCATCCCCAGGTGGTGGCGTGGGTGAACGGACACACCCACCGCAACGCCGTGACCCCGTACCGCAGCCCCGACGGTACGAGCGGCTTCTGGGAGATCAACTCCGCCTCGCACATCGACTTTCCCCAGCAGGCCCGCCTCATCGAGCTGGCCGACAACCGCGACGGCACGATCTCGATCTTCACGACGATGGTGGACCATGCCGCGCCGGCCTCGCACGAGGGCTCCATCGCCGACTCGGTGCGCCTGGCGGCGCTGGCCAGGGAGCTCGCCGCCAACGACCCGCAGTCCGGTGGCACCTACAGCGGCAGTCCTACCGACCGCAACACCGAGCTGCTGCTGGCGAACCCCCTGTAGGCCCACACCGCTTCGAGGCCGCTCACAGGACGGCCTTCACGCGTCGCTGGCCGCCAGCTGGCCGCAGGCGCCGTCGATGTCGCTGCCGCGAGTGTCGCGCACCGTGGTGGAGATGCCCTTGGCCTCCAGCCGCCGGACGAACTCGCGCTCGTCCTCGCGGCGCGAGGCCGTCCACTTGGAGCCCGGCGTCGGGTTGAGCGGGATCAGGTTGACGTGGACCCAGCCCCACCTCCCACCGGCACCGTCGCCGTAGGAGTTCAGGACGTCGCCCAGCAGGTCGGCGCGCCAGGCCTGATCGTTGATGTCACGCATCATGGCGTACTCGATCGAGACCCGACGCTTGGTGGTACGGGCGTACTCCCACGCCGCCTCCACGGCCTCGTGGACCTTGAAACGCGTGTTGATGGGCACCAGCTCGTCGCGCAGCTCGTCGTCGGGGGCGTGCAGCGACAACGCGAGCGTGACAGGGATGCCCTCCTCGGTCAGCTGGCGGATGCGCGGCACGAGCCCGACGGTGCTCAGCGTGATGTTGCGGGCCGACAACCCCAGGCCGTCCGGCGCCGGGGCCACCATCCGGCGGATCGCACCGATGACGGCCTTGTAGTTGGCCATCGGCTCCCCCATGCCCATGAAGACGATGTTGGACAGCCGCCCGGGACCACCGGTCACGAGACCACTCGCCATCGCCGCGGCGCCGTCGACGACCTGGTCGATGATCTCGCCGGTGCTCATGTTGCGCTGCAGCCCGCCCTGGCCGGTGGCGCAGAACGGGCAGGCCATGCCGCAGCCAGCCTGGCTGGAGACACACAGTGTCGCCCGCTCCGATCGGCCTGCACCGGCGCTGTATCGCATGAGGACGGACTCCACGAGCGCACCGTCGAACAGCCGCCACAGGGTCTTGCGGGTGGTGCCGCCGTCCGCCTCCAGGGTGCGCAGCGGGTGCAGCAGCTCCGGCAGCAGGGCCGCGGCGATCCGCTCGCGCTGGGCGGCCGGGAGATCGGTCATCGCCTCCGGCTCGCGCTCCAGCCTGGCGTAGTAGTGGTGGGCCACCTGCTTGACCCGAAAGGCCGGTTCGCCCAGCTCGGCGGCGACCGCCTGACGTTCCTCAGGGGTCAGGTCGGCGAGGTGCCGCGGCGGCTTCTTGCGTCCGCGCGGCTGCTCGAAGACCAACGGTAGGGTCTTGACCGGTTCCTCACTCACCCGAACAGTCTCCCAGACACGACCCGAGGCATGCAGGTCAGGCGAACGTCCTCACGACAGAGGCACGAGGTAGTACAGGATCAGCCAGGCCACGGGCGCGACGGCGATGAGCGAGTCGAGACGGTCCATCAGGCCACCGTGACCGGGCAGCAGGTCGCCCATGTCCTTGATGCCGAGGTCGCGCTTGATGAGTGACTCCGACAGGTCGCCCAGCGTCGCCATGGCGACCGCGGCGACGCCGAGGACCACACCGACCCACCACGGGGCGTCGAGCAGGAGGACCATCAGCACGATGCCGGCCGTGACACCGAAGAGCAGCGAGCCGGCGAAGCCCTCCCAGGACTTCTTGGGGCTGATGCTCGGTGCCATCGGGTGACGCCCGAGCAGGACACCGGCGACGTAGCCGCCGGTGTCGGAGCAGATGGTGACCACGATGAAGGCCACGATGCGCAGCGGGCCGTCGTCCTCGACCACCATGAGCATGACGAACACGCCCATGAGGTGCAGGTACGACAGCGAGAAGATGCCCGCACTGGAGTCCCGGACGAACCCGTCAGCGCCGTCGGACAGCCGCCACACCAGGGTCCCGATGACGGTGAGGGCCATGGCCACCGCCGCGGTCTCCATACCGCCGTAGAAGGCGCCGACCAGCATCAGCGTGCCGCCGGTGACCACGGGCACGAACGGAACGGCGATGCCGACCGTCCGTAGGGCGCGGCTGAGCTCCCACAGACCGACGCCGAGGGCGAGGACCACCACCAGGACGAAGACGTCCTTGAGGAGGAACAGGGAGGCCAGGACGGTCAGTCCGAGGACCAGTCCGACGCCGATCGCAGCAGGCAGGTCGCGTCCTGCCCTGCTCTGCTTCTGTGCCTCGGCGGGTTCGGCCTCTCCGGTGCCGTCCGGAGGACCGTCCGTCGGGGCGTCAGACTTCAAGGAGCTCGGTCTCCTTGTTCTTGAGCATCTCATCGATCGCGTCGACATGCTTCTTGGTCTGGGCGTCCAGCCGCTTCTCCGCGCCGACGTTCTCGTCCTTGCTGATCTCGGAGTCCTTCTCGGACTTGTCGAGCGCCTGCTTGGCGCCACGGCGCACACCGCGGACCGCGACCCGGCCGTCCTCGGCCTTGCTGCGCGCCAGCTTGATGTACTCCTTGCGACGCTCCTCGGTGAGCTCGGGCAGCGTGACGCGCAGGACCTTGCCGTCGTCGCTCGGGTTCACGCCGAGGTCGGAGTCGCGAATCGCCTTCTCGATCGCCGGCTTCGCGCTCGCGTCGTAGGGACTGATGATGACGGTGCGCGGCTCAGGGACCTGGAAGCCCGCCAGCTGCTGCAGGGGTGTGGGCGTGCCGTAGTACTCGGCCGTGATCTGGGCGAACATCGCCGGGTGCGCACGGCCGGTGCGGATCGCCGCGAACTCCTCGCGGGTGTGCTCGACGGCCTTGCTCATCTTGCTGTCGGCCTCACGTAGAGTCTGGTCGATCACGATGCATCTCCTGTACTCGTCACTGGTCCGGCATGGACCAGCGTCCCGATCCTCTCACCTTTCAGCACTCGGGCGATGTTCCCCTCACCCTCCATGCCGAAGACGATCATCGGCAGCTCGTTCTCCATGCACAGCGCGAATGCGGCGGCATCGACGACCCTCAGGCCACGGCGCAGCGCCTCATCGAAGGTGATCTCCGACAGCAGCCGGGCGTCGGGATTGCCCCGGGGGTCGGCGGTGTAGACGCCGTCGACACCGTTCTTGCTCATGAGCACCGCGTCGGCCTTGATCTCCAGCGCACGCTGCGCGGAGACGGTGTCGGTACTGAAGTACGGCATGCCGGCACCGGCGCCGAAGATGACCGCACGGCCCTTCTCCAGGTGCCGGATCGCACGCCGCGGAATGTACGGCTCGGCGACCTGACCCATGGTGATGGCCGACTGCACGCGGGTCTCGATGCCCTGCTTCTCGCAGAAGTCCTGCAGCGCGAGGCAGTTCATGACGGTGCCGAGCATCCCGATGTAGTCGGCCCGGGAGCGTTCCATACCCCGCTGGCTCAGCTCGGCGCCCCGGAAGAAGTTGCCGCCCCCGACGACGATGCCCACCTGCACGCCCTCGTTGATCGCCTCGGCGATCTGTTGGGCGATGCCGTTGACCACGTCGGGGTCGATGCCCAGGCTGCCGCCGCCCAGCACCTCGCCGGACAGCTTCAGCAGGACACGACGAACAGGGACCGGACCTTCCGTGGTGCTCTCATCCATGGTCAGTCCGGTCCCCTTCGTCAATGGGTACAGCGTCGGTTCGTGCGAGGTGGTGGCCTCAGGCGCCGATCTCGATGTGCGCGAAGCGCGACACGGTGACGCCGGCCTCCTCGAGCACGGCCCCCACGGTCTTCTTGTTGTCCTGGACCGACGGCTGCTCCAGCAGCACGACGTCCTTGTAGAAGCCGTTCAGGCGACCCTCGGCGATCTTGGCGACGACCTGGTCGGGCTTGCCCTCCTCGCGGGCCGTGGCCTCGGCGATCTCACGCTCCTTGGCCACGACGTCGGCGGGGACGTCCTCGCGACGCAGGTACGTCGGTCGCATCGCCGCGATCTGCATGGCGGCGGCGCGGGCGGCCTCGAGGTCGTCACCGGAGTACTCCACGAGCACGCCAACGGCGGGAGGCAGGTCGCTCGCGCGGCGGTGCAGGTACGTGGCGACCTGGCCGTCGAAGGCCGCGACGCGACCCAGCTCGAGCTTCTCACCGATGACCGCCGCGAGCGCGGAGATGGCCTCGGCGACCGTCTGACCGTTGGCCAGGGACTGCTGGGCGAACTCCTCGGCGGAGGACGGCTTGCCGGCGTCTGCCGCGGCCGCCAGCTCCTCGGCGAGCGAGACGAACTGCTCGTTCTTGGCGACGAAGTCGGTCTCGGAGTTGAGCTCGACCAGCGCGGAGCCGTGGCTGGCGACCAGTCCGACGGACGCCTCACGCTCGGCGCCGCGCTTGGCGGCCTTGGCGGCACCGGAGATGCGCAGGATCTCGACAGCCTTGTCGAAGTCACCGTCGGCCTCGACGAGCGCCTTCTTGGCGTCCATCATGCCGGCGCCCGTGGCGTCGCGGAGCTTCTTGACGTCTGCGGCTGCAATGGCCATGTCGTGGTTACCTCAGATCTGTGGAAGTGGGTGTGCGTCAGGAGGACTGGGGCTCAGAAGCAGATGCCTCAGGAGCAGATGCCTCAGGAGCCGGGGCCTGCTCGGCGGGCGCCTCCGCGGGGACCTCGTCGGCGGGCGACTCGGTGCTGCCGGCCTCGTCGGTCGGCTCGGTCTGCACGGGCTCGCCCTCGGTGGACTCGGCCTGGGCCGTCTCGACCGTGGCGGTCTCGGCGTCCTTGCTCTGCAGCAGCTCGCGCTCCCACTCGGGCATAGGCTCCTCGGCGCCGAGCTCGGAGCCGGCCTCGGCCTCGGTGCCGTCGGTCTTGGCGCCGCTGCGGGCGACGAGGCCTTCGGCGGCGGCGTCGGCGACGACACGGGTCAGCAGGCTGACCGAGCGGATGGCGTCGTCGTTGCCCGGGATCGGGTAGTCGACGTCGTCGGGGTCGCAGTTGGTGTCGAGGATCGCGACGATCGGGATGCCCAGCTTCTTGGCCTCATCGACCGCCAGATGCTCCTTCTTGGTGTCGACGATCCAGACGGCGGACGGAGTACGGCTCATGTCGCGCACGCCACCGAGGGTGCGGTTGAGCTTGTCGTACTCGCGGCGCATCTGCAGGAGCTCCTTCTTGGTGCGGTCGGAGCCGGCCACATCGTCGAAGTCGATCTCCTCCAGCTCCTTCATGCGCTGCAGACGCTGGTGCATGGTCTGGAAGTTGGTGAGCATGCCGCCCAGCCAGCGCTGGTTGACGTAGGGCATGCCGACGCGCTTGGCCTGCTCCTCCACGGGCTCCTGCGCCTGCCGCTTGGTGCCGACGAACAGGATCGTCCCGCCGCGGGCGACGGTGCTCTTGACGAACTCGTACCCGGCATCGATGTAGGCGAGCGACTGCTGCAGGTCGATGATGTAGATGCCGTTGCGCTCGGTCATGATGAAGCGCTTCATCTTGGGGTTCCAGCGGCGGGTCTGGTGCCCGAAGTGGACACCGCTCTCGAGCAGCTGGCGCATGGTGACGACGGCCATGGTCGATTCTCCTTGGTGGGCACACGCGTGCCCGGTTCCTGGTTGACGCACCGCCGGTCGACGATGCCCTGACGCCGGCGCTGCGCGGACCAACCCCGAGGGGACCAGGACCGTGCCCGTGTTCGGCTCTCGCGTCACACGGAGGCAGGCGTGCGAATTTCACGTCCACGGACGTGATGGGCACAGTCTAGGTCAGCGGGCCCGAAAAGCGGAAATCCGAGCGTCCGTCGTCCACAAGGGGCAGGGCCCGAGCGAGATGTCCACAGATGAGGCTCCTGCCCCTGCTGTGCGGCCGCAGATCGCGGTTGGCTCGAGGCATGTCATCCAGGCCCCCGCTCCGTCCCTCGCGCAGGCTCGTCCCGGTCCTTGTGGCGGGAGTCCTCCTCAGCGCCCTGCCCGCGGCCGCCAGCGCCGACGACGGCACCTGGTCGTGGCCGCTCGGCGAACGCTCGGTGGCGCGCGACTTCGACCTGCCGGACTCCCCCTACGGCGCCGGGCACCGGGGCATCGACCTCCCGGGCGCCACCGGTGACACAGTGCGCTCCGTGGCACCGGGACGGGTGACGTTCTCCGGGGAGGTCGCCGGCGTCGGCGTGGTGACGGTCTCGCACGGCGCGGAACGCTCCACCTACCAGCCGGTGGTCGAACGCCGGGTCCGCAAGGGCGATGCCGTCGATGCCGGTCAGGTCCTCGGTCTGCTCGACCGCCCCGGCTCGCACTGCTCCAACGCCTGCCTGCATCTTGGGCGGCTCGCAGGCGATGACTACCTCGACCCCCGCGAGCGGCTGCGTGACGGTCACCGGTTCCGTCTCCTCGATCCCGACGGTCCGCTGCCGCAGCCCTCCGCCGGTGGGGACGGTTCGTTGTCCCGACCGGTGGGAGGTCCGGTCACGTCGGCCTTCGGCATGCGGGTGCATCCCGTCACCGGGGTGCGCAAGCTGCACGACGGCACGGACTTCGGGGCCGCGTGTGGCACCCCGGTCCACGCGGCGGCCGCCGGCACGGTCGTCCTACGGGAGGCACATCCCGCGTACGGACTCCGGGTGATCCTGGAGCACGACACCGGACTGCGCACCGGATACACCCACCTGTCGGGGTACTCCGTGTCCGTGGGAGATCGCGTGCGGTCCGGACAGGTCCTGGGACAGGTCGGCACCACGGGGTTGTCCACCGGGTGCCACCTGCACTTCATGGTCGAGCGCGACGGTCGACCGATCGATCCGCTGTCCGTGCTCTGAACACTGCCGCTCAGACGCGCGCGGACGCGGGGTGGCCTTGCTCCCCCACCCTCTCCAGCAGCTCGAACGCCGTGGCAGCGAGCTCGGGGGCACCGGTGCGATCGGCCACCTCCGCGGCCTGCCGCAGGACGTCGATAGCAGTGGCGATCTCTCCGGCGTCCGCGCTCACCTCGGCGAGGTCGATCAGCGCCACGGCCTGCCAGCGACTGCTCACGGCTGCGGCGTGCAGCTCCCGCGCTTGCTGCAGGGTGCGCAACACAGCATCGTCCGCTCCGGCACGCACGTGCACGGCCACCAGGTGGCCGGTCGTGGTCGCCCGCAGCAGGCGGTGGGCGGGTCCGTCGTGCAGCTCGCACGACTCCAGCAGGTGCCGCTCCGCGGCGCCGAGGTTCCCCCGCCGCAGCTCGACCAGGCCCAGACCACGCACGGCCACGCCCTCGGCGACACGATCACCGAGATGGCGCGCCGCCGCCCTGGCCCGGGCGTGCACCTGGCGGGCCGCGTCGAGGTGGCCATGCAGGTCGAGATGGCGCCACAGCGTCGTGGACACGTCGATCGCAAGACCGTGCCAGCCCTGGGCGGCGGTGTACTCGGACAAGCACAGCACCGAGGCGAGATGGGCCTCGAGCCACCGCCTCGCGACCTCCGGCTCGCACAGGGTCGGCGCGACGGCCGGGACCACGATCTCGGCACGGGGCTCGACCTCGCGAGGCTCCAGGCTCCTCATCGCCTCGATGGTGGTGCTGAGCATGTAGCCGAGGAGTCGGGCGATGGTCGCCTCGCCGTCCTCCTCACTCTCACCGAGCTCGCGAGCGTACGCGTGCAGCAGGTTGTGCATCCGGTAGCGACCGGCACCCGCGGACTCCACCAGGTGGCTGCGCTCGAGCGCGGCCAGCGCCCGCCCTGCAGCGGCGACGTCATCGGTGTCCAGGGCCGCACACGCGGCGTGCACGTCCATGTGGTGACCCGGATGCATGCAGTGGAACCCGGTGCGGCGAAAGAGCCGTGCGGCATCGGACGTGAGGCGTCGGTACGACCAGGACAGCACCGCCCTGACCGAGGTGCGCTCGTCGCCGCCGTCGAGGACGTCCAGCCCGCCGGCCGCACCACGCAGCTGCGCCACGAGGTCGCTGACCGGCCGCGACGGCTGGCCGGCAACCCGCTCGGCGGCGACCAGCAGGGCCAGCGGCAGCCGCGCACAGCGCTCGATGAGCTCACCCACCGCACCATCGTCCGGCTCACGCTGCCCGAGCCGGCCGACCAGCAGCCGGTGTGCCTCGTCGTGCGTCAACGGGTCGACCTCGACGCGGTGCGCGCCGTCCCGCGCGATCAGGCCGCTGAGGGAGTCCCGGCTGGTGATGACCACACAGCAGGTCCGCGAGCCGGGCAGCAGCGGACGGACCTGGCTCTCATCGGCCGCGTTGTCCAGCACCAGGAGCATCCGTTTGCCGTCGGTCATGGTGCGAAACAACGCCGCCCGCTGCGCCTCGTCCCGAGGAATGCGCGCCTCGTCAGCTCCCATGGCCTGGAGAAAGGCGACGAGCACGTCGGCCGGTGGCAAGGGGGCGTCCGGTCCGTGACCGTGCAGGTCGACGAAGAGCTGTCCGTCCTCGAACCGGTCGCGGACCCGGTGCGCCCAGTGGGTGACCAGGGCCGTCTTGCCGACTCCGGCCGTCCCGGTGACCGTCGTCAGCCGGGCCGGGCCGTCCGCATCTGGTCGATCGAGCTCGGCGAGCAGGTCCTGACGCCCCACGAAGCCCGGTGGGTCATGAGGTAGCTGTGCGGGGCGGGGCGTGTGTCCCACGACGGGCTGCCGCGGGTCCGGTTCACCGGCGAGGACGAGCCGCTCGAGCTCCCGCAGCTGGTGTCCCGGCTCCAGCCCGAGCTCCTCGGCCAAGGTGCGCTGCGCCCGCCGGTAGGTCGCGAGGGCGTCGGCACGCCGCCCACTGCGGTACAGCGCGGTCATCAGCAGTCCCTGCAGGCGTTCACGCAGCGGGTGGCGACGCACCACGTCGCTCAGCTCCGGCACGATCGCGCCGTCCTCACCGGCCTCGAGCTCGGCGGCGTACAGGTCCTCCAGCGCCGTGAGCCGCCGTTCGGTCAGACGCTGGGTCTCCGACACCAGCGCTGCGACGTCGATGCCCTGGTAGGGCTCGCCCCGCCACAGGGAGAGCGACTCGCGCAGCAGCGAGGCACGACGCCGTGGGTCCGCGGCATCGGCGGCCTCCCCGAGCAGGTGGTCGAACCGTTGCGCATCGAGCTCTCCGGCATGGACCTGGATCAGGTAGCCACCGGGCCCGAAGATCACCCGATCGGGCTCACCGAGCGCCTTGCGGAGCTTGTGCACGGTGGTCTGGAGCCGCCCGAGGCTCGCGTCCGGTTCCGGACCCCACAGCGACTCGAGCAGCTCCTCGGCCGGCACCGGCGTGTTGGCCCGCGAGAGCAACACGGCCAGCAGCCCCTGCCGCAAGCGTCCTTCCAGCCGCGTCGTCTGCGCTTCTCCCCCGACCCGCATCGGGCCGAGCACCTCGAACTGCACCACACATCACCCCGAGCCCGCCATTATCGGGGCCCGGCCGCTCTCGCACAACGGGTCTCAGGTGATGCCTCAGGTGGCACGGCCCCTGCTGCACACGAAGCGGAAGAACCACGCCCGCATGCGGGGGTCACGCACGAGCTCCTGGAACCGTCTGAGCTCGGCGTCGCTGACGCCGAGTGACCGCAGCGGCTCCTCGACCTGTGCGATGTAGTTGCCGTACAGCAACATGCCGTCGCGGCCGCCGTCGGCGGTGTGGGCATACTCGATGGTGTCGACATCACTCAGCCCGACCGTCCCCAGCTCGGCGTCGATCTCGTCGCCCCACCCGTAGTCGATTCCGCCCGGTCTGCCCACCTGGTCGATCGTGGTGAGGATGATTCGTCGGAACAGCTCCTCGTCGGCGGCTGACGGGGCGGACAGCACCCGTACGTCGCCGGAGAAGACGTAGTCGCCGACGACCAGCCAGCCACCCGGTGCGAGAGCACCGGCCAGCTCGGCGAGGATCTCGCGGCGACGGGCCAGGTGCATCAACAGCAGGCGTGTGTGAACGACATCGAAAGGACCGGCGACGGGCAGCCCGTCGTTGATGTCGTGCCGGTACACCGTCACGTCCTCGGGCACGTCGAGGTGGGTGTCCTCGACGTCCACGGCCACGACGCTCCCGGTGGGCGCGACCCGCCCCGCCATCCACCGGGCGACGGCCCCGCCGCCCGAACCGACGTCGAGGCAATGGTGTCCGGGTCGGGCCGCCA
The DNA here is from genome assembly GCF_041951745.1 of Aeromicrobium sp. CTD01-1L150. GTDB lineage: Bacteria > Actinomycetota > Actinomycetes > Propionibacteriales > Nocardioidaceae > Aeromicrobium. The sequence goes on from NZ_CP169555.1 coordinate 2,354,681, forward strand.
CCGCACCGATGAAGCTCGTCGTCTGCTCGTCCAGCAACCGCTCGAGGTGTCCGAGCTGCTGTCGCCCCAGGTCCGTGGCCGAGTCCAGTACGTACTCGCTCATGCCGTCGTCCTCTCCTCATCGTCGATGCCCAGATCACGACCGACGCTACGAACGTCGCTGTCCTCGCGCTGTCACACCGCTGTCGCTCCCGTGCCAGCGGGAGGACAGCGGCCGCGACCACACTCAGCGAGACGTTCTCAAGCAGTGAGGAGCAGATCGTGTCCCGACGCGCACGCACGCTGGTGCTCACCGCCGTGGTGCTCGCCCTGACCGGGTTCACCACCCCCGCGGTGTCCATGGGCAGCACGGCCGACAGGGGATCCACGGTGACCCTCTGCCTGGTGCTCTCGACGCCGTCCGAGGTCGAGATGACCGTCCCGGTCCCCGAGCCGGCCGTGGAGAAGGTGCTCTCGGCCACGCGGTCCTACCGGGGGCCGTGCGCGGACTACGGCGAGTCGGCGGAACGGGGCAACGGCACGATGACCGCCTACTCCCAGGCCGAGAGGGGCGAACCCGAGGCGGTCGGGCTCGTCCTCGAGACCGACGTGCTCGACGGGCTCCCTCACGACCCACCCACCGAGGGACGCTGGTGCTACGACAAGGACGGGGACGGCACCGTCGACCCGATGACCGAGTGCGCGGGCGGGTACGAGGACGCCCTCGACCTCGATGCGGACGCTGTGGAAGAAGCCGGCCTGCCGTTCACCTACGTGCTGAACAACTGGAACCCGCACGGTCACATGCCACCCGGGGTGTACGACCTGCCGCACTTCGACGTGCACTTCTACACCAACCCCGACGAGGAACGGCTGGCCATCCGGCCCGGACCGTGCGAGGCCCTGGTGAGCTGTGACGACTACGAGCTGGGCAAGAACCTGCCCGCCGCCAAGTACCTCACCGAGGACCACGAGGACCTCGATGCGCTCGAGCCGGCGATGGGCAACCATCTCATCGACCTCACCGGCCCGGAGCACCACGGTGAACGGTTCACCCATGCCTTCATCTACGGCACGTGGGACGGGGAGGTCACCTTCCACGAACCGATGATCACGCACGAGTGGCTCCAGGGGCTGGCCGACGGCGACCAGGAGAGCGGGTGCGAGCCGATCAAGCAGCCGGGGGCCTGGCAGGCGGACGGCTGGTACCCCACCTCGTACTGCATGCGGTACCGCGAGAACCGCGATGAGCTGACCGTCTCCCTGGAGGACTTCGTCCACCGCACCGCGAGCTGAGCGCGGCCGCGGCCGCGCGGCCGTCGAGTCACGCGCGCGGATGAGCCTGTCGGTACGCGGCGCGCAGTCGCTCGGAGCTGACGTGGGTGTAGATCTGCGTGGTCCCCAGCGAGGCGTGGCCGAGGATCTCCTGGACACTGCGCAGGTCCGCCCCTCCCTCGAGCAGGTGGGTGGCAGCACTGTGGCGCAGCCCGTGGGGGCCGAGGTCGGGCGCTCCGTCGACCGCCGCCAGGCGCTCGTGGACGATCCGGCGGGCCGCACGCTGGTCCAGTCGCCCACCACGCACACCGAGCCAGAGCGCGGCAGTGTTCCTGTCCGCCGCCCGCGGCCCGGCACCCCCGCCGGTGGTCCTGCGCTGGGCAAGTGCCGGCCGCCCGTCCTGCACCCAGCGCTGCAGTGCGTCCGCCGCGGGAGCCCCGAAGGGCACAGCGCGCTCCTTGCGCCCCTTGCCCATCACCCGGACGATGCGGCGCTCAGAGTCGACGTCGTCGACGTCCAGACCGCACAGCTCGCCCACCCGGATACCGGTGGCATAGAGCAGCTCGAGCAGCGCGAGGTCACGCAGCGCCACCGGTCCGTCGTCGGTGATCGCCGCGGCGGTGGCCTCCAGGAGCTGCCGGACGTCCGCCCGGCTCAGTGCCGTGGGCAGCTCGCGATGCGCCTTGGGGCTCGCCAGCAGTGCCCCCGCGTCGGACTGGGCTCGACCGGTGCGCACCAGCCAGGCCGTGAAGACCCGCGTGGAGGTGGCCCGCCGCGCGAGGGTCGTGCGAGCACGGCCGAGGGTCTGCTGGGTGGCGAGGTGACTGCGCAAGGAGCGCAGCGTGAGGTCGCTCGGATCGTCGATGCCCAGCCGGGCGCTGTGCTCGGCCAACGTCGTGAGGTCGGTGAGGTAGGCGCGGACCGTGTGCTCGGACAGCCCGCGTTGATGACGCAGGTGCTCCTCGAAGGCGCCCAGCGCCTGCGACCACACCTCGGGGACGTCCACGGACACCACTGTGCAGGCTCCTCGGCCTGCGAGCACCGAGCCACGCCGCACCGACGCACACCATGAGCCCCCGGCGGGACGGCAGCGCTCATCCGATGTCGGCCCGGCGTGCCAGCAGCCAGCCACCCACGGTGCTCTCGGCAAGACCGCGACGCTGAAGCTGCTTCAGACACCTGCCGGCCTCCCGCGTCGTGAGACCGGCACGATCGGCCACCCCTCGGACAGTCAACACCTCACGCCACTGCAGGGCGTCGAGGACTCGTCGCGCGTCGGCGGGCAGCTGGTCGAACTCGGTGGCCGCTCCCCCGGGCTCCGGCTCGGACAGGGCTCCGGGACCGGCCAGCTCGGCGAGGACGTCCCGGCCCTCCGTCACGAGTACCGCCTTGCCGTCCCTGACCGCGCGGTGGCAACCGGCGGACTGCTGGGACGTGACCGGGCCGGGCACCGCCATGCAGGCACGTCCGAGGGCGTCGGACCAGCGCAGCGTGTTGAGGGCACCACTGCGCCGAGCAGCCTCGACGACGAGCGTCCCACCGGCCAACGCGGCGATCAGCCGGTTGCGGGACAGGAAGCGGGACTTGGTGGGTGTCTGGCCCGGCGGCTGCTCGCTCACGACCAGCCCCTCCTCGGCGATCCGGGTCAGCAGCGCGGCATTGGCCCTGGGATAGTCCAGGTCCGCACCGCAGGCCAGGACGGCGATCGACGCGCCGCCGAGCGCGAGGGCACCCCGATGGGCCGCGGCATCGACGCCGAACGCCGCACCGCTGACCACGGTAACTCCCGCATCCGCCGCATCGGCTGCGATCTCCGAGGCCACCTCGGTGCCGTAGGCGGTGCAGTCCCGGGCGCCGACCACCGCGAGGGACCGCTCGGCCAGGGCGGCCAGACGCCCGCCACCCCTGATCCACAGACCCACCGGCGGGCCGCCGGCGTCCTGCGCGGCCTCCACGTGGGCCAGGTCGTCGAGGGCGCACGGCCACTCCCGTGACCCGGGGACGACCCAGCGCAGTCCGTGCTCCTCGACGCGTGCCTTCACCCGATCCACCCGCGCATCCAGGGTGGCGGTCCGCTCGCGCCAGGGCCCCGGAATGGAGCTGCCCCCGCGCAGGATGGCTGCGACGAGCTCGCCAGGCTCGACGTCGCGCAGCAGGATCCCCAGCCGCGGGTCGCCGGGCTCGGTCAGCAGGGACAGCCGGAGCCGGTCGTCCGCCTCGCTCACTGCGCCACGCCCTCGAAAGGCCCATGGTGGGAACGTGCCCGCTTGAAGTGTCCGCTGTTCACCGGCTGACGCTCGTTCATGACGCCTCCCCCACGACGTCACGCAACCCGCTGCCCAGAGGCGTCCCGCGCCGCAGCGCGAGTGCCAGGTCGACGTCGTCGCCGTCCGGCCGATCGTGTCCTCGCAGGTCCGAGACCGTCCAGGCGACCCTCAAGATGCGATCGGCCGAGCGTGCGGAGAGCTTGCGCGCGTTGAGCTGGGCCTCGACCAGGGCGCGGCCCGCGTCCGTGACCGGCCAGTGCTTGCGCAGGTCAACCCCGGGGATATCGGTGTTGAGCGTCCACGGCGTGTCCGCGAGTCGTTCGGCCTGCCGCCTCCTCGCCTCGGCGACGAGCGGCGCGAGATCAGCCGTTGACCTCCCACCGCCGATCGCCTGGGCCAGCGCGGGCCGGGTGGGCGGCACGAGAGTGCGGTGGATGTCGATCCGGTCGCGCACCGGCCCGGAGATGCGGTCGCGGTAGCGGCGTCGCATGAGCGGCGTGCAGTCGCACTGCTCCGCGACCGAGCCGCCCTGACCACACGGGCACGGGTTGGCGGCGAGCACCAGCTGGAACCGGGCCGGGAACATCGCCGTCTGCGCCGATCGGGAGACCACCACGTGGCCGCTCTCAAGGGGTTGTCGCAGGGCGTCGAGCACGTTGGAGGCGAACTCCGGCGCCTCGTCGAGGAAGAGGACGCCGCGGTGCGCGACCGAGAGGGCACCGGGTCTGATGCCCCGCGTCCCTCCGCCGACGATGGCGACGGCCGTGGCCGTGTGGTGCGGGTCGACGAACGGCGGGCGCCGCACGAGCGGAGCGTCCGCCGGCAGCACACCGGCCAGTGAGTGCACGGCGCTGACCTCCAGCGCCTGCCCGTGGTCCAGATCCGGGAGCAGTCCCGGCAGTCGCTGCGCGAGCATCGTCTTGCCGATCCCCGGCGGACCGGTCATGAGCACGTGGTGTCCACCGGCCGCAGCGACGATGACGGCGGTGCGGCTGTCCTCCTGACCTGCCACGTCCGCAAGGTCGAGCTCGCCGTGTCGTCCGGCACCGCCCCAGGCGGCCGTGCCGGACGCGTCGTCCAGGGGTGGCACGACCGGGTCGTCGGGCTCCGGTTCGCCCGTGAGCATCGCCAGACAGTGACGGAGGGACCGAGCACCGACCACGTCGATGCCGGGGACGAGCCGGGCCTCCGGCGCGTTCACCTCCGGCACGACGATCGTGGCGAAGCCGGCCTCCGCTGCGGCCAGCGTCGCCGGCAGCACCCCACGGACCGCGCGGAGCCGACCATCCAGGGCCAGCTCGCCTACGTATGCCGTCGTGGCGAGCAGCTCGGAGGCGATCACCCGTTTGGCGGCGAAGACCGCGAGTGCCATGGCGAGGTCGTAGTGGGAGCCACTCTTGGGCAGCGTGCTGGGCGCGAGGTTGATGGCGACCCGGTGGTCGGGCCAGGAGGTCCCCGAGTTGATGACCGCCGCCCGGACACGCTCGCGCGCCTCGCTGACGATCGTGTCGCCCAGGCCGACGACGATCGTGCCCGGCATGCCGGAGCTGACGTCGACCTCCACCTCCACGGGCCGGCCCACGAGCCCCTCCAGGGCCACGGAGTGCGCCACGCCCGCCATGTCAGGCCACCCCGCTGATGCGTTCGACCCGTGCGGCGCCCCGTCGTGGCACCGTGACAGCGACGACGTCGATGCGCAGAGCGGGCGGCTCGACGTCGTGGACCTCCAGCCAGTGCGCCGCGAGTCGTCTCAACCGGGCTGCCTTGTGCGACGTCACCGCCTCCAGCGGGGAGCCGTAGGCGCTCCCGGTGCGTGTCTTGACCTCGCACACCACGAGCGTCGTGCCGTCGCGGGCGATGATGTCGATCTCGCCGTACCGACTGGTCCAGTTGCGCTCGATGACCGTCATGCCGAGCGACTCCAGGTGGCTGGCAGCGACCTGCTCGCCGTAGCGGCCGAGGGCGTGGTTGCGGGCGTACGTCATGGTCCAAGCCTCGGTGGACCTGCAGCGTCGCGGCGGCCCTCGTCTGCGATGCTGTGGGAACCTCCCGTTCCGGGACGTGGCTGTGGACGAAAAGCGTCTCCCACCCCGGGAGCACGGTGACCAGGAGGAGTCGACGATGAGCGCACACCAGACGTCGGACCCGACCTCGATCCCCGGCTCGGCGTGGTGGCGTGACCTCGGCGTGCGTCACCCGATCATCCAGGCGCCCATGGCCGGGACCGCCACCCCGGAGCTGGCGGCCGCCGTGAGCAGCGCCGGCGCGCTCGGCTCGATCTCGATCGCAAGCTCGTCGCTGCAGCAGGCGGGCACCATGATCGAGCGCACCCGCGAGCTCACCGACCGTCCGTTCAACGTCAACGTCTTCTGCCACCGGCCGGCAGCCCACGACCCAGAGTCCGACACCGCCTGGCTCGGCCACCTGCGTCCGTGGTTCGAAGAGCTCGGGATCGGCACGCCGGACGCCCTGTCCGACGGATACACGAGCCTGGTGGCGCCGCGCCCGGACACTGACGATGAGGACCTCGCCCAGCTGCAGCTGCTGCTGGAGCACCGGCCCGACGTGGTCAGCCTGCATCTCGGCCTGCCAGCGGCAGAACGCATCACCGCCCTACGCAACGCCGGGATCACGGTGCTCGCCTCGGTCACGTGCGTCGAGGAGGCCGAGCAGGCGCTGGCGGCGGGAGTCGACGTACTCGTCGCGCAAGGAGTGGAGGCCGGCGGCCATCGCGGAGTCTTCGATCCTGCCGTCGACCCTGGCGTGGGCGTCGACGATCTGGTGCCCACGGTGGCCGCGTCGAGCCAGACCCCGGTCGTCGCGGCCGGAGGGCTGATGGACGGCGACGACGTCGCACGGATGATCTCCCTCGGTGCGAGCGCCGCGCAGCTGGGCACCGCTTTCGTGCCGTGCCCGGAGTCGGCTGCCGACGAGCGCTACCGGCGGGTGCTCGCGGGCGCGTCGCAGACGGCGATCACCCGGGTGGTCTCGGGCCGGCCGGCGCGCGGCGTGGTGAACCGCTTCATGACGGAGGTCGACCGGCCCGGGCGCCCCGAGACGCCCGCCTTCGCCCACCCGTACTCGGCCGGCAAGGCTCTCATCGCCGGGGCTGCTGCAGCCGGCGACGACGGTTTCGGCTCACACTGGGCCGGCACCGGAGTGGCCCGCGCCCGCGCACTGCCGGCCGCGGACCTCGTGGACGTTCTCGCCCAGGAGCTGCAGACCGCGCTGCTCAGCTCCCGTCCGCAACCTTGACGTCTGAGTCGGCCAGCTCCTCGACGTTGACGTCCTTGAAGGTCAGCACCTTGACGTTCTTGGCGAACCTCGCCGGACGGTAGATGTCCCACACCCAGGCGTCGGTCATGGTGACCTCGAAGTAGGCATCCCCGGTCTCCGAGCGCACCTTCACGTCCACGGCGTTGCACAGGTAGAAGCGTCGGTCGGTCTCCACGACGTACTTGAAGATCCGGACGACGTCCCGGTACTCCTTGTACAGCGCGAGCTCCTGCTCGGACTCATAGCGCTCGAGATCCTCTGAGCTCATGCGATCACGCCCTCAAGAAGAACAAGCATAGGAACGTGACCGCATGAGATGTACTGAATGTTCGCTCGCTGGCGCTCGCTCATGCGATCACGCCCTCAAGAAGAACAAGCATAGGAACGTGACCGCATGAGATGTACTGAATGTTCGCTCGCTGGCGCTCGCTCATGCAGAACCCTCCATGGCTGCTCGGACGTTGACGTAGCTGAGACGGTGCTCCGGACACGGACCGTGCTCGGTGAGCGCTGCCTGGTGCATGCTCGTGTTGTATCCCTTGTGGGTCGCGAAGTCGTACTCGGGGTACCGCTCGTGCAGCTCGACCATGATCCGGTCCCGGGTCACCTTGGCCACCACGGACGCCGCCGCGATCGATGCGGCCACCCGGTCACCCTTCCAGACCGCGAGCCCCGGCACACCGAGACCGTCGACCGGGAACCCGTCGGTCAGCACGTAGCCGGGGCGCGTCTCCAGCTTCCACAGTGCCCGCCGCAGGGCAGCGATGTTGGCCTTGTGCAGGCCGATCCGGTCGCACTCCCCTGGCGCGATCGCCACCACCGACACGTCGACCGCCCGCTCATGGATGCGCGCGAAGCATGCTTCCCGTTGGGCCGGAGTCAACAGCTTGGAGTCCGCGAGGCCACGGATGGGACGCTCGAGCACGACGGCCGCGGCCACGAGCGGCCCGGCGCACGCCCCGCGCCCGGCCTCGTCGACCCCGGCCACCGGATCAAGGCCGCGACGCTCCAGTGCCCGCTCGTACCCGTACAGGCCCGCGTCGCGGCGCACCGTGCGGCCCGAGGCGAGACTGGTCACGACCTCGGGACGGACTCGAACGTGTCGGGACTGCGCAGGAACCCGATGCGCTTGAACGGCCAGACCCGCAGCCAGGCCTTGCCGACGACCGACTCGGTGGCGATGAATCCCCCGCCCGGGTCGCCCTGGTGCATCCGTGAGTCGGCGGAGTTGCCGCGATTGTCGCCCTGCACCCACAGGTACCCGTCCGGCACCTCGACCTCGAAGGTCGTGTCTGCGTTGACGGAGGGGTCGAGCAGGTAGCGCTCGTCGACGGGCTCGCCGTTGACCTGCAGGCGGCCCTGCTCGTCGCAGCACTGCACGGTGTCGCCACCGACTCCCACGACCCGCTTGATGAGGTGGCCGCCCGTGGGGAACAGGCCGATCATCTCCAGCCCGCGCTGCAGGACGTTGGACGGCTCGCCGGACTCCGTGTCGGTGAGCCAGCCGCCCGGGTCGTCGAAGACCACGATGTCGCCGCGGTCGGGATCACCGCTCCAGTAGGACACCTTCTGGACGAGGATCTTGTCATCGACGAGCATCGTCGGCTCCATCGACTCCGACGGGATGTAGAACGCCTGGAGGAAGAACGCCTTGACGATGATCGCCATGACGACAGCGGTGACGACCAGCAGGATGGACTCCTGCCAGACAGGAAGCTGGCGCTTGGCGGTATCGCTCACGCGATCACGTCCATTCGCTGACTCTCGCTCACCCGGGGAGCCTAGCCGCAGACGCCCAGCGTGACGCGATGGACATGCCGAGGACCCGGTCGAGCCGCTCAGTCCTCGCGCTTCTCCTTGATCTTGGCGGCCTTGCCGCGCAGGGAGCGCAGGTAGTACAGCTTGGCGCGACGCACGTCGCCTCGTGTGGCGACCTCGATCTTGTCGATGACGGGCGTGTGCAGCGGGAAGGTGCGCTCGACGCCGACGCCGAAGCTGACCTTGCGGACGGTGAAGGTGCGGCCGACGCCCGAGCCCTGCACCTTGATGCAGACGCCCTGGAACACCTGGACGCGGGAGCGGTTGCCCTCGACCACCTTGACGTGGACCTTGAGGGTGTCGCCGGCACGGAAGTCCGGCACGTCGTCGCGCTTGGCCTGCGCCGCGATCTGGTCGACAACGTTGGTCATGATTGCTCCTCGCTGGTGCCACAGGTCACCGACGGTGTTCAGAAAGTGTGGTTCGGGGTGGAACTCCCCGGCGTCGCGTGACAACTCCCCTGTGGCAGAGGCGTCCGGCGCCAAGGAGCAATTCTGCCACAGCCGGTACGGGCGAGAGAAATCGACGCCAGGAAAGGAAGGGCGGGGCGGGAAACGGAACCGGCGGGGGTCCCGGGCCGTGGGCGGGAAACAGAACCCCGGGGCCAGACCCGAGGTCGCCACCACCGGCGAGCTCACGCCACCCACCCCAGGGCCGGGCCCCCGGCGGGGGTCCCGGGCCCTGGGCGGGAAACGGCTCAGTCGAGTGAGTAGCCCTCGCCACCGTGCAGCACCGAGTCGATGCCGGCGACCTCGTCCTCCTCCTTCACGCGGAATCCGATCGTGACGTCGATGATCTTGCCGAGCACGAAGGCGACGACGGCCGAGTAGGCCATGACCGCGATCACCGGCGGGATCTGGACCAGGAGCTGGTCGATGCCGCCCCCGAGGAACAGGCCCGAGTCGGAGAACGTGCCGGCCTCGGGGTCGAAGGTGGTGGCGAAGAAGCCCAGGTAGAGGCAGCCGACCAGGCCGGCGACCAGGTGCAGGCCGACCACGTCGAGGGAGTCGTCGTAGCCGAGCTTGTACTTGAGGTCGATGGCGAAGCAGCAGACGGCTCCGGCGATGATGCCGAGCACGATCGTCCACAACGGTGTCAGGTTGGCGCACGCGGGGGTGATGGCGACCAGACCGGCGACGATGCCGGAGGCAGCGCCAACAGCGGTGGCCTTGCCGTCCCTGAAGTGCTCCACGACGATGAAGCCGAGGATGCCGGCCGCCGGGGCCAGGACGGTGTTGATGAAGATCAGCGCACCCGTGCCGTCGTCCTCGGCCGCACCGGCGTTGAAGCCGAACCAGCCGAACCACAGGATCGACGCGCCGATGAGCACCAGGGGCACGTTGTGGGGGGCGACCTCCTCCTTGCTGAAGCCCGCGCTGCGCTTGCCGAGGACGATCGCGAGGGCGAAGGCGGCGGCGCCGGCGCTGATGTGCACGACCGTGCCGCCGGCCCAGTCGAGGACGACGGCGTCGCCGATGGTGAAGTTCTCGATCCAGCCGCCACCCCAGATCCAGCCCTGGGTCGGGAAGTAGACGATGGTCGCCCACAGGCCGGCGAACAGCAGCCAAGGGAAGAACCGAGCGCGGTCGGCGACGGCGCCGGAGATCAGTGCCGTGGTGATGACGGCGAACGTCGAGGCGAACGCGATGCCGGCGAGGTCGCCCGGTGCCGAGGTGGCGATGTCGGTGAGACCGAAGTCGGAGAACGGGTTGCCGTACAGCTTTCCGATGCCGGCGTTGTCCATGGTGCCGAGGTTGTTGCCGTAGAGGACCCACAGGACGAAGACCAGGCCCATGGCGCCGAAGCTCAGCATCATCATGGAGACGACGCTCTTGGCCTTGACGAGTCCTCCGTAGAAGAACGCCAGGCCCGGCGTCATGAAGAGGACCAAGGCTGCTGTCACCAGCAGCCAGATGATATCGGGGGACATGAAGAACCTCTCTGGGAACAGTGGAGTGCACCAGCAGCGCCGTTGCTGCCGAACGTGCCGTGCTGCCCAGTGAGTGTGGTTCTGCGGTGTTGTGACCGGCTTGCGAGTGTGTGTCGGGCAGGTTACGCCCTGACCGTGCTCGTTAAATCAACGTGTCGGGCGCCGTGCGGCGGTGCGCTGCTCGGCCTGCTGGCGGCGCCAGCGTGCGATCGCGCCGTGGTCGCCGGAGCGCAGGACGTCGGGCACCTCGAGCCCGCGCCAGCTGGCGGGCTTGGTGTAGACGGGGTACTCCAGGAGGCCGTCGGGGCCGTGGGACTCCTCGGCGAGCGAGTCGGGATTTCCCATGAATCCCGGGAGCAGGCGCACGACGGCCTCGATGACGGCCAGAGCGGCCACCTCTCCCCCGTTGAGGACGAAGTCGCCGAGTGAGACCTCCTCGACCCGCCAGTGGGCGGTGGCGTGGTCGATGACGCGTTGGTCGATGCCCTCGTAGCGGCCACAGGCGAACACCAGGTGCGACTCGGTCGCGAGCCGCTCGGCGTCGCGCTGGGTGAAACGGCGGCCCGACGGGGTGGGGACGATGACGACGGCCGCGTCACTGGTCACCGCGTCCAGGGCCTCGCCCCACGGCTCGGGTCGCATGACCATGCCAGCACCGCCACCGTAGGGCGTGTCGTCGACGGTGCGGTGCCGGTCGTGGGTGAAGTCGCGCAGGTCGTGGGCGTGGACGTCGAGCAGTCCGGTGGTGCGGGCCCGTCCGGCCAGCGAGAGGTCGAGGACGTCGAGGTAGGCCGGGAAGATCGAGACCACGTCGATGCGCATCACCGGACCCCCTGGCACTGGACTCTCTGGCACTGGGCCCTCCGGCACTGGGCCCTCCGGCACTGGGCCTTCGGTCATGGAGCCTCCTCGGCCTCGTCGGGGTCCAGCAGACCCGGCACGTCGGCCACGGTGAGCGTGCCGGCCGCCAGATCGACGTCGGGCACGAGTGCCTCCACGAACGGGACGAGCACCTCGCGACCGTCCACGTCGATCGCGAGCAGGTCCTGGGCCGGCAGGTGGGTCACCTCGCGGACGACGCCGATCCGTTCACCCGTGCCGCGCCGGACGTCGAGACCGACCAGCTGGTGGTCGTAGAACTCATCATCGGCCTCGGGGACGGCGGCAGGGTCGACCTCGGCCCTGAGGAGCTGTCCGTGCAGTGCCTCGGCGGCGGTGCGGTCCTCGATGCCGACGAAGCGCACCAGCAGTCGGCCGGAGTGCCGGCGCGACCCGGCGACCTCGAGCGGACCGTCGTCGCCAGACAGCGACGAGCCCGGCGCGAATCTGCGCTCGGGCTCGTCGGTGCGGACCTGGACCGTCAGCTCACCGCGGATCCCGTGGGCTCGGGAGACGCGGCCGACGACGACCTCCACGGTCTCCTCAGCGCTGTCGGTCGACGTCGACGAAGTCGATACGGGCCGAGCCGGCCACCGCTGCGGTGACCGTACGGATCGCCGTGGCCGTGCGACCCTGGCGTCCGATGACCTTGCCCAGGTCGGTGGGGTTGACGCGTACCTCGAAGAGGTCACCTCGCCGGGTCTGCTTGGTGCGGACGTCGACGTCTTCGGGGTTGTCGACGATGCCGGAGACGAGGTGCTCGATGACCTCCTGCGTCTGCGACGTCATGCTCAGGCCTTCTCCTCGGCGGCAGGCTCCGCCTTGGACTCCTCAGCCTTCGGCTCCTCCGCCTTGGACTCCTCGGCCTTGGGCTCCTCAGCCTTCGGCTCCTCGGCCTTGGGCTCCTTGTCGGCCTTCTTGGCCTTCTTGGTGGTGGCTGCGGCCTTGGGCTCGGCGTGCATCTCCTTGAGAGCGGCGTCGAAGAGCTCAGCCTTGTCGGTCTTGGGCTCGGGCTGCTTCAGGCTGGCCTGGCCACCGATGTCGCCGGTGATCTTCAGGATCGCCGCGACGGCCTCGGTGGGCTGGGCGCCGACCCCGAGCCAGTACTTGGCGCGCTCGGACTCCACATGGATGGTGGAGGGCTCGGTCTTGGGGTTGTAGGTGCCGATCTCCTCGATCACGCGACCATCGCGCTTCTTGCGCGAGTCGGCGACGACGATGCGGTAGAACGGCGTGCGGATCTTGCCCATCCGCTTGAGGCGAATCTTGACGGCCACGAGTGTGGTGTCTCCTTGGTGCTCGAAGTGATGACGGGACGCCGCGCGTGGGGCACGCGACGCATCGAAGTCGGTGGGCCGGGTTCCGTGTGGCTGAGAGGGTCCTCACGGGCCCGGACGCAATGGGTCATTGTGCCAGAGGCGGGCCGCAGCATCCAATCGCCCCGACGCCACTCACCCCGACGCCACTCAGAAGACCCTGTTGATCCGGTCCGGCTCAGAATGCGCCATGCCGTCCGGCGCCCCCGACGAAGCGGGCCGCGCCCCTGGCTCCCTCGGCAGCGACCACGGGCACGCCGTGGGCGCCCTCTGAGCGCAGCGCGTCGGCGAGGTCGAGGTCCCACTGGGCGAGTGTCGAGGCGCGGTCAGCCCGCAGGCAGGTCTGCGGGAACTCCGCGAGCTGCTCGGCGATGCCATGAGCCACCGTGAGCGACTCCCCCAGCGGCACGACTCGGTTGGCCAGGCCCATCTGCAGCGCCTCGTGTGCCTCGACGGGCCGGCCGGTCAGGATCATGTCGAGGGCACGGCCCTGGCCGACGATCCGGGGCAGCCGGACGGTGCCGCCGTCGATGAGCGGCACACCCCACCGGCGGCAGAACACGCCGAACACGGCGTCCTCCTCCACGACCCTCAGGTCCGCCAGCAGGGCCAGCTCCAGCCCGCCGGCCACCGCGTGACCGGACACGGCGGCGACGACGGGCTTGCTCAACGCCAGTCGCGTCGGCCCCATCGGGCCGGTGCCACCGCCGGTGGGGTCCAGCTCGTGCTGCCTGGCGGGCTCGTCGACGGCCGAGAGGTCGGCGCCGGCGCAGAACGTCCCCCCGGCGCCGTGCAGGACCGCGACGGCCAGCGATTCGTCGTGCTCGAAGGTCAGGAACGCCTCACGGAGCTCGGCAGCCATCGGCCCGTCGACGGCATTGCGCACCTCTGGGCGGTCGAGGGTGATGGTGACGACGGCGTCGTCGACGTCGTAGCGCACATGACTCATGCGATCACCGTAGATCGTCAGCGGGCGATCGCACCCAGCACGGGCTCGGACTCCACGATGCCCTCCTCGCTCGGCGCCTCACCATCACCGAAGACGCGCCGCTCCTGGCGCTCACGCAGCTCACGATGGGCATCACGCGGGCGGTCGTAGCCGTAGCGCTCGCGGGCCTGCGCGGGGGTACGGACGACGGGCTCGAGCGGTGCGACGTCGTGGAAGATCGGCGCGACGACATCACGCGTCATGGGCGAGAGCTGCGAGACGATCGCGAGCTTGAACCGACGGCTCCGATCCGCGAGCGCGAACCCGATGCGCAGCACCGGCCGCACGATGGCGTCGACGACACGCGAGCGTGGCAGGCCGGCCTCCTGACGCACCCATCGCGGGAGGGTCGCGACGGTGCCACGACCGATGAGGCGCGCCACGAGGCGCCGGACCAGGAGGTCGGGCGAACGACCGTCGGGGATGAGCACCTCGCCGTGGAGCAGGTGGGTCATGGCGTCCTCGGCGATGTCGGACACGATGAGCTCGGGCCGCTTGCGCTCGTAGTAGGCCCGCAGCTCCTCTCGCGTGCGGGGGACGTCCTCGGGAGAGCAGGTCTGGAGCTCCGCGGCCACGGCGCACTCCGCCCAGTACTGCGCCTCCTCCTGCGCACTGAGCCTCCCTGGTCCATAGCGCTCGTAGGCCAGCAGGATGGAGTGCCACCCGGTGAGCTGGATCCACAGCTGGGAGTCCGGGTCGTTGGCGTCGTACCGCTGGCCGGTCACAGGGTCCGTACCGATGCCCTTGCTGTGCACCTTGACCAGGATGTCCGCGGCCTTGCTCACCGAGCGCGTGTCGGCGAAGGCGACCATCGCGAAGTAGCGCAGTGTGCGGTCGTACCGCGTGCGCGGCCTGTCGTAGATGCCTCGCGTCTTGGTGACCGAGGCGACCAGCGGCGGGTCGAGCTCCTCGACGACGACGGCCCGCTGGAAGCCGATGGTCATGGAGGTGGGGTAGGACCACACCTTCCAGGTGACCGAGTCCGGCCCAAAGAAGCCGTAGTCCTCATGGGGTGTGATCTCGGGGCGGCGAGGCCTGCGCAGGATTCCCATGACCAATTACTACACCCGTGTAGCAATTGGCGTCAAGGGTGCCGTACGGTGGCGTCGTGACCACCTCCGCCTCCCCCACACGCCGGCCGTACGCCCGGCGGATGCCGCTCGAGCAGCGCCGCGAACAGCTCATGGACGCGGCGCTCGCGATCATCGTGCGCGAGGGGTACGGCGCGGTCACCGTTGATGCCGTGGCCCGCGAGGCCCAGGTGACCCGCCCGGTGGTGTACGGGGCGTTCGACGGGCTGCGGGGAGTCCTGCAGGCACTGCTCGACCGCCAGCAGGAGCGCGCCGGACGGCGGCTCATGGAGCTCCTGCCGTCCTCGATCGACCCCGCCGACCCGGCCGCTGCCGTCGGTGACGCCGCCCGCGCACTCCTGGCCGAGATGCGGCACGACCCACTCACCTGGCGGCCCATACTCCTGTCCCCCGGCAACACGCCGGACGTCGTGCGCGAGCGCATCGACGCCACCCGCGACGAGGTGGTCGCCCTCGTCTCCTCCGTCGTGGCCCGCACGCCGGCGGCCAGTCGCGGTGCCGTCGATGCCGACGTCCTCGCCCACGGGATCGTGGGGGCGATGGAGCACCTGGGGCGTCTGGTCGTCGCCGATCCGGACCGCTTCGACCCCGAGGACGTCGTGCGCAGCGTCACCGCCGTGGTGCGTTCGCTCGCCTGAGCCAGGCCGTCCACCACCGGCACCTATCGTGGGGGGATGGCCGACGACTCCCTGCGCATCCTGCACCACACCGCCTGCTCCACCTCCCGGCACGCCGTCGACGCCGCCCGTGCGGCCGGTGCCGAACCCGAGGTGGTGCAGTACCTGAAGACTCCGCTCACCCGTCCGGAGATCCTCGACCTCCTGCGCATCCTTCAGGACGCTCCCGCTGACCTCGTTCGCAAGGACAAGTACTTCAAGGAGCAGGGCCTGGACCCCGACGCCCACACGACCCCCGAGCAGGTGGCCGACGTGCTGGTGCAGCACCCGCGCCTCATGGAACGTCCCGTCCTGATCCGCGGGGACCGCGCCATCATCGGCCGACCCAAGGACCGTGCAGAGCGGTTCCTGCGCGAGACCTGAGCCGCATCAGGGCGGGTCAGCGCCCTTCATCACGCGGCAGCGACGTACTCGACGTCGATGAGTCCGGCAATACGTGCCTCAAGGCTGCTGGAGGCGGTGAAGGCGCGCCGCAGGTGGGTCCTGGAGGCGAGCACCCTGCTGGGCAGCCTCCAGCGGTGCTGGCCGTCGGAGCCGACGAAGGTGGTGACTCTTCCTCTGGTCTTGAAACGATGGTGCCTTCGGCACAGGTGCCACAGGTTGGTGCCGTCGGTGGGCCCCCGTGGGTGGGGCTGCTCGTGGTCGGTGTCGCAGCTGACGGCCGGCGCGCTGCAGGTGGGGAACACGCAGGTCCCGTCCACCAGCACCAGAGCTCGCTCGAGCGTGGCGGTGGGGAACCTCCCGAGCTCTGTCACGTCGAGCACGCCGCCGGTGGGGTCGGTGACGACACGGGAGAAGAGGGTCCCGGGCACGGCGGCGAGCTCGCGGACCAGCTCCGGGTCCAGGCTCAAGCGGCCGTCGACCGATCTGCCAGGCTCAGCGGACAGGCCGAGCAGGGTCTCGAGGGGGACAGTGACACCGATGTGGAAGCGTCCACGTCCAGCGGGCTCGGCTGCCGTGCGGCCGAGGAGGCGGTCGATGAGCAGGTCGGCGCGGACCTGCTCGAGGGTGCGGGCGTCACCACCACGGACGGCCTTGGCGGCGATGGTCAGCTCTCGTTCGAGCAGCAGCGCGTCGGCAGCCGGGATGTAGGCGTTCAGCATGGCCATGGCGTCGTCGTCGTGGCTGAACCACACTCCGCGTCGTGCCTGCGCGTCCTTGCGGCGCTCGGCCACGAGATCAGGCTCGAGACGCGCTACGAGCCGGCGCAGCCACTGCCGCAGCTGGGCCAGGGTGTGCTCGGCCGCGTAGCCCGGGGCCCGGGCGTCCAGCTCCAGCAGCGACTCGGGCCGGCGGAGCCGCCAGGCAGCCGAGGCGATCGCCCGGACCCTGGCGTCGTCCAGCACGCCGTCGCCGTGGGCGGCGCCGGTCAACGGCAGGTCGCTCGCCAGCGTCTCAGCCACGTGGAGTCGGTGCTGCACCCACAGGGACGAGGCCTGCAGCTCCACGGCGAGCTCCTCGACCGCCACCTGGGCGACCTCCTCGACCCCGGCCGGCGACTCGCCGCGGGCCACCGCATCGGACCGGCGCGCAGCGACGAACGCGTACATGGCCCGCATCTGCGTGGCAGCCGCCGCATTGGCGGCGCGCGCGGCATCGGCCGCGGTGTCCAGCAGGGCGTCCGTCGAGGTCATGAATCAAACATATACTCGAGCGCCGACACTTCTCTCGAGTGCGATCTGTCGGTGACCTGGGTCAGGCGAACAGTGCGTGGGGGCGCGTCCGGGGAACGACCCGATCAGAGCAGGTCCTTGAGCTCCTTGGGCAGCTCGAAGTCGTCGTTCTTGTCGTCGAACCCGAAGGCCCCGGCACCGCCGGCCTGCTTGGCCTCGCGCGCCTTGGCCGCCTCGCGCTCCTGCTGCGCCCGTTTGGCCGGGTTTCCCGAACCCTTGCGACCCTTCTTCTTCTTTGGCTGCGGCTTCTGGCGGGCCGCGGCGCGCTTGCCCGGGCCACCGGGCATCCCGGGCATGCCGCCCGCACCCGGCATACCGGGCATACCGCCGCCCTTGGCCATCTGCTGCATCATCTTGCTGGCGTCGGCGAAGCGGGAGAGCAGCTGGTTGACGTCCTGCACCGTGGTGCCCGAGCCGCCGCTGATGCGCTTGCGGCGTGAGCCGTCGATGATCTTGGGGTTGTCGCGCTCGGCGGGCGTCATGGATCGGATGATCGCCTTGATCCGGTCGATCTCCCGCTCGTCGAAGTTGGCCAGCTGCTCCTTGTACTGACCCATCCCCGGCAGCATGCCCATCAGCTTGGACATCGAGCCCATCTTGGCCATGGCTTCCATCTGCTGCAGGAAGTCCGAGAGCGTGAACTGCCCACCCATGAGGCGTGCGGCGTCCTGCTCGGCCCGTTCGGCGTCGTAGACCTTCTCGGCCTGCTCGATGAGGGTGAGCATGTCGCCCATGTCGAGGATGCGCGAGGCCATCCGGTCGGGGTGGAAGACCTCGAAGTCGGTGAGGCCCTCGCCGGTGGACGCGAACATGATCGGCCGACCGGTGACCTCCCGGATCGAGAGCGCCGCACCACCACGGGCGTCGCCGTCGAGCTTGGTCAGCACGGCGCCGGTGAAGTCGACGCCCTCGGCGAAGGCCTGGGCCACCTGCACGGCGTCCTGGCCGATCATCGCGTCCAGGACGAACAGGACCTCATCGGGGTTCACCGCGTCGCGGATGTCGGAGGCCTGCTTCATGAGCTCGGCGTCGATGCCCAGGCGGCCGGCGGTGTCGACGATGACGACGTCGTGCAAGGATCGGCGGGCCTCGGCCACGGCGTCGCGGGCGACGGCGACCGGATCACCGACAGTGCCCTCCGCCTCCCCGTCGGTGGACTCGCTGGTGTTGCCCGGCTCGGGCGCGAAGACGGTGACGCCGGCGCGCTCACCGACCACCTGAAGCTGGTTCACCGCGTTGGGGCGCTGGAGATCGGCCGCCACCAGCATGGGGCTGTTGCCCTCCTGCTTCAGCCAGTGAGCCAGCTTGCCGGCGAGCGTCGTCTTGCCCGCGCCCTGCAGTCCGGCGAGCATGATGACCGTCGGCGGGTTCTTGGCGAACCGGACACGCCGGGTCTCGCCACCGAGGATGCCGATGAGCTCCTCGTTGACGATCTTGATGACCTGCTGCGCCGGGTTGAGCGCACCGCTGACCTCTTCTCCACCCGCCCGTTCCTTGATGCGGCCGATGAAGGCGCGCACCACGGGCACGGCGACGTCGGCATCCAGCAGCGCGAGACGGATCTCGCGCGCGGTGGCGTCGATGTCGGCCTCACTGAGCCGACCCTTGCCACGCAGGTTCTTGAACGCCGACTGCAGTCGGTCTTGCAGGCTGTCGAACATGCGGGGAGGTACTCCAGGCAGTCGTGGTGGGGGCAGTCGTGGTCGGGGGTAGTCGTGGTCGGACACTCGCCGGGTGGGCGGATTCAACCCTAGCCGAGGCGCTGAATCCTCACTCCAGCAGCGCGTCCACGAACTCCTCGGCATCGAACGGCGCGAGGTCGTCGGCACCCTCGCCGAGACCGACGAACTTGACCGGCACGCCGAGCTCACGCTGCACGGCGACGACGATGCCGCCCTTGGCGGTGCCGTCGAGCTTGGTGAGGACGACGCCGGTGACGTCCACGACCTCGCCGAAGACCTGCGCCTGGCGCAGCCCGTTCTGGCCAGTGGTGGCGTCGATGACGAGGAGGACCTCGGTGATGGGGGCCTGCTTCTCGGCCACGCGCTTGACCTTGCCGAGCTCGTCCATGAGACCGGCCTTGGTGTGCAGACGGCCGGCAGTGTCGACGAGCACGGTGTCGACGCCGTCGGCCACGCCGCGCTGGACGGCCTCGAACCCGACGCTCGCCGGGTCGCCACCCTCGGGGCCGCGCACGGTGGGCACACCCACCCGCTCCCCCCAGGTCTGGAGCTGGTCGGCGGCCGCCGCGCGGAAGGTATCCGCAGCGCCGAGCACGACGGAACGCTCCTCGGCGACAAGCACCCGGGCCAGCCGGCCGACGGTGGTGGTCTTGCCGGTGCCGTTGACGCCGACGACGAGCACCACACCGGGAGCGCCGTCGCCCGTGGCCTTCAGGGAGCGGTCCATCGACGGGTCGACGAGCGCGACGAGCTCCTCGCGCAGGGCGGCCTTGGCGCGCTCGGGGTCGTCGATGCCCTCGACCCTGACCCGGGTACGAAGGTTCTCCACGAGCTCGGTCGTGGGACCGACACCGACGTCGGCGGCGAGCAGCGTGTCCTCCAGCTCCTCCCAGGCCGCCTCGTCGAGATCGGCCCGGCCGAGGACGGCCAGCAGACCGCGTCCCAGCGAGGAGTTGGAGCGCGAGAGACGCTCGCGCAGCCGCACGAGCCGGCCTCTCGGTGCCTCGGGGCGTTCGATGGTCGAGGTGCCGACGTCGGACCCGGGCTCCCCATCGGCCGCCCACGGCCCGGCACCCCCGCCGGGCTCGTCCTCGGCCGCCCACGGCCCGGCACCCCCGCCGGGCTCGTCCTCGGCCGCCCACGGCCCGGCACCCCCGCCGGGCTCGTCCTCGGCCGCCCACGGCCCGGCACCCCCGCCGGGCTCGTCCTCAGACTCGAGGTGCGGCTCCGGGTGCTCCGGGTGACCGATGACCTCCCCGGTGATCGCGTCCAGCTCGCTCGGCGGCGGCATCTCGGTGCGCCCGCCGCGACGCACCAGCAGGGCGCCACCACCACCCAGGACGACGACGGCGAGGGCGATGAGGGCGACGAGAAGCTCAGTGGTCACACCGCAACCCTAGGCGGTGCCTCCGGCGCAGCGGGACACGCAGTCACGGCTCGGGCGTGGCGGAGCCATCGATCCACTCGACTACTAGACATGTGACCATTTAGTCACCTATTGTCAGGACGTGACCGATGACGACCTGGTGTTCAAGGCGCTCGCGGATCCCACCCGCCGAACGCTCCTGGACGCATTGTTCGCCCAGGACGGCCAGAACCAGACCGAGCTCGAGCAGGTGGTGCGCGA
Organism: Aeromicrobium sp. CTD01-1L150; assembly: GCF_041951745.1. Lineage (GTDB taxonomy): Bacteria > Actinomycetota > Actinomycetes > Propionibacteriales > Nocardioidaceae > Aeromicrobium. Next base: position 2,375,159 of record NZ_CP169555.1, read on the forward strand.
GCACACCGAGATGACTCGGTTCGGCGTGGCCAAGCACCTGCGGCTGCTCGAGGACGCGCAGTTGATCACGACCCGCAAGGAGGGACGGACCAGGAGGTACTTCCTCAACGCCGTCCCGATCCAGGCGATCCACGACCGCTGGATCGACAAGTACACGGCAGCGCGGGCCTCCGCGCTGCTCGACCTCAAGAAAGCACTGGAGAACCAGACATGAGCGAGATCCAGATCCACCGCATCTTCATCAACGCCAGCCCCGAGAAGGTCTGGGAGGCGATCACCACCCCCCAGTTCAGCCGGCTCTACGGGTACACCGGCGACGTCTCATACGACCTGCGCCCCGGAGGCCACTACGAGCACCGAGCCAGCGAGGAGATGGTGTCGCTGGGGATGCCGGAGATCGTCGTCACCGGCGAGGTCATCGAGTCCGACCCGCCGCGTCGGCTCGTGCAGACCTGGGCTCCCGTCTGGATCGAGGACGAGACACCCGGCACGGTGACGTGGGACGTGGAGAAGTCCGCCGAGGGCGTCACGCGACTGACCCTCACCCACGACCTGACCGGCCGACCCGCCACGGCACAGCAGGTCGCCGGCAACCCCGATCCCATGGCAGAGGGGGGCGGCGGCTGGCCATGGGTCCTCTCGGGCCTCAAGACCGTGCTGGAGACGGGACAGCCTCTGGAGCCGACCCCCTGAGCGGCGCCGGCGACTCGACGCGCAGCCGACCGGCCCCGGCGAACCGTTCCAGGACGGTCGGGCTGTGCGTGATGACGACCAGCGAGTGCTCCGGCGTCAGGTCGGCGAGGTCATCCAGCAGCGCCTGCGCCGTCGGCTCGTCGAGGTGCTCGGTGGGCTCGTCGAGGACGAGGACGTCGTGCTCGGCCAGCAGCAGCCGCGCGAGGCCGAGCCGCTGACGCTCACCACCGGACAAGCGGCCGCCGCCCTCGCCGACCGGGGTGTCGAGTCCCTCGGGCAGGGAGTCGACGAAGCCGAGCAGTCCGGCCCGCTCCAGGGCGCGGCGCAGGGCGTCGTCGTCGGCTCCGGGGTCGGCGATGCGCAGGTTCTCGCGGATCGTGGTGTCGAAGACGGCCTCGTCCTGGGCGAGGAGGCCGATGCGTCGCCGGACGTCGACACCGCGCAGCATCGACACATCCACTCCCCCGAGCCGCACCCGTCCGGCCACGGGGGACAGCAGACGCAGGAGCGTGACGGCCACGGTGCTCTTGCCCGAGCCACTGGGACCGGTCACGAGCAGGACCTCGCCAGCGGGCAGGCGTGCCGAGAGGCCCGAGGCGACGGTACTCCCGCCCCAGCCGACCGCGAGTCCCTCCAGCTCCAGCTCGGCGCCCGGTGGCGCGGGCACAGGATCAGCCGGCTCCTCGATCGGTACCGGCATCTCCTGGAGCTCGGTGAGCCGACGTTCAGCGCCCTCGACCACCGGCCGGTGGCGCTCGGCCTCGACCAGCTGGTCCAGCACCTCGGCCAGACCGATCGGGGCGAGCACGAGCACCCCGACGAAGACCGCGGGAATGTCGGCCATTGCCGTCAGCGCGACCGCGAGCGCCAGGGCGACGGCCGTGGACGTCAGGACGAGCGAAGTTCCGGCCCCCTGTGTCCAGGCGTCGTGTCGGCCGCGTCGCGACAGTGCGTCCACGGCGTCGTGGGCGCGCTCGCAACGGCCGCGCGAGGAGCCGTAGGCGAGCAGGTCGGGCGCCACCCGGGCGAGCTCGGTGGCTCCTCCCGCGAGCAGGTCGGTGGGCGCCTGGACGCGACGCACCACGCGAGGCACCCACCAGCGGACCACGGCCGCCACCAGCACCGCCTGCACACCGAGCACGAGCCCGACCGACGGCAGCAACCATGCAGTCACAGCCACCACCACGGTGACCGTGGCCACGGACGAGACCCACGGGAGACGGATCCTCAGGAGCCGGTCCTGCGACCGTTCGACGTCCTGGACCACACGGTGCACGACGTCACCGTGGCGCACCCCCGCCAGCCCGGCGGGCGCCACCCGCTCCAGCGCCCGGTAGGCCGCGACACGCGTGTCGACGGCGCGCTCGAGCGCGACGTCGTGGGTGAGCAGCCGCTCGGCGTAGCGTGCGGCAGCCCGCGTGACGCCGAACATCCGCACCGACGTCACCGCCACCAGCAGGTACAGCACCGGCGGCTGCTCGGCGGCCCGCACGATCAGCCAGCCGGACGTCAGCAGCAGCGCGACAGAGCTCATCTGGGCGGCTGCCGCGAGCGCGAACCCCAGGACCAGGCGCCCCCTCATGACTGGACCCGCCCCCCGCTGACCGGGGTGGGCGCCTGGAGCCGGATCTCCCGTCCGGCGACGTGCACCGCCTCGGGCCGGTGGGAGACGACGACCACCGTGACGTGGAGCGCGCAGAGAACACCGAGCACCGCACTCTCCCGACGCTCGTCCAGACCAGCAGTGGGCTCATCGAGCAGCAGCAGGCGCACGGCTCCGGCGCGCACCCTCAGCAGGGCACGGGCGATGCCGACGCGGCGCCGCTCCCCCGCCGACAGGCTGCTGCCGGCCTCATCCACCTCACGGTCGGGGACCAGGTCGTCGGCGCCCGCGTCGCGCAGGGCTGCCAGGACCGCAGCGTCGTCGGCGGCGGGATCGCCCAGGCGGACGTTGTCGGCGATGGTCCCCGCCAGCAGGCCAGGACGCTGCGGTACCCAGGCGATGCCCCGGCGCCACGCCTCGACGTCCAGCTGGTCGAGCTCGAAGGCGCCCACCCGGACCTGACCGGCGGTGGGCTGCACGAAGCCGAGGAGCACCGCCAGCAAGGTCGACTTGCCTGAGCCCGACGGCCCGGTGACGGCCACGAACTCGCCGGGCCGGATCACGTCGTGGGGCACACGGAGCGCGGGCCGGGTGCGTCCGGTATGCGTCACCTCGACGTTCTCCAGCACGATGTCGGCATCGTCGGGGACCGCCGCCCAGCCGCTCGTGCGGCCGGACTCGAGCAGGTCCATGGCCTCCTGCGCCACGGTTGCACCATCGACGCTGTCGTGAAAGCTCGCCCCGAGGCGTCGCAGCGGCAGGTAGGCCTCGGGAGCCAGCACGATGACGAACAGCCCGGTCATCAGGTCGAGGTCCCCGGCGACCAGCCGCAGGCCCGTGCTCACCGCCACGAGAGCGACCGAGAGAGTCGAGAACAGCTCCAGGACCAGTGAGGACAGGAAGGCCGTCCGCAGCGAGGTCATGGTCGCCCGACGATGGCGCTGGCCGCTCTCGCGCAGACCCCGCTCCTGGTCACGACCGAACGACTTGAGCACGACGATCCCGTCGAGCACGTCGGAGAAGTGCCGACCGAGCCGTCCCAGCTCACCCCAACGCCGGTCCAGCCGGTCCCGCGTCACCAGGCCCACCAGCACGAGGAAGACCACCACCAGGGGCACCGTGAGGACCACGATGACGGCGGTCAGGACGTCGGCCACGGCGAGCGCCACGACCACGACGGCCGGGACGATCCCCACGAGGACCACCTGCGGCAGAAACCGGGCGACGTAACCGTCGAGCTTGTCCAGACCGCCCCCGAGCAGGGCGCTGAAGCGGGCGCTCTGTGGCACCTGCCCGACCCGTCGGGGGTCGAGCAGGTGGTCCAGGAGGTCGTGCCGGAGCCCGGTGCGCACGGCGACCGAGGCGCGCGCCGACGTCGTCGAGGTCGCCCAGGCCACGAGTCCGCGGACCGCCACCACGGCGGCGAGCCCGGCCGCGACCACGAGCACGGTGTCCCCGGTGAACAGCGCGTCCACGACGGCGGCCAGCAGCCAGGCCTGCGCCACCAGCAGTCCCGCCGTGAGCACCCCCAGGGCGATGCACGCCGCGAGGAACCCGCGGACGGTGCGCGAGCGTCGCAGGAGCCGTGGGTCGAGGGGTCTCATCGCGTCGCGCCCGTGGTGCCCGACGGCACGGCCTCGGCCAGCTCGTCGTCCGGGATGTGGTGCGTGCCGATGCGCTTGCGGAAGACCCAGTACGACCACGCCTGGTAGCCGATCACCAGGGGCGTGAAGACCGCTGCCGTCCACGACATGATCGTCAGCGTGTAGGAGGTCGAGGACGCGTTCGCCGTGGTCAGGCTCCAGGCCGGGTCCAGGGAGGAGACCATGACGTTGGGGAACAAGGCCGTGAACAGCATGACCACCACTCCCGCGATGGCCACGGCGGTGCCGGTGAACGCCCAGCCCTCGCGTCGGAGCAGCACCGCCAGCATCCCACCGCCGAACGCACCGGCAGCCACTCCCCCGATGACCCACGGCGCCAGGCTGTCACCGCGCGAGGCCGTCCACACGATGAACACCACCGTCAGCACAGCCGCGACCCCGCCGGAACGAAGGGCGAGCACGCGGGCCCGCGCACGGATGTCGCCGACGGTCTTGAGCCCCACGAACACCGCGCCGTGGACCAGGAAGACGCTGACGGTGACGAGGCCGCCGAGCACGCCGTAGGGGTTCAGCAGGTCGAGCACCGTGCCGACGTACTCCTTGTCCGCATCGATCGGCACCCCGCCGACGATGTTGGCGAGCGCGACGCCCCACAGCAGGGCCGGCACGACGGAGCCGATGACGATCCCGAGGTCGCAGCGACGGCGCCACAGCGCGTCGGGGCGCTTGCTGCGGTAGTCCAGCCCGACGATCCGCACGATCAGCGCGAGCAGGATGAGCAGCAACGGCAGGTAGAACCCGCTGAACAGCGTCGCGTACCACTCCGGGAAGGCGGCGAACGTCGCGCCGCCGGCGACGATCAACCAGACCTCGTTGCCGTCCCACACCGGCCCGATGGTGTTGATCAGGACGCGGCGTTCCTTCTCATCGCGAGCCAGCAGCACGGTCAGCATGCCGACCCCGAAGTCGAAGCCCTCGAGGACGAGGTAGCCGACCCACAGGAAGGCGATCACGATGAACCAGACGGTGGTGAGCTCCATGGCTCCCTCCCCTTCTCGGTGTACTCAGGTTCTGAGGACTCAGTAGGCGTAGGCGAGCGGCGCGTCGGGGTCGTCGACCTGCTCGGGCGGATCGGCGTCGGGCAGGCCCTTGCCGATGGTGGTGAGCAGGAGCTTGAGCTCGACGGCGGCGAGCACCGCGTACAGCGCGGTGAAGGCGATGAGCGATGTCAGGACGGTCCCCGCACCCACGCTCGGCGACACACCGGCCTCGGTGGGCATGAGGCCGAACACCACCCAGGGCTGACGTCCCATCTCGGTGAAGATCCAGCCGAAGGAGTTGGCGGCCAGCGGCAGGAACGGCAGGACGACGGCGGCGCGCAGCAGCCAGCGCCCCTCGCGACTGTGGGGATCGGGCAGGCGGGGGTGCCGGGCCGTGGGCGGCAAGAATCGGCTCCGCGTGGCCCACAGCATCCATGCGCCGGCGAGCATCGCCAGAGCGCCTGCGGTGATCATCATCCGGAAGGTCCAGTAGGTGACCGGGACGTTGGGCGCGTAGTCACCCGGGCCGTAGAGCTCGGTGTACTCCGCCTGGAGCGAGTCGATGCCGCGAACCTCGCCGTCCCACGTCCCCGTGCCCAGGTAGGACAGCAGGTGCGGCACCTGCAGCTCGAGGACCGGCTCGCGGCCGTCGAGTGTGCCGATGGTCAGCAGCGAGAACGGCGCGGGAGCCTCATCCTCGTACAGCCCTTCGGCAGCGGCCATCTTCATCGGCTGGACCTCGGTCATCACCTTGCCCTGGAAGTCACCGCTGATCATCGTGCCCAGGCCCGAGACGAGCAGTGTGACGGCGCCCAGTCTCATGGCCGTGCGGAAGGCCTCCAGGTCCCGCTCGGGCCGCCGGATCATGTGCCACATCGCGACGCCGGCCATCAGGGCTCCGCCCACCATGAAGCAGGCGAAGATCGTGTGCGGGAACGTCGCCAGCACGACCTTGTTGGTCATGACCGCCCAGAAGTCGGTGAGCTCGGCGCGACCGGCCTCCTCGTTCATGGCGAACCCGACGGGGTTCTGCATGAAGGAGTTGGCGGCGAGGATGAAGTAGGCCGAGAGCACGGTGCCGATCGCGGCGATCCAGATGCAGGCCAGGTGCAGGGCGGGCTTGAGCCTGTCCCAGCCGAAGATCCACAGGCCGAGGAAGGTCGACTCCATGAAGAAGGCGAGCAGCCCCTCGATCGCCAGCGGGGCGCCGAAGACGTCGCCGACGAAGCGCGAGTAGTCACTCCAGTTCATCCCGAACTGGAACTCCTGCACGATCCCGGTCGCGATGCCCATCGCGAAGTTGATCAGGAAGAGCTTTCCGTAGAAGCGGGTGAGGCGCAGGTATCGCTCGTCACCCGTGCGGTGCCATGCCGTCTGCAGGATCGCGACGAGGAAGACCAGGCCGATGGTGATCGGGACGAAGAAGAAGTGGTAGACGGTGGTGATCCCGAACTGCCACCGTGCGATCTCCAGCGCTTCCATCAGATCTCCTCACTACTACTGTTCGTAGTAATTACTACAGAGTGTAGGAGCAACGGGGTCGCGCGGCAACAAGTCCTACCTCACGTAGTAGATTGGGGACATGGGCAGAGACTCCACCCCCAAGCACTCGACGCCTCGTCTGGGCGATCTCGAACGCGCTGTGATGAACGTCCTGTGGGACGCCCACGCCGCCCTCTCGGTTCGCGACGTCCTCGACGCCCTCGACGGCGACCTCGCGTACACCACCGTGATGACGGTGCTCGACCGGCTGGGCGGCAAGGACATGGTCGTCCGCGAGCGGGACGGCCGGGCCTACCGCTACCTCCCGGCCCACACCCGCGAGGAGGCCACCGCCGAGGTCCTCAACGCCGCCCTGGACGAAGCAGGTGGGGACCGCACCTCGGCCCTGGTGCACTTCGCCCGCAGCGTCGACGCCGACGACGCCGCCGCCCTGCGTGCCGCCCTGGAGGAGATCGAGCGCGGCACATGACCCCCGTCGCGCTCGGACTCATCGGCATCGTGCTGGCCCTGCCGGCCCCGGCGCTGCTGGCCCGCGCGCACTGGCCCCTGCTCTCCCCCGCCGCCGGCATCCTCATGTGGCAGGCACTGGCCCTGGCCGCGATCCTCGCCATGTCCGGCGCCGGACTGGCCACCGCCCTGTGGTTCGTCACCGACGACGATCCGGGCACCTGGCAGGTCGTGGGGCACGTGGCCGTGCTCGGCGTCGGCGTCATGGTCTGGGCCCGGTTCTGGTGGGCGGCGTGGAAGGTGTGGCGCGAGACCGCACAACGTCGCGCCCGGCACCGCCAGCTCGTGGACCTGCTCGGCCAGCCCCATGGCGCCCTGCCCGCCGTGCGCATCATGGCGGCGCAGACCCCCGTGGCCTACTGCATCCCCCGACGTGGTGACTCGCGAGTCGTGGTCTCCCAGGGCACGCTCGACGCGCTCGACGAGGTCTCCCTGCAGGCCGTCCTGGAGCACGAGCGCGCCCATGTGCGGACCCGTCACGACCTCGTCCTCGAGGCCTTCGGCGTGCTGCACCGTGCCTTCCCACGCATCCTGCGCACCGATGCGCCGCTGCGGCAGAGTCAGGTGCTGGTCGAGCTCATGGCCGATGACGCCGCCCGACGAGTCACCGGCGGCCCGGCACTCGCGCGGGCGATCGTCGCGCTCGCCGGCAGCCGGACGCCCTCTGGTGCGCTCGGTTCCGGCGGCGCGGCCCTGGCCCGCCTCGAACGGATCGGCGACCCCCACCGCTCCACCTGGTGGGCCACCACGCTCGCTCTCGGCATCTCGGCCGTCGTGCTCATCGTCCCCACCGTCGCCCTGGCGGTGCCGTGGATGATGCACGCCCTGGAGGTCCTGGGCGGCTGACCGTACGGGCCGACCCCAGGGTCGAGTCAGCCCTTCTGGGTGGATTCCCCGATGGCGCCGCGAACTGGCCAAGCAGGACGGTGGGAGGACCTACCTGAGAGGACACCATGGGCTGGTTCTTCGAGACCGTCGACGCCGTCAACAGCACTCTGCTCGATGCAGCTGGCGAGCCTTGGGCACTGCTCGCCCTGTTCGCCCTGTGCACGGCCGACGGACTGTTCCCCGTGGTGCCGAGCGAGTCGCTGGTGGTGGGCTTCGGGACCTTGGCCGCCAGCACCGGCGAGCCGATCGCGGTGGTGGCCGTCGTCGCGGCCGCCGGTGCCACCCTGGGCGACAACCTGACCTTCGCGCTGGGGCGGATGGTGGGCACCGACCGCTTCCGGTGGATGCGCACGCCGCGTGCGGCCGCCGCGTTCTCACGGGCCGAGGCGACACTCGAGCGACGAAGCGCGTCGTTGGTCCTGACCGCGCGGTTCATCCCGGCCGCGCGAGTCGCCGCATACCTCGCCGCCGGAGCCTCGGCGATGCCCCGGCGCAGGTTCCTCCTGCTGAGCATGACGGCCGGCAGCTCGTGGGCCGTGTTCAACATCGGGATCGGCGTGCTCGCCGGCCAGTGGGTGGAGAACAACGCGCTGCTCGGCATGGCCCTGGCCATCGGGCTCGCCCTGGCTGTGGGTCTGGTCGTGGATCGCGTGATCAGCCTGACCGCCGACCGTCGGGCGCGCCACGACTCCCCCCGACCCCAGCGGTGCTCATGACGTCCACATACCGAACGCCCGGCCTCGCCGTCGATCGACGCCACCACCCGGGGCCCTTTCCCACGGTGCCCAACGTGGTGACCGTCGTCCGCACCGTCCTGTCGGTCGGACTCGGCGTCTACGGCCTCACCACGCCTGACCCGCTCTGGTGGATCGTCGGCGGGTACGCGGTGTACTGGCTCGGCGACAGCCTCGACGGCCTGCTCGCGCGCCGCCTCGACCAGGAGACCCGCGCGGGCGGCGTCCACGACATCGTGAGCGATCGAGCCTGCACCGGCGTGCTCGCCGCCGGGCTGCTGGTCCTCCAACCGGACCTGTGGCCAGCCATCGTGATCTTCCTGCTCAACTTCATGGTCCTGGACACCCTGGTCTCGCTGAGCTTCCTGCTGTGGCCGATCGTCAGTCCCAACTACTTCGGGCAGGTCGATGCTCGGGTCCACCGGTACAACTGGTCGCACCCGGCCAAGGCCCTCAACAACGTGGGCATCGTGGCCGCAGTGGTCGTCGCGAACCTCTGGCTCGCCCTGGGCATCGTCACCGTCCAGATCGCGGTCAAGCTCTGGACCGCCCGCGAGATCATCCGGCTGGTCGAGCAGCGAGAGATGTCGTGACCGAGACCGCGGTGGCCCTGACCTCCCTGCTCTACGGATTCGGCTCGGCACTCATCCCCGTCCTGAACGCCGAGGCCTACCTGGCGATCAACACCGCGGTCGCCGACAGGCCTCTTGCCTGGCTCGTCGTGCTGACGATGACTGCAGGGACCGCAGCGGGCAAGGTGCTGATCTTCTGCGGCGCACGCAAGGGCTCGGGCGTCCTCGCCGCCAGGACGTCCCGCGCTCGCCACCAGGCGACGGGGCTCACCTCGGACCAGACGCCGCAGGTGAGCGGCGGGCCACTGCGGACCCGGGTCCGCAGCTGGTCACGGCAGCTGCTGCGGTTCCTGGACGACCCGGTCAAAGGACCGCTCACCGTCTTCGGTGCCTCGGTGGCCGGTATCCCTCCCCTGGCGGTCGTCTCGGTCCTGGCCGGGGCCTCCAGGCAGAGCACCTGGCTGTTCGCGCTCGCGGTCCTCCTCGGTCGGGGCATCCGGTTCGCAGCCATCGCGGTCCCGGCGTCCCTGGCCTTCTGAGCCCTCGGCCCAGAGATCAGAAAGTCACGTGTAGCCTGTCCTTACTTAGGCCCCCCTTGCCTTCATCCGGCTCGGCTCGTGCCGACCACGACCCCCCGAGGACACATGGACACCCGAACCACCCTTCGCGCCACCCTGCCCGTCGTGGCGGCAGCCCTCGTGCTGTCGGCCTGCAGCGGCTCCTCCGACGACGCCGAAGACGCAGGCGAGGCGCTGACCGTCTACGTCGGCCGCGATGAGGAGCTCGTCTCCCCGCTCATCGAGCAGTTCACCGAGGAGACCGGCATCGAGGTCGACGCCCGCTACGGCGACACCCCCGAGCTCGCCGCCACCCTGCTCGACGAGGGCGACGCCACCCCTGCCGACGTGTTCTTGTCGCAGGACGCCGGCGCACTCGGCGCACTCAGCGCCGAAGGACTGCTCACCGAGCTCGACGACGACCTCACCGAGAACGTCAAGGCGGACTACAGCTCCACCGACGGGACGTGGATCGGCGTGACCGGCCGCGCCCGAGTCATCGCCTACGACAGCGAGGAGCTCGACGCCGACGACGTGCCCGACTCGGTCAAGGACTTCACTGACGACGAGTGGGAGGGCCGCGTGGGCTTCCCACCCGGCAACGCCTCCTTCCAGGCGTTCGTGACCGGCTTCCGCGTCGCCGAGGGCGACGAGGCCGCCCGCGCGTGGCTCGACGGCATGGCCGACAACGACCACCAGTCGTACGAGCGCAACAGCGAGGTCCTGGAGGCCGTCAACGCAGGACAGCTCGACATCGGCCTGATCAACCACTACTACTGGTTCCAGTCCGCCGCCGAGTCCGGCGAGGACGAGATGCGTGCCCAGCTGAAGTTCGCCGAGGCCGGGGACCCGGGTGCCCTGGTCAACGTCACCGGCGCAGGAGTCCTGTCGGACCACCCGGACGCGCAGGCCTTCATGGAGTACCTCGTCTCCGAGGCCGGTCAGACGTACTTCGTGGAGAACACCTACGAGTACCCGCTCATCGACGGCGTCGACGCGCCGGAGGGGCTGCCCACGTTGGAGGAGCTGCAGGGGCCGGACATCGACCTGTCCGACCTGGCTGACCTCGAGACCAGCGTCACGATGATCGAGGAATCGGGTCTCAGCTGACGTCGATCGACCAGAGCTCCAGGCCCCCGCTCCTGCTGCTGGCCACCGCCGGGGCGGGGGCTCTCGTCGCGTCCGTCCCCCTCGGATACCTGCTGGTGCGGGGCTCCTCGATCGGCGCCGACACCTTCGCCGACCGGTTGTGGCGAGCCCGGACTGGCGAGCTCCTGGTCTCCAGCGTGGCCCTCACCCTGGCCGTCTGCCTGACCTGCCTGGTGCTGGGAGTCGCCACGGCATGGGTGCTGAGCACCGTGCGGCTGCCCGGGCAGGCGTGGTGGTGGGTGGTCTCGGCGCTACCCCTGGCGGCCCCGTCCTACGTGACCGCGTTCGGCTGGCTGTCGACCATCCCCGGATGGAAGGGGTTCCTCCCGGCATGGTTCGTGCTGTCCGTGGTCTGCGTCCCCTACGTCACGCTCACGGTCGGGGCGGCGCTGCGGCGCGCCGACGCCGACCTGATCGACGTCGCCAGGTCCCTGGGCCGCTCGCCATGGGCCGCGTGGCGGGCCGGCATGCTCCCCCAGATCTCCCCCGCGGCCGGCGCGGGCACCCTGCTGGTGGCGCTCTACGTACTGTCGGACTTCGGGGCCGTCGCGCTCCTGCGCTACCCGGTCTTCACCTTCGCCATCCAACGTCAGTACGGCTCGTTCATCGGTCGCGACAATGCCGTCGTCCTGGCGCTGGTGCTCGTCCTGCTGGCCCTCGCGGTGGTGGGTCTGGAGCGGTGGATACGCGGACGGGGCCTGCGCCGGCGCATCGGGGCTGGTACCGGGCGCCCGGTGGAGCGTCGCGCCGCCGGCCGGGCGACGGTGCCCTGCATGGCTCTGCTGCTGATCGCCCCCGTGGCCGCTCTGGGGGTCCCCGTCGTGGCACTGTTCCGCCGCCTCGCGCAGGGCACCGCACGCACCCTCGATCCCACCGAGCTGCTCAGCGCCGTCGGCTCCACCGTCGCCGTGGCGGCCGGCGGCGCCCTGCTCGCCCTCGTGCTCGCCGTCCCGATCGGTGTGCTCGCGGCTCGTCACCGCGGTCCCGTCGTCACGGTGGTGGAGGCGGGAGGGTTCAGCGGCCACGCTCTGCCGGGCATCGTCGTGGCGCTGTCGCTCGTCTACTTCTCACTGCGGGTCGTCCCCAGCCTCTACCAAGGGGTGCTGGTGCTGATGTTCGCCTACGCCGTCCTGTTCCTGCCCAAGGCCATCGGCGCCACCCGCACCTCGGTCGCCCAGGTCTCCCCCGCGCTGACGGAGGTCGCCCAGTCCCTGGGCCGGCGTCCGCTCGCTGCCCACCGGGCCGTGACCTGGCCGCTCGCCACCCCGGGTGTGGCCGCCGGGGCGCTGCTCGTCATGCTGACGGCGATGAAAGAGCTTCCCGCGACGCTGCTGCTGCGGCCCACCGGCATGGACACGCTCGCCACGGAGATCTGGAGCCGCACCTCCGCCGCCGCGTACGGCGCGGCCGCCCCCTATGCGCTGGCCCTGCTCGTGGTGGCCGCCGTGCCCGCCTTCCTCCTGTCACGACCGGTCACCTGGGACGGCCCGCGATGACCGGCCTGCTCGTCCGCGGGGTGCGGGCCGGGTACACCGGTGTCGACGTGCTGCACGGGACCGACCTGCGAGTGGACTCCGGCACACTGGTCGCGCTGCTCGGACCCAGCGGCTGCGGCAAGACGACCCTGCTGCGCACCATTGCCGGGTTCCACCGGACCAGTGACGGAGAGATCCTGGTCGGCCACCAGGTGGTCGAGACGCCCGAGGCCGCCACACCGTCCCACCGGCGCCGCATCACGCTGGTGCCCCAGGAGGGCGCGTTGTTCCCCCACCTGGACGTCGCGGCCAACATCGCCTTCGGTCTCAAGGGCGGTCCGCGGGACGAGGTGCGCGAACGGGTCGACCAGATGCTCGACCTCGTGGGCCTGCAGGCCGAACGCCGCCGTCAGCCACACCAGCTGTCCGGCGGTCAGCAGCAGCGCGTGGCCCTCGCCCGCGCACTGGCGCCGCATCCGGACCTCGTCCTGCTCGACGAGCCGTTCTCCGCGCTCGACGCCCACCGGCGCGAGCGGGTCCGCGAGGAGGTGCGTGAGCTGCTGGCCTCCGAGAAGGCCACAGCCCTGCTCGTGACGCACGACCAGCAGGAGGCGCTGTCGCTCGCCGACGAGGTCGCCGTCATGCACGAGGGCCTCGTGCGGCAGCAGGACGTGCCCTCGGCCGTCTACTCCCGGCCGGCGGACACCTGGACGGCGCAGTTCGTGGGCGACTCGGTCATCCTCGACGCCGAGGTGGACGGCAACCGTGCCAGCACGCCGCTCGGTCCGGTCACGGTCGATGGTCCGTCCGGGAGCAGTCGGGTCATGCTGCGTCCCGAGCAGCTGAGACTCGGCGTGGGCACGGTCCGGGCGACGGTGCGGACCACTCGGTTCCAGGGCCACGAGTCGATGGTGACGGCCGAGCTGGCCGGCGGCCTGGAGGTCACCGTGCGCACCCGGGGCGTCGGCCCTCCGCCCGGCCGCGACGTGACGGTCGGGGTCGACGGCCGGGGCTGGCTCCTCCCCGACTGACGGCTACCGCAGACCGAGCCGGGCGACGAGCTCGCGGGTGGCCTTGGCCCGGTTGAAGGTGTAGAAGTGCAGACCCGGCACTCCCTCGTCGATCAGCCGCTGGGACAGCTCGGTGACAATGTCCATCCCCTCGGCGCGGAACGCCGCCGGATCGTCCACGAGCGGTTCGAGACGATCGAGCAGCCAGGTAGGAGCCGTCGTCCCGGAGAGCTCGATCGACTTGCGCAGCGTGCGCGGTGTCGTCAACGGCATCACACCAGGGATGAGCATGGCATCGCAGCCCTGGTCGGTGACTCGATCGCGCAGCCGAAGGAAGTCATCGGCCTCGAAGAACAGCTGCGTGACGGCGAAGTCCGCCCCGGCACGGAGCTTGTGCACCAGGTACTTCGTGTCGAGGTCGAGGTCGTCGGACCGGGGGTGACCGTACGGGAAGGCGGCCACCCCGACACAGAAGTCACCGAGCTCGTGGATCAGCTCGACCAGCTCGTGCGCGTGGTGCAGTCCGTCGGGGTGCGGGGTCCACTCGCCCATGATGTCCCCGGGCGGGTCACCGCGCAGGGCGAGGATGTTGTGGACCCCCACACCCGCGAACTCACCGATGACCTGACGCAGCTCGGCCACGGAGTGGTTCACCGCCGTCAGGTGCGCCATCGGCACCAGCGTCGTGTCGGTCGCCGCCCGCGCGATGCTGCGGACGGTGCCCTCACGACTGTGCCCACCGGCCCCGTACGTGATCGACATGTACGCCGGGTCAAGCGGTTCGAGCTGGCGTACCGACCGCCACAGCACCTCCTCGTCCGCCTCGTCGCGGGGCGGGAAGAACTCGACCGAGAAGGCCGGCCCCTCCCCGTCCCGCATGCGGTCGACGACCTTGTGCATCCTGTGCCTCCGGGGAGCGCTCAGTAGCGGTAGTGCTCGGGCTTGTACGGGCCCTCGACGTCGAGTCCGACGTAGGCCGCCTGACGCTCGTTCATCGTGGTGAGCCGTACGCCCAGCGCGTCCAGGTGCAGCCGCGCCACCTTCTCGTCGAGGTGCTTGGGCAGGACGTAGACGTCCTTGGCGTACTCACCCGGCTTGGTGAACAGCTCGATCTGGGCGATCACCTGGTTGGTGAACGAGTTCGACATCACGAACGACGGGTGCCCGGTGGCGTTCCCCAGGTTCAGCAGTCGTCCCTCCGAGAGCATCAGGACCGAGTGGCCGTCGTCGAAGGTGAACTCGTGCACCTGCGGCTTGACCTCCTTCTTGACGACACCAGGGGTCTTCTCCAGCCCAGCGAGGTCGATCTCGTTGTCGAAGTGGCCGATGTTCCCGACGATCGCCTGGTGCTTCATCTGCCGCATGTGCTCGGCGGTGATGATGTCGATGTTCCCGGTGGTGGTGATGAAGATGTCGGCGTCGGCGACCACGTCCTCGACCGTGGCCACCTGGTAGCCGTCCATCGCCGCCTGCAGGGCACAGATCGGGTCGATCTCGGTGACGATGACCCGAGCGCCCTGACCACGCAAGGCCTCTGCACTCCCCTTGCCGACGTCGCCGTACCCGCAGACCACCGCGACCTTGCCGCCGATCAGCACGTCGGTCGCGCGGTTGATCCCGTCGACCAGGGAGTGCCGGCAGCCGTACTTGTTGTCGAACTTGGACTTGGTCACCGAGTCGTTGACGTTGATGGCCGGGAACAGCAGCTCACCGCTCTTGGCGAGCTGGTAGAGCCGGTGGACGCCCGTCGTCGTCTCCTCGGTGACGCCCAGGATCTCCGAGGAGATCGTGGTGAACCGCTTCGGGTCCTCGGCCAGGCTCTCGCGCAGGGTGGCGAGCAGGACCTTGTACTCTTCCGGGTCGTCGTCGGCCGGGTCCGGGACCTGGCCGGCCGCCTCGAACTCGACGCCCTTCTGGACCAGCATCGTCGCGTCCCCACCGTCGTCCAGGATCATGTTGGGTCCCTGGCCCTCACCGAAGCTGAACAGTCGGTCGGTGCACCACCAGTACTCCTCGAGGCTCTCCCCCTTCCAGGCGAAGACCGGGACGCCCTCGGGCTCGTCGGGAGTGCCGTGGGGTCCCACCACGACGGCGGCCGCGGCCTCGTCCTGGGTGGAGAAGATGTTGCAGGAGACCCACCGCACGTCGGCCCCGAGCTCCACGAGCGTCTCGATCAGCACTGCGGTCTGCACCGTCATGTGCAGCGATCCAGCGATCCGCGCGCCCTTCAGCGGCTTGCTCGCGGCGAACTCTCGACGCGTCGCCATCAGCCCGGGCATCTCGTGCTCGGCGAGGCGGATCTGGTCGCGGCCGGCCTCAGCCAGCTTCAGGTCAGCGATCGCGAAGTCGATCCCGCCGGCGGTCTGAACAGTGGTCCTCATGTGTCCCTCTCGTGTGAAGCTCGTGTCAGTGAAGTCGCGCACGGACCATCGGGGGCCGCGCACGGTGGATTGCTGGGCGCCGGTCAGCGCGCCAGCTTCGGCTCGATCTCGGCTGCCGCCGCGTCTCCGTACACGCGCGCGATCCGGCCGGCGAACTCGGTGGACTCCAGCTCGTACTCCTGGGTCCCGACCGACTCCAGCACCACGGCGGCCAGCGCACAGCCGACCTGCGCGGCACGTTCGACGGTGAGGTCGCGGTGCACGCCCCACAGGAAGCCGGCACGGAACGCGTCGCCGACCCCGGTCGGGTCGGCCACGTCCTTGACCGCGACAGCGGGCACGCTCACCGGTTCGCCGTCGCTCGTCTCGATCCGCACGCCGTCAGCGCCTTGGGTCATCACCCAGCAGCCGACCTGGTCGAGGACCTCCTGCTGGGTCCACCCGGTGCTCTTCAGCAGCAGCTGGGTCTCGTAGTTGTTGGTGAACAGGTACGCAGCACCCGTCACCAGCTGCCGTACGTCCGAGCCGTCCATCCTGGCCAGCTGCTGGGACGGGTCGGCAGCGAACCGGATGCCGCGCTCACGGCACTCCTGGGTGTGGCGGACCATCGCCACCGGGTCGTTCGGCGCGACGACGACCAGGTCGACGTTCCCCAGGCGCTCGGCCACGGGACCGAGCTCGATCTCGCGGGCCTCGCTCATCGCTCCGGCGTAGAACGAGGCGATCTGGTTCTGGTCGGTGTCGGTCGTGCACAGGAACCGAGACGTGTGCCGGGTCTCCGAGACATGCACGTGATCGGTGTCCACACCATGGCGTTCGAGCCAGGACCGGTAGTCGGCGAAGTCCTGGCCCACCGCACCCACCAGGGCCGGTGAGGCGCCGAGGGAGCCGAGCGCGAAGCAGATGTTCGCCGCGACACCGCCCCGGCGGACGTCGAGCTCGTCGACGAGGAACGACAACGAGATGCTCTCGAGCTGGTCGGAGACCAGGCTGTCGGTGAATCGACCGGGGAAGGTCATCAGGTGGTCGGTGGCAATCGATCCGGTCACGACAAGTTGCATGGATGCCTTTCGAGACATGGGTTGGACGGGGCATGGGTCGTGCGGGACGGGCGCGACGGCCCGGCCCGCACGACGGTGGAGCTACGCGCTCGCTGCGTCCTTGAGGGCGCCGGCGCGGTCCGTGCGCTCCCACGGCAGGTCGAGGTCCGGGCGCCCGAAGTGCCCGTATGCCGCGGTCTGCGCGTAGATCGGACGCAGCAGGTCGAGGTCCCTGATGATCGCGGCAGGACGCAGGTCGAAGACCTCGTCCACGGCCGCCTGGATGCGTGCGGGCGCGACCTTCTCGGTGCCGAACGTGTCGACCCGGACACCGACCGGCGCCGCCTTGCCGATGGCGTAGGCGACCTGGATCTCGGCTCGGTCGGCCAACCCTGCGGCCACGATGTTCTTGGCCACCCACCGGGTCGCGTACGCAGCGGAGCGGTCGACCTTCGACGGATCCTTGCCGGAGAACGCGCCGCCACCGTGACGCGCCATGCCTCCGTACGTGTCGACGATGATCTTGCGTCCGGTCAGCCCCGCATCGCCCATCGGACCGCCGAGCACGAACCTGCCGGTCGGGTTGATCAGGATTGTCGGCTCGTCCACATCCAGCCCGAGTGACTGGACCGTGGGCGTGATCACCTGCTCAGTGAGGTCGACGGTCAGCATGTTCTCCAGATCGATGCCCTCGGCGTGCTGGCTGGACATCACGACCGTGTCCAGGCGCACAGGCTCATCGCCGGAGTACTCGATCGTGACCTGGGTCTTCCCGTCAGGACGCAGGTAGGGCAGCGCACCGGAGGTACGCACCTGTGTCAGGCGGTTCGAGAGTCGGTGGGCCAGGGCGATCGGCAGCGGCATCAGCTCAGGGGTGTCGGTGCAGGCATAGCCGAACATCAGCCCCTGGTCGCCCGCGCCCTGTTGATCGATCTCGTCCAGGGCGTCCTCGAGCCGGGACTCGTAGGCGGTGTCCACGCCCTGGGCGATGTCGGGGGACTGTGCGCCGATCGACACGTTCAGGCCGCACGTCGTGCCGTCGAAGCCCTTGGCCGATGAGTCGTAGCCGATCTCGAGCACCTTCTCGCGGACCAGGCTCGGGACGTCGATCTGTGCCGCCGTGGTGACCTCGCCGGCCACGTGGATCTGGCCCGTCGTGACCATCGTCTCCACAGCAACCCTGCTGCGCGGGTCCTCGGTGAGCATCGCGTCCAGGATCGTGTCGCTGATCGCGTCGCAGATCTTGTCCGGGTGCCCCTCGGTCACCGACTCGCTGGTGAACAGGCTCGTGGTTGATCTCGTCATCAGTCGTCTCCTCTGACGTCGTGGGGAGCCGATCGGCCCGTGCGGGCCGGCCGGTCTCGATGATGGGTGTGGGCTCAGACCGTGACGTGGAACAGGCCCCACGCCAGGTTCCCGGCGCGACCTCCGTCGACCCAGTGCTGCAGGCCCGTCTTCATCGCGGTGAGGTAGGCCTCGCTGACGTCCGCGGAGATCTCGTCCTCGCGACGCTCGGTCTCGGCGAGCACCCGCCCGTAGTGCGTGACCAGCTGCGGAGTGTGGTCATCGAAGTCCACGGCGCTCACCCCGAGCTTGTTGAGCTCGCGTCGGTAGAAGGCGGGCGAGCCCATCGACTCCAGGTGGAGCCGGTCCAGGATCGGACGCAGCGCCTGCCGGTCGCAGCCGTCGGCCGCCATCGGGTCGGTGAAGACCATCTCGCCGCGCGGCTTGAGCACGCGGATGATCTCCTGCAGGGCCCGGACCCGGTCCCCGCTGTGCAGCAGGGCGTCCTGGGACCAGGCCACGTCGAACTCGTTGTCGCCGTAGGGCAGGTCCTCGAACGAACCGTCGACCACGTCGATCAGGTGCT
This sequence comes from Aeromicrobium sp. CTD01-1L150, assembly GCF_041951745.1. Classification (GTDB taxonomy): domain Bacteria; phylum Actinomycetota; class Actinomycetes; order Propionibacteriales; family Nocardioidaceae; genus Aeromicrobium. The sequence goes on from NZ_CP169555.1 coordinate 2,393,785, forward strand.
CCAGCCCCTGCTCGATGTTCATCGCCCGGTTGCGTTCGTTCTCGACCTCGCTCAGGTTGAGGCAGGAGACCGAGCAGCCGAAGGTCCGTGCGAGATGACGCGCCGCGCCGCCGTAGCCGGCGCCGATGTCGATGACCCGTGTGCCCGGTCCGAGACCGACCTTCTCGGCCATCTGCTCGACCGTGCGGCGGCTCGCACTGGCGATGTCCTCCTGCGGGTCGGCGTAGAGACCGACGTGGATGTCCTCGCCGCCCCAGATCGAGTGGTAGAAGTGGTCGGCGTCGGTGGAGTTGTAGTAGTCGCGGGCGGTGGTCGCGGCCGAGGAGTAGCCCGACAGCCGGTCACCGGTCTCGGCGTAGCGCTTCTCGGCGACGTGGACGAGGAAGTCGGGCTCGTGGTCCTGGAAGGTCTCCTGGAAGTCGCCGTAGGTGTTCACTCGCTGGAACCCCACCTCGCGCAGCAGTCGCCGCGTGTAGTCCTTGCGCAGGGGATACATGTTGAGGTGGTAGGTGGACTGGTCCTGGAAGGTGTACCGGAACCGTGCCAGGCCCTCGTCGATGTGCTCGGGCTCGGCCGTGACCTCCTCGCCGCCGTAGTAGTACGTGTGGGTGCTGGAGGCTCCCGCATCCAGCAGCGCGTCGTAGTTGCGCTGGTCGAGGATCAGGACGCCGTCGTGCTTGAGCACGGCGTAGAACTCCGCCAGGGCCTTGCGACGGTCCTGCTCGGAGAACAGGTGCGTGAAGGAGTTGCCGAGGCAGATCACCGCGTCGAAGACCTGGTGCACGTCCCGGTTGAGCCAGCGCCAGTCAGCGTGGACCACACGCAGCGTGTGACCGAACGCTCGACCGTTCTCGAACGCCTTGGCCAGCATCTCCGGACTGCCGTCGGCACTGACGGTGTCGAAGCCCTCGCCCAGGAGCCGCACCGAGTGGTAGCCGGTGCCGGTCGCGACGTCCAGGACCGACTGGGCGCCCCAGGACTTGAGCAGGTCGACGAAGAACGTCCCCTCGCTCTCGTACCGCTTGCGCCAGTCGATCAGCTGGTCCCACTTGTCGACGAAGCCCTCGACGTACTCCTCGGCGTAGTGGTCGGTCTCGCGAACCTCCAGCGGGTTCTCCCCGAACGACTGATCGGGATGAGCTCGGCCGACGCCGAGCTGATCGGTGTCCTGCGTTGCACGGTGGTCGACGTGGGGGTCGATGATGCTCCTCCTCAGTGCCTCCGTCCGACCGGGCGTCTGGACGGGTTCCCTACGTTATGGAGGCTCGCCGGGCAAGTAAACCGAGCGCGCAAGAGTTCACACGACGACTCGCTGACCTTCACGCGGAGGTTGATTTTCAGATGTCAGACCCGACGCGCGCGCGTGTAGCAAGCGCCGATCGACACTCTTCGACCCACCCCTGGCGACGAGGAAAATTCATCTCGCAGGACGTCCAGATAATGGACATGCGACGGTGGACAAACGGACGTTGCCCGGCTCCGGGGAGGCCGGCTCACGCCAGCGCGGTGAGCGCCTGCCGGACCACGTCCGGCACAGGCGTGACCTCTCGTCCCGGGCCGCTCACGTACACGTGCACGAAGCGCCCGACAGCCGCCGGAGAGGCGTCGTCGCCCTGGAAGAGGGCGATCTCGTAGACGACGCTCGACGTCCCGAGCCGCTCGACGCGCAGACCGGCCACGACGTCGTCCGGGAACCGCAGCTCCCTCAGGAAACGGCATCCCGTCTCGGCGACGATCCCGTAGGCGTCGAGTCGGCGGATGTCGGTGCCGCTCGCCTCGATGAGCCAGCCGTTGACCGCAGTGTCGAAGAAGGAGTAGTAGACGACGTTGTTGACGTGGCCGTAGACGTCCTCGTCCTCCCAGCGCGTCGTGATCGTGTACCGGGCCGGGTAGTCGGCCAGCGGTCGTTCCGGCGCCCCTGCCGCGCTCTCCCTGCTCACGACACGCTCTCCTCGTCCTCACGCAGGCGCTGGCTGATCACCGCCGAGACGCCGTCACCTCGCATCGAGACGCCGTAGAGCGCATCGCCGACCTCCATCGTGCGCTTCTGGTGCGTGATGACGACGAGCTGGGAGCTGGCGCGCAGCTCCTCGTAGATCTCCAGCAGACGGCCCAGGTTGGTGTCGTCCAGGGCCGCCTCGACCTCATCGAGGATGTAGAACGGACTCGGCCGCGCCTTGAACAGCGAGACGAGGAACGCCACCGCCACGAGCGAACGCTCACCGCCGGACAGCAGCGACAGCCGCTTGACCTTCTTGCCCGGGGGACGCGCCTCGACGTCGATGCCGGTGGTGAGCATGTTCTGCGGGTCAGTGAGGATCAGCTTGCCCTCGCCGCCGGGGAACAGCCGGGAGAAGACGCCCGCGAACTCGGCCTCGACGTCGTGCCACGCCTCGGTGAAGACCTGCTCGACGCGGGCATCGACCTCCTCGACGATGTCGAGCAGGCTCTGCCGGGTCTTTCGCAGGTCGTCCAGCTGCTCGGAGAGGAACTGGTGGCGCTCCTCCAGGGCCGAGAACTCCTCAAGCGCCAGGGGGTTGACCTTGCCCAGCATGGCCAGCGCACGCTCGGCCTTCTTGAGCCGCTTGGTCTGCGCGGCCCGGTCGTAGGGTTGCGGCTCCGTGTCCTCTTGCCGCCCACGGCCCGGCACCCCCGCTGTGTCCTCTTGCCGCCCACGGCCCGGCACCCCCGCCGGGTCGTCCGGGTCGTCCGGCTCGTCCTTCTCCTGTGACACCTCAGGGGCCGGCGGCGGGACCGGCTGGTCAGGGCCGTACTCGGTGACCAGCGCCTCCACCTCGATGCCGAGCTCCTCCAACGCCCTCGCCTCCAGCGACTCCAGGCGCAGGCGCTGCTCGGCGCGGGCCATCTCATCGGCGTGCACCGAGCTGGTGAGACCTTCCAGCTCGGTGGACAGCTCCCGCAGGCGTGCACGCACGTCGCGCAGGGCCTCCTCACGTCCGGTACGTGCCTGCTCGATCCGGGTGCGCTGCTCGGCGGCCGCGGCGATGGAGGTCTCCAGGCGATCCAGCACGACGTCGCTCACGGCCACGACGGCGCGAGCGGTCTCTGCCTCGCGCAGCTGACGTTCGCGCCGTTCGCGCGCCCGGATGCGGGCCTCCCGCTCCTCGGCAGCAGCCTGGGTGAGCGCCGTGACCTGCCCCTCCAGGGCGCGGGCGCGCTCCTCGTTGGTGCGCAACGCCAACCGGGCCTCGGTCTCGCCACGCCGCGCGGCCGACGCCTGCTCGGCCAGCTCCTCCATCTGCGTGGTGTCCGGCTCGCTCTCGGGGGCGTTCTCGGCCTGCTCCAGCCGTGCCTCCAGGTCTGCGAGCCCGCTCAGGTCACGCTCGTGGGAGGCCTTGGCCTCCTCGATCGCGGCCGTCAGGCGCTCTGCCTCAGCCTTGGCGGATCGAGCCACCGAGCCCAGGTTCGCGAGGTTCTCGGCGACGGCCGCCATCTCGGCATCGGACTCGTGCAGACGCTCCATGACCGTCTCGGCACGCTCCTTGGCCTCATCACGTGTGGCGAGGGCTCGTTGCCGTGCGAACTGCAGCTCGTGCAGCTCGCGCTCGACCTGCTCGAGGTCGGTGACCGTCGCCTCGATCGCGGACTGCACCTCGATGAGGCTCTGCTCGGACGTGGACCCGCCCGAGGCGAAGTGGGCACCCAGCATGTCGCCGTCGCGCGTCACCGCGGTGACGTCACCGGCCTGACGGACGAGGGCCTTGGCCGCCTCGAGGTCGTCGACGACGGCGGTCTTGAACAACAGTCGGCGCAGGGTCGGCTGCAGGGACTGCGGTGCGTCGATCACGTCCACGGCGTAGGTGGCAGCATCCGGCAGACCCGGCCAGCCTGAGTCGTCGATGAAGTTGTCGCCCCCGTGGTCAGCGCCGCCCAGCAGCAGGCCGGCGCGCCCGAGATCCTCGGACTTGAGCTTCTCCATGGCGGTCACGGCAGTGTCCAGATGGTCCACGGCCACCGCGTCGGCAGCCGAGCCGAGCGCAGAAGCCACAGCAGCCTCGAACCCCGGCCGGACGGTGAGCAGCGCCGCGACCGAGCCCAACAGCCCGTTCAGCTCGTCGCTGGCCGCGAGCAGGGCGCCGGCACCGTCCTTGCGGGCCAGGCCGAGCTCCAACGCCTCCCGACGCGCCTGCAGAGCGGTCTGGCGGCGCTCGGCCTCCTGCTCGGAGCTGATCGCCTCGGCGACCGCCGCCTCAGCCGTGGCCAGTGCCTCCTCGGCAGACTCGTGCTCGGCATCCAGGCCCGACTCCCCGGCGTCGAGCCCGGCGATCTGGTTCTCCTGGACGGTGAAGGCGTGCTGGGCCTCCTGGGCCCGACGCAGGGCCTCATCGCGTGCCGCGGTGAGCCGCTGCATCTCGGCGTCGGCGGCCTCGGCACGGCTGCGCAGGCCGCCCACCTGTCCGCGCAGTCGGGCCAGCCCTTCACGCTGGTCCGCTGCAGCACGCAGCAGACCGGCCACCCGACGCTCCTCGGTGCCATAGGCCTCCTCGGCCGCGGTGCGCGCCTCGATGGCCTGCTCCAGCGCCCGTCCGGCCTTCTGCACGGCGTCGCCGAGCTCGGCATGCTGCTCCCGGACCCGAGTGGCCTCGGCCTCCAGCTCCTCGGGGTCGCGTCCTTGGTGCTGCTCGTCGGTCTCCACTGCCGCCAGTCGGATGCGTTCGGTGGCGAGACCGGCAGTCCCCCGCAACCGCTCACGCAACCCGGACAACCCGTACCAGACCTCCTGCGCCGCCGAGAGCGCCGGTGAGTCCGAGCGCAGCGCGTCCTCCAGCTCCATCTCGGCCTGACGCTGCTCCGCGACGGACTTCTCGACACCGGCCCGACGCTCCTTGAGCGCTGCCTCGTCGGCCATCTCCTCGGCGATCGTCTCGCGGGCCGTCACGATGTCGTCCGCGAGCAGCCGCGCCCGCGCATCGCGGGCGTCGGCCTGGATCGTCACCGCGCGACGTGCCACCTCGGCCTGGCGGCCCAACGGCTTGAGCTGGCGACGCAGCTCGGTGAGCACGTCCTCCAGCCGGGTCAGGTTGGCCTGCGTGGACTCCAGCTTGCGCAGCGCCTTCTCCTTGCGCTTGCGATGCTTGAGGACCCCGGCGGCCTCCTCCACGAAACCGCGACGCTCCTCCGGGGTGGAGCGCAGGATGGAGTCGAGCTGGCCCTGGCCGACGATGACGTGCATCTCTCGACCGATGCCGGAGTCACTCAACAGCTCCTGCACGTCCAGCAGCCGGCACGCATTGCCGTTGATGGCGTACTCCGAGCCGCCGTTGCGGAACATGGTCCGCGAGATCGTGACCTCGGTGTACTCGATCGGCAGCGCGCCGTCACTGTTGTCGATGGTGAGCGCGACCTCGGCGCGCCCCAGCGGAGGACGCCCCGCCGTACCGGCGAAGATGACGTCCTCCATGGTGCCGCCGCGCAGCGACTTGGCGCCCTGCTGGCCCATCACCCAGGAGAGTGCGTCAACGACGTTGGACTTGCCGGAGCCGTTGGGGCCCACGACGCACGTGATGCCCGGCTCCAGCTGCAGCGTCGTCGACGAGGCGAAGGACTTGAAGCCGCGGAGCGTCAGGCTCTTCAGGTACACCGAGTTCTCCTGGGGCGTCGACCGGTCGGGATTCTGCTCACCCTAGAGGACTGGGCGCCCGTGACGGCGGAGGCGGTACCTCAGTGCGCGAGCGGCTCGAGGAGCTCGTCAACGGCCTCGACGCGCTCGCCGAGGGCCTTCAGGAGGCCGTCGTTCTCGACCTTGAGCCGCAGGACCTCCGCCTCGAGGTCCGCAACACGGCGGCGCAGTCGGGCGGACTCTCGGATCTGGTCGGGGGTGGGTCCTCCGACATAGCCGACGAGGGCCTTGGCCATGAATGTCCTCCGCACAAGAACGACGGGAATGGCAGCGTTGGCTGCATCTGCCAGTGTCGCACCGCCTCGACCCTGCGGTCAAACCTCGCGAACCGTAGGCTCACGGTGTGACTGTTGACGTCTTCCGGCCCGTCAGCGAGACGTGGGCGCCGGTCTCCCCCGCCCTCGCGACCGCCCGGCGCCTCGTGGCCCTGCCCTGCCTCCTGCTGCCCGCGCTCGCCCTGAGCGTCGGCGCCGCCACCCCGCTGCCCGCCTGGCTGCGCGCCGTGTTCGCCGTCGGCGCCCTCGCCCTGCTGACGGCTGCGGTGCTCACCTGGGTGTGGGCGGGCCGCAACCAGCGCAGCTGGGGCTACGCCGAGGCCGAGGACGACCTGCTCGTGACCCGCGGCGTCATGTTCAAGCGTCTCGTCGCCGTCCCCTACGGCCGGATGCAGTTCGTCGACGTGTCCGCCGGACCGATCGCTCGCCGGCTCGGCATCGCCACCGTGACGCTGCACACCGCGAGCACCGAGACGGCCGCCGACATCCCGGGAGTCCCCGCCGAGGAAGCGCGGCGCCTACGCAACAGCCTCACCGAGGTCGGGGAGGCGCACGGTGCAGGAGTCTGAGCGCGGCTCCCAACCCGGCACCCCCGCCGATGCGGCCGGCCTGCGCACGCACCCGCTGACCGCCCTCACCACCGGACTGCTCTTCTCCCTCCCGGCAGCAGCCGCCGTGGTCTTCTCCTTCGTCCAGGGCGGCAACCTGCCGGACCTCCCGTGGTGGCTCCTCCTCGCGATCCCGGTGGGGATCGCGGTGGGCGGGTTCGTCGTCGGAACCGCGATCGGCTACATCTCGTGGTACTTCACGACCTATGTCATCGACGGCGCCGAGCTGCGCGTCGACTCCGGAGTGCTCTGGAAGTCCTCCCGTCGCGTCCCCTACGAACGATTGCAGTCCGTCGACATCGCGCAGCCGCTGCTGGCCCGCATCGTCGGGCTCAGCGAGCTGCGCATGGAGACCGCTGGCGGCGCGGACTCACGCACCTCACTGCGCTACCTGCGACTCACCGATGCCGAGTCGCTGCGCCGCATCCTGCTGGACCGCGCCCACGGGACCGGCGCTCCCGCACAGACCCCGGCTGGAGAGCCAGAGGACCTCATGACCGCGGGGCCGCGGCAGGTCCTGAGCCAGGTCTCCCCCGTCCGCCTCCTGCTCGGGACCCTGGTGAGCCTGGACTTCGCCGTCGCGCTGCTCGGCGGGCTGGCGTTCCTGGTCATCCTCCTGTTCACCGATGTCCCGCTGGCGGCCGTCGGTGGCCTCATCCCCTTCGCCACGGTGCTGGTCCGCATCGTCGCCAACCGCGTCGCCGCCCAGTGGGACTCCACCCTCTCGGAGGGCGAGCGCGGACTGCGCATCGAGCGTGGACTGCTGTCACGCACCTCACAGACCGTTCCCTGGGAGCGGGTGCAGGGGCTTGCGGTGGAGGAGCCCCTGGTGTGGCGTCGGCTCGGGTGGGCCCGGCTGCGGGTCGACGTCGCCGGCTACGGCAACGAGACCAGCGACGAGTCCGGGGAGGTCACCTCCACCCTCGTGCCGATCGCGGATCGTCACGTCGTCCTGACGCTCCTCGAGCACGTCCTGCACAGCCGCCCCGACACGGTGAACCGCATCGCTCCCCCGCGCCGCTCCTGGCCTGTCGCGCCGCTGGTGTGGCGCTGGCGGTGGGTGGGAGCCGACTCGGCGTCGTTCATCGGCGTGGAAGGCTGGTTCCAGCGACGCACCAACGTGGTGCCGCACCACAAGACGCAGTCGGTGGAGATCCGTCAGGGACCGTGGCAGCGCCGACTCGCCGTGGCGACGGTGGAGGTCCACACCCCGAACGGCCCGGTTGACGCCGACGGACGTCACCTCGATGCCGAGACCGCGCGCGACGTCGCCCTGCACCAGGTGGAACGCGCCCGCCTGGCCCGCTCGGCAACCGGCAGCTGAGGCACGGCGCACACCTAGCCGCCGCTGGTGTCGTCCTCGGCCGCAGCGTCCAACGTGGCGACGCCGCGCGAGTCCAGCCAACGGTCGGGCAACGCCACCTTGCGTGGACTCCCCTGTCGCCCGCGAGGCGTGCCCAGCTCACGCTCGGGGAACGGCTCGTCCGGGTCGAGCTCGGCGAGCAGGGCGTCCAGCTGCGCCAACGACGAGATCGTCCCCAGCCTGGAGCGGACCCTCGATCCCGCACTGAATCCCTTGAGGTACCAGGCCACGTGCTTGCGAAACTCCGTGCAGCCCCGCTCCTCGCCGAGCCACTCACCGAGCAGCTCGGCGTGCCGCCGCATGACGGACGCGACCTCACCGAGCAGCGGCAGTCGCCGTTCATGCGCCCCGTTGAACACACCGGCCAGGTCCGCGAACAACCAGGGCCGGCCGAGACACCCGCGCCCCACCACGACGCCGTCGCAGCCGGTGGACTCCATCATCGCGACGGCGTCGTCGGCCTCCCAGATGTCACCGTTGCCGAGCACCGGGATGTCCACGGCCTCCTTGAGCTCGGCGATGGACTCCCAGTCCGCCCGGCCGGAGTAGTGCTGTGCGGCTGTGCGGCCGTGCAACGCGATGGCAGCGCATCCGGCCTCCTGGGCGATACGGCCCGCGTCGAGGAAGGTCAGGTGGTCGTCGTCGATCCCCTTGCGCGTCTTCATCGTCACCGGGACGTCGAACCCGTCGGCGCCGGCCACCGCCTGCTCGAGGATCTGCTCGAGCAGGCCGGACTTCCACGGCAACGCCGCACCGCCGCCCTTGCGGGTGATCTTGGGCACCGGGCAGCCGAAGTTCAGGTCGACGTGATCGACCCCGTGCTCCTCGCACAGGATCCGTACAGCACGTCCGATGGTCTGCGGGTCGATGCCGTACAGCTGCACCGAGCGGACCCGCTCGGCCGGCGCGAAGCTCAGCATCGACAGGCTCGTGCTGTCGCCCTCGACGAGCCCGCGCGACGTGATCATCTCGCACACGTAGAGGCCAGCCCCCTGCTCGGCGCACAGCTGCCGGAAGGCGACATTCGTGACCCCCGCCATGGGGGCGAGCACCACCGGCACGTCGAGCGTCAACGGCCCCAGGCGCAAGGCCGCGACCTCGGGAGCGATCGTGGCGGTCGTCATCCCTCCATGGTGGACCAGTGTTACGGCGTCCAGCGAATCGCATCGGACGGCTCTCCCGGTTGCAGGTCGAGCGTCTGCAGCTTCTCGCCCTCGGGCACGAAGTAGATCAGGCACACCGTGGCCGACTTGCCGGCCAGGAAGGACTTGGGGGTGGTCGCGTCCGGGCACGGCTTGAACTCACCGACCAGCTCGCTGGCCGGGTAGACCGTGTCGGCGTCGGTGTGCGCGAGAAGCGGCAGCGAGACCCCTCCCAGCCCGGCCGGACCCTCGTTGGTGACCGTGGCTCGCACGTAGTACGGGGTGGACTTCTTGGTCTCGGCGTCCAGGGAGAAGAACCGGAAGTCCTTGATCTTGCCCTTGGTGGCCTTGGTGACCTCGACCGTCGCGGCACTGGCCGCACCCCCGCCGAGGTCCAGCACGACGGTCCCGGACTCACCGAGCTCCAGCGTCGTCCCGCCCGCCGTGAGCTCCACACCTTCCGGTGCCTCGAAATCGGCAGGGGCGGACGTCTCGGGTTCGGATTCATCGGACCCGCCGCAGCCGGCCAGCATCATGCAAGCCAGGGCGGCGGTCGCCAGGACAGCCTTCACGTGGGTGATTCTCGCTCACCGCAGTGCCATCGCAAAGCAGAACGCACTCAATCGATTTGACTGTGGTTCCCAGGAGGGTTGAGAATCGTTCCCATGAGACGTCTTCTCCTGCCCGCCGTCGCGGCGATCACCCTGAGCCCAGCACTCGTCGCCTGCGGAGCAGGAGCCGATGACGACGACCGCCTCACGGTGGTCGCCTCCTTCTACCCGGTCGCCTTCGTCGCGGAGCGCGTCGGCGGAGAGGACGCCGACGTCGAGGTCCTCAGCAAGCCGGGCGTCGATGCCCACGACCTCGAGCTCGCGCCCAAGCAGGTCGCTGCCGTGCAGGATGCTGACGTCCTCCTGTACCAGTCTGGCTTCCAGACGGCCGTCGACGAGGCCGTCGAACAGGCCGACCGCGACGAGGACACCACCGTCGACTCCACGGCCGGTGTGGACCTCATCGAGGACGACGGCGCCGACGAGGACCACGGCCACGAGGACGAGGACGAGGACAGCCACGAGGACCACGGCCACGAGGACGAGGACAGCCACGAGGACCACGACCACGGCGACGAGGACCACGGCCACGAGGACGGCCACGAGGGTCACGACCACGGTCCCGGCGACCCGCACATCTGGCTCGACCCGCTCAACATGGTCACGCTGACGCGCAACGCCGAGCAGGCCATGAGTGCTGCCGACCCGGACAACGCCGAGGCCTACTCCGCCAACGCCGATGCCCTCGTCGCCGAGCTGCGCGAGCTGGATGCCGACCTGTCGGAGGGCCTGGCCACGTGCGAGACCCGCGACATCGTCGTCAGCCACGCTGCCTTCGGCTACCTCGCTCGCTCCTACGACCTGCACCAGGTGCCGATCGCCGGGATCGACCCCAGCAACGAGCCGACGGCCGCCCAGCTGGCCAAGCTCGCCGACCTCGTGGATTCGGAGGGCATCAGCACCGTCTTCACCGAGCGCCTGGTCAGCTCGGCCGTCGCCGACACCGTGGCCCGCGAGGCCGGCGTCGAGACGGCCGTGCTGGACCCGCTGGAGGGCCTCGACGAGGAGACCGCCGACGAGGACTATCTTTCAATCATGCGTCAGAACCTCCAGGCCATCACGCAGGCCAACGGCTGTTCGTGAGCCCCTCCTGGTGACCACCGCACTTTCCATCACCCAGCTCGACGTCGAGCTGGGTGGACGTCCCGTGCTGCGCGACGTCTGCCTCGACGTCGCGCGCGGAGAGTTCGTCGCCCTGCTGGGCGCCAACGGGTCCGGCAAGTCGACCCTCGTGCGCAGCGCCGTCGGGCTCGTGCCGTTCACCGGCTCGATCAAGCTGTTCGACACGCCTCTGCAGCACTTCCGCGACCGCTCCCGCCTGGGCTACGTCCCGCAACGCGCGGCCACCGTCACCGGAGTTCCGGCCACCGTGACCGAGGTCGTCGCGAGCGGACGGCTCTCGCGTCGCAGGCTGGCCGGACTCCCCCGTGCTGCCGACCGTGCCGCCGTGGCCGAGGCGATCGACGTCGTCGGGCTCGGCCCCAAGGCCAAGGCACCGCTCATCGAGCTGTCCGGGGGCCAGCAGCAGCGTGTGCACATCGCCCGTGCCCTGGCCGGGGCACCGGAGCTGATGATCATGGACGAGCCGACGGCAGGCGTCGACCGGGAGAACACCGAGGTGCTCGCCGGGCTGCTCAGCGACCTCGCCGGCGCCGGGACGGCCGTGCTGCTCGTCGCCCACGAGCTCGGCCCCATGAGACCGCTGCTGGACCGTGCCGTCGTCATGACGGACGGCAGTATCACGCACGACGGCGACCCTGCCGCCGTGGGCGAAGGGGACCACGAGCACACCCACCTGCACTCCGGTGAGCCGGACCGGCTGGAGCCGCTGCCTGGCGAGGGGGTCTGGCCGTGACCGACCTCCTCGGCTATGAGTTCATGCGGCTCGCCCTCGTCGCGGCCGTCTTCACCGGACTCGCCGCACCCGCCATCGGCACCTACCTGGTGCAGCGCCGTCTCGCACTGCTGGGCGACGGACTCGGCCACGTCGCGCTCACCGGCGTCGCGCTCGGCCTGCTCACGGGCACGGCCCCGGTCCTGACCGCCCTCGTCGTCGCGGCGCTGGGCGCAGCGCTCATCGAGGTGCTGCGGGCCTTCACCCGCACGAGCGCCGATCTCGCCCTCGCGATGCTCTTCTACGGCGGGATCGCCGGTGGTGTGCTGCTCGTGAACCTCTCCGGCGAAGGCGCTGCGGTCCTGAACCAGTACCTGTTCGGCGCCATCACCACCGTCGACCGCAGCGAGGTCTGGGTCGTCGCGGTCCTCGGCGTCATCGTCGTCAGCACCTCGCTCCTGCTCGGCCCACAGCTCTTCGCGGTGTGCCAGGACGAGGAGCACGCCCGCGTCAGTGGGGTGCCCGTCCGTCTCTACGGGCTGCTCGTGGCCGTCCTCGCCGCGGTCACCATCACGGTCGCGATGCGCACCGTCGGGCTCCTGCTGGTCTCCGCCCTGATGGTCGTGCCCGTGGCGGCCGCCCAGCAGCTGGCCCGCAGCTTTCGTGCCACCCATCTCCTGGCGATGCTCATCGGTCTGCTCACCGCCGTCGGCGGTGTGGTGGTCAGCTACGAGAGCGACGTCCAGCCGGGTCCGACGATCGTGATGCTGGCCCTGGGCGTGTTCGCTGCGACCGCACTCACACGGCTCGCGACGGCCCACCTCCCGACAGCACCGTGGCTGCGTCGTCGACGGCAGGTACCCTCGGCCTGAGGGCCTGAGGAGGAGCTGTGGTCGAAGTCATGCGCAACACCCGGCAGCGCCGGGCCGTCCGGAGCATCCTGGACGATCTCGAGGCGTTCGTGAGCGCCCAGGAGATCCACGACAAGCTGCTGCACCGCGGCGAGAAGGTCGGCCTCTCCACGGTCTACCGCAACCTGCAGGCCCTCGTGGATGCGGCCGAGGTCGATGCGCTGCGCAGCGACGACGGCGAGGTGCTCTACCGGCGGTGCAGCGCAGGACATCACCACCACCTGGTGTGCCGGCAGTGCGGGCGCACGATCGAGGTCGAGGGGCCCACCGTCGAGCGTTGGGCGGACCACGTGGCCGACGAGCACGGCTTCACCGACGTCGCGCACACCCTGGAGATCTTCGGCAGCTGCCGCAGCTGCAGCTCCTGATGTCGGTCCTCGGGGCTCGAGCTATCCAGCGAGCTGTTGTTGCCAGAACTGTCGTGTACGGGCCCACACGGCCGCAGGTTGTTCGACCACGGCAGAGTGCCCTGCCTGACGTATGATCCCGAACTCAGCACCGGGTATGCCGTCGGCTATGAGTCTCGACTCATCCACCCCGGTGACGATGTCGTCCTCTCCCACCAGGACGAGCGTCGCAGCGGCAAGGTGGGCAAGATCGTCGCTCACGTCCGTGGCCGCCATCATGTGAGCCGCTGCCGCGTAGCCGGACAACCTCACCTCTGCCATCGTCGCGCGAACGGCGTCCAGTGTGGCGGCGCTGCTTCGGGGCGAGACCAGCCGCGACGACCGTCGACGCGCGAACTCAGCGCCACCCAACTCAGCCAGTTCCGGGATCCTCTCGAGCATTCGTCGGCGACGCAGCGCTGTCACGGCGGAGCCGCGAGTGCCGTCGACCAGCACGAGACTGGTCACGAGGTCGGGGCGGAGGAAAGCCACTCTGATGGCCAGCGTCGCCCCCCAGGAGGTACCCAGGATGTGAACCGGCCCGGCGTCGAGTGTCTCCACCACCTCCACAACCGCTGCGACATGGTCGATGTCCTTGTGCAGCGGGTCGGACGACCCCCCGTACCCCGGGGCATCCCAGGCATGGACCGCGTACCCGTCCTGCGCAATGAGCTCGGCCAATGAGCTGAAGGTGCGGGCACCCCCACCAATGCCGTGCAGAAGCAGCGTCGGAGGACCTGATCCGCGCGAGGAGACCCTCACTCCTCCCGGCAGGCTCCAGATCCGTGGAGGACACGGCGCCGACGACATCAGATCACCTCACCTGTGGGATCAACCAGGTTCTGCAGGGTGCGAAGCACTCCGTAGGCAACCACCGCACTCGTGCTCGGCCGTGAAAGCGAAGGCAGGTTGCCCACCTCGATGTCGAAGCGTCCCAGCGGGTGGCGAGCCCGGATCTTGTGACGAGTGCGCTCAGCCTGAGGATCAGCACAGATCCTCACCTGAACGTCGTCGCATCGCGACGCCATCGCCACCGTCGCCGCGACGTTCATCGACGCGGGAAACCTCCGGGCCGCCTCCTGTACCGTCCCGCGGAAGATCTCCATCTGTTCGGAGCAGTCCATGAGCTCGGACACCTCCCGGGCACTCATCCACGTCTGTCGCAGAGCGCTCGGGAGCTTGGTGGTGGTCAGCGTGACGCTGTCGAACTGCCCCTGACGGCTGGCGGCGCTCAGAATGTCGACCCCGCCGATCGCACCGCTGGTCACCACCCACCTTCCCGGCCCTGCATCCAACCCACGGCGAACGGCCGGGGCAACCAACGCACCGACCGACGTCACCACCAGGTGCCGTCCCGAGCTGACGATCTGCACGCCGTGGTCAACCAGCGCCTGCTGTCCAGCGCACTCCACGACGATGTCGCAACAGCGCAGCGCCTCAGTGAGACTCATCCAGTGTTGCCGAGGGGCCGTTGGACTCCGAGAGACCACGCCACCCAGGACAGCCCCACGAACGTGCTGGGCCGCTAGCCCGGACACTACTCGGGACCCGATCTCTCCAGCACCCAGCACGGCGATCCGAGTTGGTTGCACTACGGCTGCTCCTCGAGCGAGCCATCGGTCACCGGGAGATCACGGGCACGGTCCGCATTCTTCTCGATGGAGACCTCGACCTTGCGCAGAAGTCGTTCCAGGTCCTCGAGCTCTTCCTCCGTGAGATCGGCCAGCAACGCCGCCTGGGCAGCGACGTGCTGACCGTAGACGGCGTCGATGACCTCCCGGCCCCGCGCGGACAGGGAGGCGTGAACGACTCGACGATCGTGCTCTGACCGGGTTCGGTCGATCAGCCCGTCAGCTTCCATACGATCGAGCCTGAGTGTGATGCCACCGCTGCTGAGCATCGAGGACTCTGCGAGATCTCCTGGTGTCTTCTCGTGCGGCGGCCCAGATCGTCGCAGGTTGGCCAGTACGTCGAACGAACCGAGTGACAGTCCCGCGGCCTCGTGACGGGAGTTGAAGATCGTCCGCTGTCGAGCACCGATACGCGACAGTCGACCGAAGATCGCCATCGGCCGCAGCGACATGAGCTCTGGTCGCTCGCGCCGCCAGTCGCTGACGATCCGGTCGACCTGCCCACCGATCTCCTGCTCGTCCGGGTGCCGCGTCACCGAAGGCCCTCCTGACCTGTTGAAACATCCCATGAGTCCATCACGTCAGAGTCCCCCAGCGGCTTCGAAACGGCGACCGCTTCGTCCCCCTTTGACCAGAACCCTCTCGAGCAGGCCTATCAGGGCGAACAGGACCAGGCCTATGACCGACAGGTAGCCGATCCCGGCGAACACCGTGACGGTGTCGAGGTTGCCCCGCGCCTGGGTGATCAGCACACCGAGCCCGTTGTCCGCGCCGACAAACTCGGCGACCACGGCTCCCACGACCGCCAAGGTGATGGCGACCTTGGCTCCCGCGAAGATGCTCGGAAGGGCCCACGGCAGGCGGATCTTCCAGAAGGCCTGCCACCGCGTCGCGCCCATCGACCGGACCAGCATCAAGCTCTCGGGACGAGCCGCCTGGAACCCCACCACCGCATCGATCACGAGGGGAAAGAAGCTGATCAGCACGACCATGAGGATCTTCGGAGGGTCGCCGAAGCCGAACCAGATGATGAAGAGCGGAGCGATGGCCACCTTGGGAATGACCTGCGAGAGGATCAGCAACGGATACAACGCGCGTTCCAGCACTCCGCTGTAGACCATCCCGATGGCGATCGGAAGGGCAACCACGACGGACAGCACGAATCCGAGGCTGATCGCCCAGAGCGTGGGCATCGATGCCTGCCAGTACATGGCGAAGTCGCCGATCATCGAACCCACGATGACTGAGGGAGCCGGAAGCACGTACTCCTCGACCAGACCGAGACGTGTCGCCACTTCCCAGAGGACGACGAGCCCGAGGAGCAGCAGCGCGCTCGGCGCCCACTGCGACAGGGCCGCCCACAGGCGTCCCACTCCGCCACCTGTCGGTTCCTCTGGCCCGGCCACCTGTTCCAGGCCCTGCTCCTCAACTGAACGCATCATGGTCCCGGCACTGCTTTCACTCATCTTGCTCAAACACACCCAATCGTGAGAATTCGTGCCGGATCTCGTTCACCAGGTTGGTGAACTCAGGAGTACCGCGGTCCGCCACGTGGCGCGGACGAGGCAGATCAATGGTGATGTCCGCGGCGATCGTTGCCGGCCGAGGGCTCAGGACGATCACGCGGTCAGCGAGAAAGACCGCCTCCTCGATGCTGTGTGTGATCAACAGGACCGTGCATCGGGACTTCATCCAGAGATTCTGCAGGTCGCCCTGTACCTGGTCCCTGGTGATGGCATCAAGCGCACCCAGAGGCTCGTCCATCAGGATCATGCTCGGGTCGTGCAGTAGCGCCCGACACAGGGCTACTCGTTGCTGCATGCCACCGGAGAGCTCGTCCGGGTAGTGATTCTCGAACCCGCGGAGACCGACGTCCTCAAGGAGCTGCTGCGCACGAGGGCGATTCTCGGGGAGATCGAGTTTGCGGACCTCCGCCTGTAGCAGCACGTTCTCCAAGGCGGTGCGCCAGCTCAACAGTTCGGCGCTCTGGAAGACCACTCCAGCCTGCGTCATGGGGCCGTCGACTCGCTCACCGCCGACGACGACTTCACCGGACGTGGGCGTGGTCAGACCTGCCAGTGCCATCAGCAGCGTGCTCTTGCCACAACCGCTGGGACCGACCACCGCGAGGAACTCACCCTCCTGAACGGAGAGGGACAGTGACTCGATCGCGGTGACGGTGCCGCCCCTCGTGGTGAAGGACTTCTCGAGGTCCTTGAACTCGATGAACGTTCGGGTCTCGACCGCCGAGGACATGTCACGCACCGCCGAGCTCGTCGGAACATGCTTGAGGGTTGAAGGCGTTGCTGCTGATGTCCTCCACCGCAACCACCCCCTCAGGCACGTCTCCGTACCGTTCCATCAGCTCGATGGTCGACTCCCAGTCCTCACGAGCCATGCATCCGAAGGCGTCGCCTTCGGAGGCGTCCGTCTGGTGGAGCTCCATCGAGACCTCCCACTGCTTGGCGACGATGGACGCGTCGACGGTGCTCCCCTCGGCGAACTGCTCGAAGGAACGGACTGCCGCATCAGGGTCCTCGTTGACCTCTTCGACCGCTTCACCGAGTGCGGCAAGGAACTTCTCCAGTGTCTCTGGGCGGTCCTCGGCAAAGTCAGTGCTCGCGACGATGCCCGAGCTGAGCATGTGGATCCCCACGTCGCTGTAGGGGAGGACGGTTGGCTCGCAGTCACACTTGTCGGAGATGTTCGGGCCGCTCACGTTGAGCAATCCGAACGTGAAGTCCGTCTGCCCCGCCATGAACAGTTCAGTTCGCGTCGGAATGTCGACGTTCCTGAACTGAACGGAGCGCTCGTCGATCCCCGCCGCCTGCGCGTACGCCGGAAAGATCCGTTCAGCAGCCGAGCCGGGCGTGTACCCGGCCGTCCTACCCTCGAGGTCGGCCGGCTCCCGGATACCGGAGTCCTCCATGGCATAGAGCGCCAATGGAGACTCCTGAACCAGGCCGGCGACCATCTTGACGTCGATGCCTTGCGCCACGGACTGGACGAGGGTCCCCGCATCGACGTACCCGATGTCGTCAGAGCCGTTGCCGACGGTCTGGATGGTGGTCGCCGACTCCTTACCCTCATTGAGCTCGACATTCAGACCATGGTCTTCGAAGATGCCCTGCTCGACGCCGGCAATCAACGGGAGCGCCGCACCGTTGAAGTACACGTCCGTCCTGACCGTGACCTTCTCCCTCCCCTCGGCGTCCGTCTCTGGTCCGGAAGCGCCCCCACATCCGGCGACCAGCACCAGAGTGACGGCGAGTCCCCCGATCAATCGGCTTCCATGACGCCAGGTTCTGTTGGTCAGCATCAGTGCACTTCCTCGCAGCAGGGGTGGGTTCGGTCAACCAGGGGACGGAGCATCTGCACTTCAGTTCCGCGTCACGCCGTGCATCTCCGACGTCTCCGGATACGTCGGCAGCTCGGGCTTCTTCGACCCGATGATCACGCAGATGATCGCATCGTCTTCGCTGACGGTTCGCAGGCTCCGTGGAACACCGGCAGGAACACGAATGAGGTCTCGATAACCCAGTACTCTGCTCGCCTTCCTGGTGCCGTCCTCGACGTCGTGGATGCTGAACTCCACGGCCCCCTCAAGGACGAAGAAGACCTCCTCGACGTCCGGGTGCGTGTGCTCAGGACCGACACAACCTGCCGGAAGAATCATGTTGGAGAACGTGAAGTGCTCTGCTGGCAGGATCGTCGAGTCTCCCTCGTGGTGACCCGTGGCACCTGATCCGATGTAGCGGACTTGGGCGCGCTTGAACCTGTCACCCATCTTGGTCTGGAAGGCGAGCGTGTCCCAATCTTCGTTCCGTGTCTCCCGACTGGCGATCGATGCGTCGATTGCTGCTTCCAGGTCGGTGGTCGTCGCGGGGCTCATACACATCCAATCTCTTAGCACTAAGTTACTTAGCAATAAGACACTCTGCGATTGAGCTGGGTCAACGACACGTCCGAGATCTGAGATGCTGCGCTACCGGTATTCAGGCCCATGCGCATGGGCCGTGCGAAGATGGCCCAGATGCCCGAGTCACCAGTGGCGGCCCCGAGGAGGCGGAGCTCCCATCGGTTGACGGTCCTGCCCGCCGATGACTGGCGATGCCTGGCCGAGCACCACCGAGAACGAGCCCACATCTGGACACAGCCGCATCTGGCACGCGCCCGGCGTCGCGAGAAGCATCCCGTCGACGACTTCCTCTTTGAGTACTACAACCTCTCCCCCGGCCAGCTCGAACGCTGGCACCCCGGTCTGGGAGTGGCGCTCGCCGACGCGCCGGAGTACGAGAGCCTCGGCGCCTACGTCACCGTCGACGGTGCCGCGACGGTCGACCCGGCACGGCTGGAGCGCCGCCTGCCCGGACTGCGCTGGACCCGCGACCTGCTGGCCCGCACCACCGAGCGCGACCCCACGTTCGGCTGCTTCGGCCTGCACGAGTGGGCCATGGTCTACCGCACCGACGACGTCCGCCACCCTCAGCTCGACCTGCGCCTGGGCGCGGACGGCACGGCTGACGTCGTCGACTCCCACCAGCTGGCCTGCACGCACGTCGACGCCTTCCGGTTCTTCACCCCGGCCGCACGCCCCCTGAACTCCGAGGTGCTCACCCGCGACCACCAGCTCGAGCGGGAGCAGCCTGGCTGCCTGCACGCCACGATGGACCTGTACCGCCTGGCCTTCAGGATGCTGCCGTTCATCGAGGCGACCGTCGTGCTCGACACCTTCGAGCTCGCCATCGAGGTCCGGCGCACCGACATGGCCGCCTCGCCCTACGACCTCACCTCCCTCGGCCTGGACCCGATCCCGGTCGAGACCGCCGCGGGCAAGGCCGAGTACGTCCGTCGCCAGCGCCGCTTCACCGAACGCGCCGCGCCGTTGCGCCAGCACCTGCTGGAGGACTGCGAGCGGCTGCTGTCGTTCGCCCCGGAGTCCGCTAGCTGTTGCTGGCCAGGAGGTTGTTGACGTTTCTCGCGGGTGGCTGGTCGCGCAGCTACACTGGTGTCATGCGGATGCAGCAGCGATTTCAAGACCCCCGGCCGGGATATGGCCGCGGGGTCTTCGACGCGCAGTCGTAGCGCAGTAGGTCTCCGCAGGTACGGCCGGGGGAATTTTCTCGTCCTTCACCTACCTGCCATCTTCTTGGAGACCTTCGCATGTCGCACGCCGACTATCTGACTTCCGACCAGCTCTATCGCGCTCTCAACGTGCGCGACCTCACCGATCCCGACCAGGGGCCTCACGCCATCCTGACATTGCTGCAATCGGTCATCGACCGTTTGCAGCCCGAGTGGGACAGCTCCCTCCGGTATGTGCGCAGCTCGCCGGTCGTTCCTGTTCGGGACAACTACGACCGCCTCGGTTACGACCCGGATGATGTTACTCGGGCTCGCCGGTACACCCGTTACATCAGCCCTGCAGTGATGCTTCGCAGTCATATGAGTGCCGAACTCCCGCGCGTCCTTGAGGACTATGCGGGGATGTCCGAGGTGGATGAGTTACTCGTGGTGCCCGGCCTCGTCTACCGTCGCGACGCCGTCGATCGCACCCACGTGGGGGAACCCCACCAGGTGGACTTGTGGCGCATCCGTAGCACTCCGGATACCGATGACGAGGACATGCTCACGATGATCGGCCACTTGGTCGAGGCAGTCCTTCCGGATGCGCAGTGGAGAACAACAGACGTGGCGCACCCATACACCGTCGGTGGTAGGCAGATCGACGTGCTCCACGACGACGAATGGCTTGAGCTCGCCGAGTGCGGCCGCATCCATCCCGAGGTGCTGCGCGGATCGGGCCTCGACCCCGAGCGATGGTCCGGCCTGGCTCTCGGTATGGGCCTTGAACGTGCACTCATGCTGCGCAAGGGCATCCCTGACATCCGCTATCTCCGGGCAGAAGACCCGCGCATAGCAACCCAGATGCTCACCCTGGATCCATGGCAGCACGTTTCACTTCTGCCTGCGGCCCGGCGCGACATTTCAGTCGTCGTGGATGCACAAGAGGACGAGGAGACGCTTGGTGACCGCATCCGCGTCGCCCTCGGAGATAACGCCGACGTCATCGAGTCTCTCGAGATTCTCAGCCGCACACCCCACGAGGGACTACCCGAGGCCGCGCGCTCTAGGCTCGGCACTCTGGAAAGACAAGTCAATCTCCTGATCCGGATCATGCTGCGCCCCATCGACCGCACCCTGACCTCGGAAGAGGCCAACGTGATCCGCAACGTGATCTACGAGGCCGTGCATGAAGGCCCGGTGATGGAGCTGATCTGAGATCGCTGAGAGCAGCCATGACCTCGCCTACGCATGCCAACGCTCCCCTCTCACCCGAAGGCCGACGCCGCCTGATCGAACGCTGCCGCACCCGCCCTATCTCCCACGTGGCCGCCGAGATGGGGATCTCCCGCGCAACCGCCTCGAAATGGGTCAACAGATACAAGCGATTCGGGAAGACCGGCCTACTGGACCGCTCATCTTCTCCGGCCCGACAGCCATCTGCAACGCCTGGCTGCCTCGTGCAGCAGATCGAGTCGATGCGGCGGGAACACAAATGGTCGGCGTCCCGTATTGCGTTCGAGCTCGAGCAGGCAGGAACACCGGTGAGCCGTCGCACCATCACCCGGCTCCTCGCACAGCTGGGCCTGAATCGACGGAAGTTTATCGACCCGAACGGCGAGACGAACCGGGAGCCGCAAAGGATCAACGCCAAACGTCCCGGCCACATGGTGCATCTGGACGTGAAGAAGGTCGGGCGCATCCCCGACGGCGGCGGGTGGCGTGTGCACGGCAAAGGCAGCGAGAAGGCCAAGGCTGTCGCCCGCACGAAGACCCGCGGTGCCAGGACCGGGTACATCTACCTGCATTCCGCCATCGACGGACACACCCGACTCGCTTACACAGAAGCGTTACCGGATGAGAGGGCCGTCACTGCCGTCGCGTTCTTCGGGCGGGCCAGAGCCTGGTTCGCTAAGCACGGCATCACCCGGATCGAGCGCGTCGTGACTGACAACGGTTCCTGCTACCGATCTGCTGCCTTCCGCGAAGCGGTCGGGACCAGCCGACACCAGCGCATCACGCCATACACGCCTCGACACAACGGCAAAGTCGAGCGCTACAACCGGATCCTCGCTGAAGAGTTCCTCTACGCGCGCATCTGGCGCTCGGAAGCAGAACGCGCTGCCGCGCTGGAAACGTGGAACCGGCACTACAACTATCACCGTCCCCACGGCGCTCACGACGCGCAACCGCCTGCCTCTGCAGCACCGACACGCGTCAACAACGTCATGGCCTCATACAGCTAGCCTGCCCACGTGAACCTGATCGAACGTGCAGGGGACGCCCTGACCGCGCGCGAGGTCTACGACATCTGGCGCATCCGCGACGCCGTCTTCGCCGTGGAGCAGCAGTGCGACGAGCCCGACGTCGACGGCATCGACCTGCTCCCCACGTGCTCACACCTCTGGCTCGCCGACGAGCAGGGCATCACGAGCTACCTGCGCACGTTCACCGACTCCGGCGTGCGCAAGGTCGGTCGGGTGGCCACCCGTGTCGACGCACGCGGCCACGGTCAGTCCAGCCGACTCGTGCGTGCCGTGCTCGAACGGTGGGGGCACGAGGAGATCCGCCTGGGCGCACAGGCCTACCTGCACCACTGGTACGCCGGCTTCGGTTTCGTGCGTGACGGCGCGAACTACCAGGAGGCCGGCATCGAGCATGTGCCGATGATCCGACCTGCGTCCTGAGCCACCGGCCCGTCCCCGCCGACCAGGTGACGGTCAGACTCCGGTGCCGGCATCCTCGGTGTCGGTGTCCTCGGTATCGGGCTCGGCGTCGGGGTCCTGGGGGTCGGGCTCGTCGGCGACCAGCCGGTCGAAGGCCTCACGCAGCTCCGACTGGGCCTGACCGGAGACCAGCCTCACCGCCAACGGAGCCCTCCCGTAGTCGTAGCGCAGCTTGTAGCCGCGTCCGGCGTCCAGCTCCGAGGCTGCCTTCTTGACCCCTCGAACCACTCGTCGAGTGGCCTCGACCAACAGCTTGCGGGCCTCCTCGGCGGACTCGGGCGACTCGGGGGCCTCGAGGGCCTCCGCCTCGGACAACGCCTTCTGCATGGGCGGCAGTGCGTCCCGTCGGATCGGCGCACCGCTGGTGAAGGACCCGGAGTCCAGGTAGTCGAACGGGTCCTCCTGCATGATCTTCTCCGCCTGTGCGACGAACTCCTCTGCCTGGGCGGTGGTCTCCACCACCTCCTGGAAGGCCTGCAGGTCCTGCGCGGTCTTCTCCTCCAGCGCCGCGGCATCCCGGTAGGCGGCTGAGTTCTCGATGCCGTGCTCGGTCGCGTCGGGGAGCTCGGGCAGGTCCTCGGACGCCTGCGTCACGGCGGCACCCACGGACTGCGCATCACCGAAGTCGGCGGATTCCGCCTGTGACTCGACGGTCTGCTTGAAGTCCTCCACAGCCTGGGTGTACCCGGCTGCGGCCGCATCGGCCCTCTCGACCTGCTCGCGGCGGTCAGCCGCCTGCATGAGCAACACGACCACCACGGCCACGATGGTGACAGCAACGATCGTCGGGGCCACGATGAGAAGGAGGATCCGTCCACGAGACATGGCGGCAGCCTCTCACAGGGCACTTGTCCCGTCCTGGGGTGCCTTCAGGCCGTGGCGGCTGGCTCGCCGACCACCCGGTCGAACGCCTCACGCAGCGACGCCTCCGAGGTCGCGGAGTACCGGGCCAGCTCCGAGCGCGCCTCGCCGTAGCGGATTCCGAACTCGAACTGGTAACCCCGGCCGGCGTCGAGCTCCGCGGCGAGCGTCTCGGCCTCACCGATGACGAACCGGATGGCGTCGGCCACCTCCTGGTGCGCCTCGTCGGCCCCCTCAGGGACGTCGAGGTCCTCCACCCCGGCGAGGGCGTTCCTCAACGGCGGCAGCACCTGTGCACGCACCGGGCCACCATCGGACAGGGTCGTCGAGGACAGGAAGGAGCGAGGGTCGACGGCCAGCGCTTGCTCGGCCGCTGCGACGAACGACTGGGCCCGCCGCGCACCCTCCACCTTCTCCTGGAGGTCATCGAGGCTCTCTCGCATCTGCGCTCGCACTGACTCGGCGAACCGGTAGGCGTCCGACGCTCGCGCCCCATGGCCGTCCACGGCAGCGAGCTCGGGCAGGTCCTGGGCGGCCTGCGCCACGAAGTCACCCACCGCGACCGCGTCCTCGAAGTCAGCCGTCTCGACACCGGCGGCGACCTCCTTGCGAAAGGCCTGCAGCGCCTCGGTGTACTCAGCGGCCGCCGCGTCGGCGACCCTCACCTGCTCGCGGCGGTTCGCCGCGTCGACGAGCATGAGTGTGCCGATCACCAAGCCGATGACCAGCGTCGGCGCCACGACCATGGTCAGGAGCCGTCGGCGAGACATGCCCGAGGACCTCACACCTGCTCAGGAACCACGGCATGACGACGCAACCCGTAGGTGAAGGCATCCACGAGCGCCTCCCAGGAGGCTTCGATGATGTTGGCCCCCACCCCGACCGTGACCCACACGTCCTTACCGTCCGTGGTTTCGATGAGCACCCGGGTCACGGCGTCCGTGCCATGCCCCTGGTCGAGGATCCGAACCCGGAAGTCGATGAGGTGGAACCGTGTGACATCGGGGTAGACCTGCTCGATGGCCTGGCGCAGAGCGTGGTCGAGCGCGTTCACCGGGCCGTTGCCCTCACCGATGACGGCGAGACGCTGACCGGCCGCGCGCAGCTTGACGGTGGCCTCCGCCGTCGGCGCATCAGCACCCACCGACCTGGAGGCACCTCCCTGCTCGAAGCGAAGCGCAGGGCTCGGGGGAGGGCCGGACTCTGCCAGCACCCGCCAGGACTCGATCTCGAAGAACGCCGGCCTGGACTCCTCCATCTCCTCGGCCAGCAGCAGCTCGAAGGAGGCGTCCGCGGCCTCGAACGTGTAGCCCTGCTGCTCCATCGCCTTGACGCGATCGGTCACCCGGGCCAGCCGTTCGGCGTCGGAGGCGAGGTCGTAGCCGAGCTCTCGACCCTTGAGCTCGATCGTGGCGCGCCCGGCCATCTCCGAGACCAGCAGCCGCATGTCGTTGCCCACCAGCGCGGGGTCGATGTGCTGGTAGAGGTCCGGGTCCACCCGGATCGCGCTCGCGTGCAGCCCCGCCTTGTGGGCGAAGGACGAGACGCCCGTGTACGGCTGGCGGGCCGAGGGCGGGTAGTTGGTGATCTCGGCGACGGCGTGGGCGATGCGTGTGGCGTCGGCCAGCGCCCCCTCCGGCAGCACCGGCCGGTCCAGCTTGAGCTCCAGGTTGGCGATCGACGTCACGAGGTCGGCATTGCCCGTGCGCTCGCCGTAGCCGTTGATGCAGCCCTGCAGGTGCGTCGCCCCCGCGAGGACGGCCGCCATCGAGTTGGCGACGGCGCACCCGGTGTCGTTGTGGGCGTGGATGCCCAGCCGCGCCCCCGTGGACTCCAGCACGTCGGCCACGATCTCGCTGACCTGGTGGGGCAGCATGCCGCCGTTGGTGTCGCACAGCACGGCGACGTCAGCGCCCGCCTCGTCGGCGGCGCGCACGACCTCCAGCGCGTAGTCGCGGTTGTCGAGGTAGCCGTTGAAGAAGTGCTCCAGGTCGACGAAGACCCGCTGGCCCTCGGAGCGCAGGTGCTGCACGGTGTCTCGCACCATGGCCAGGTTCTCCTCGACCGTCGTGCGCAGCGCCAGCTCGACGTGCCGGTCGTGGCTCTTGGCCACCAGTGTCACCACGGATGCGCCGGACTCCCGCAGCGCCGCGACGAGCGGGTCGTCAGCCGCCACGGCACCGGCCCGCCGGGTGGCACCGAAGGCTGCGAGCCGAGCGTTGCGAAGCTCCAGCTCCTTGGCCGCGAGGGCGAAGAACTCGGTGTCCTTGGGATTGGAGCCTGGCCACCCACCCTCGATGAAACCGACACCGAGCTCGTCGAGGTGCCGGGCGATGTGCAGCTTGTCCTGCACGGAGAGGTTGAGCCCCTCCTGCTGGGCGCCGTCGCGCATCGTCGTGTCGTAGACGTGGAAGTCGTCGGTGATCACGGGTTCGTCCTTGTCGTTGGTGCTGCAGTGTCGTCGAGGATTGGGGACCCAACAAAAAAGCCCCCCAGGTCATGGGAGGCAGCGCGTCGGGCGGGGGGGTCTGTTCAGTGGTCGTTCCCGAGCCCGGCGCGCCTGTCAATGATGATGCTCAGGTGCTGCACGGCGCCCATTCTAGACTGAGCCGCCTATGAGCACCAGACCCGTGCCCGCGCCCCGGACGTGTGAGGCGATGTACGTCGTCCTCACACCCACCTCCCTCGGCCAGGACGACACCCTGCCCCTGCCGCACGCGGCCCTCCTGCGCCACCACGGAACGCCCGAAGGTGCGATCGAGCAGATGGAAGATCTGCATCACCAGCACGTCGTGCACGGCCGTGTGCCTCTCGCGCAGGCCGCGGAGCATGCCCGCACCACCCGCATCGAGGTCCTGCGCCTCGCGGAGCAGCACGAGGGCCTGGTCATCGACCTCACGGTGCCGCGGATCCTGCAGATGTCCTCCGACGAGGTCTCACTCGCGCACGCGACGCAGTGGTACGTGCTCGATGCCGGTGCTGTCCTCGACGGTGTGCTGCAGACCGACGGACTGGTGCAGTTCGGACTTCCCGAGGTCCGCATCACCGGCGTCGAGGCCGCCGGCCGTGCCGCCACGGGCGCCGTCGTGGCCGGTCTTGCACATCGGCTCATCGCCGAGTGGCCCGAGAACGATCCGGTCGGCCCGGCATCGGTCACGCTGCGCGACATCGCACACGGCCTCGGCGACCCGCAGGCCGAGCAGACCCCCACCGTGCCGGCGCTGCCGCTGACGATCGAGCACGACGCCGAGGCGGGCGTCCTCGCCGTCACCCTCGAGGCGGACCCCGTCACGACGTTGTTCGCCTGAGCCTCGCTGAGGGTGCCTCAGGGACGCGGTGCCAGGTTCGCCAGCACCTCCGGCTGCAGGATCGCTGCCAGCTTCTCCGGCGGCAGGAGGTCGCGCTCCAGCACCAGCTCGGCGACCCCGCGCCCCGTGGCCAGGGCCTCCTTGGCCACCTCCGTGGCTGCCGCATAGCCGATGAAGGGGTTGAGGGCGGTCACCAGGCCGATGGAGTTCTCCACCTCCAGCCGCAACAGCTCCGCATTGGCCGTGATGCCGTCGACGCAACGACGCGCCAGGACGAGCATCGCCTCACGCAGCCGGTAGGTGCCCACCGAGAGCGAGTAGCAGATCACCGGTTCGAAGGCGTTGAGCTGCAGCTGACCGCCCTCGGCGGCCATGGTGACCGTCACGTCCATGCCGATCACCTGGAACGCCACCTGGTTGACGACCTCCGGGATCACCGGGTTCACCTTGCCCGGCATGATGCTGGAGCCGGCCTGCACGGCCGGCAGGTTGATCTCGTTGAGCCCGGCACGGGGCCCTGAGGACAGCAGCCGCAGGTCGTTGCAGATCTTCCCGGTCTTCACCGCGACGCGCTTGAGCGTGCCGGAGAGCTGCACGAAGGAGCCGCAGTCCTGCGTCGCCTCGATGAGGTCGACGGCGCTCTCCAGCGGCAGTCCCGTGAGGTGCGCCAGGTGCTCGCAGGCGATCGGCACGTAGCCGACCGGTGCATTGAGCTGTGTGCCGATCGCGGTGGCACCCAGGTTGATCTCGTGCAGCATCGCGATGGACTCGCTCAGCCGCGAGCGGTCCTCCCCGAGCATGACCGCATAGGTCCCGAACTCCTGGCCGAGCGTCATCGGCACGGCATCCTGCAGCTGCGTGCGGCCCATCTTGAGCACGCCGCGGAACTCCTCGGCCTTGCTGGCGAAGGAGGACTCGAGCACCTGCATCGCCTCCAGCAACGAGTGCGTGGACTTGATGATCGCGACCTTGATCGCGGTCGGGTAGACGTCGTTGGTGGACTGGCTGAGGTTGACGTGCTCGTTGGGGTGCAGGTAGCCGTAGTCGCCACGGGGCCGGCCGAGGATCTCCAGCGCCCGGTTGGCGATCACCTCGTTGGCGTTCATGTTGGTGGACGTTCCCGCACCGCCCTGCATGACGTCGACCACGAACTGCTCGTGGAGGTCGCCGGCGCGGATCTCCTCACAGGCCTGCTCGATGGCGTTGAACCGCTCGTCGTCGAGCATCCCCAGCTGGTGGTTGGTGCGTGCGGCCGCCTGCTTGACGCAGGCCAGGGACTCCACGAGGAACGGGCTGGCACCGATCGTGACGCCGCTGATCGGGAAGTTCTCCTGCGCGCGCAGCGTGTGGATCCCCCAGTACACCTCGGCAGGCACCTCACGATCTCCGATGAGGTCGTGCTCGGTGCGGGTGGGGTGGTCGGCGGCGTTCATGCGGCGGCTTCTCCTCGGTGCGTGCGCAGTGCGGTGGGTGGTGCTCCTGGAAGTGATAACGCCGAAGACCACCAGACGTGACTCCCGTCACATCCATCCAACCACGGCTCGGCGCCCGAGCCCCGCAGGCTCAGGCCACGCGCGTGAGCCAGCCGTGGGGGTCGTCCGCGCGGCCGTACTGCAGGTCCACGAGCGAGGAACGGATCTCCATCGTCACCTTGCCCGCACCACCGTCACCGGCCACGGCCTGTCCGCCGTCCCACTTCAGGGCACCGACCGGTGTCACGACGGCGGCGGTGCCGCAGGCGAAGACCTCCGTGATCGTCCCGTCGGCCGCACCCTCGCGCCACTCCTCGATGCTGACGCGACGCTCCTCGACCTCGTGGCCGAGGTCGCGAGCGATCTGCAGGATCGAGTCACGGGTGACGCCCTCCAGGATCGAGCCGGACAGCTCCGGGGTGACGATGGATCCGTCGGACTGCACGAAGTACAGGTTCATGCCGCCGAGCTCCTCGATCCAGCGGTGCTCGACGTCGTCGAGGAAGGCAACCTGGGCGCAACCGTTGTCGATGGCCACCTGCTGCGGGCGCAGGCTCGCGGCGTAGTTGCCGCCGCACTTGGCCGCACCCGTTCCACCGGCACCGGCGCGCGCGTAGTCGGTCGACAACCAGATCGAGACCGGCTTGACCCCGCCCGGGAAGTACGACCCGGCCGGCGAGGCGATCACGCTGTACGTGACGTGCTGGCTCGGACGCACGCCGAGGAAGACCTCCGAGGCGAACATGAACGGGCGAAGGTACAGGCTCGTCTCACCGCCGTGTGGCACCCAGGCACGGTCGGCCTCGACGAGGTCGCGGATCGAGCCGAGGAACCACTCCTCCGGCAGCTCAGGCAGGGCCAGGCGCCACGCGGAGCGACGCATCCGAGCGGCATTCTCCTCGGGCCGGAACAGCCAGACCGAGCCGTCGGCGTGGGAGTAGGCCTTCAGGCCCTCGAAGATCTCCTGGGCGTAGTGCAGGACCGCGGTGGCCGGGTCCATCGACAACGGGCCGTAGGGAACGACGCGGGCGTCGTGCCACCCGGCGTCCGGCGTCCACTCGGTCAGGAACATGTGGTCGGTGAAATGGGTGCCGAACCCGGGGTCGGCCAGGACTGCCTCCCGCTCGGAGTCTGTCCGAGGGTGCGGGTGGGGTTCGCGACGGCTCTGGAACGGCAGGGGGGTCATGGGGGTCACGGTACTTCCTTGGTCGGGTCGGGCACAGGGCGAGGATCAGACCCTGTGTACCTGCCCGGCCGCGCGTGACGCGATGGCCTCCCCCACCTCCTCGGTGCTGCGCGTGGTGGTGCGTTCGGCGATGTCGGTCTCGACGGCCTCGGTGATGCGTGCTGCCGCCTCGGGGTGACCCAGGTGCTCCAGCAACAGGGCGCCGGAGAGGATCGCCGCGGTCGGGTCGGCCTTGGACTGCCCGGCGATGTCCGGGGCTGAGCCGTGCACGGGCTCGAACATGCTCGGCGCCGTGCGGTCGGGGTTGACGTTGCCGCTGGCGGCCAGACCGATGCCACCGGTGACGGCGGCGGCGAGGTCGGTGAGGATGTCGCCGAAGAGGTTGTCGGTGACGATCACGTCGAACCGCGACGGGTCGGTGGTCAGGAAGATGGTGGCGGCGTCGACGTGCAGGTAGTCGACGCTGACCTCGGGATACTCAGCGGCCACCGCATCGACGGTGCGGCTCCACAGGTGGCCGGCATGCACGAGCACGTTGTTCTTGTGCACGAGGGTGAGCTTCTTGCGCGGCCGCGCCTGGGCGCGGGCGAAGGCGTCGCGCACCACTCGTTCGACGCCGAAGGCGGTGTTGAGGCTGACCTCGGTGGCCACCTCCTGAGGTGTGCCGACGCGGATCGCGCCGCCGTTGCCGACGTAGGGCCCCTCGGTGCCCTCCCGGACGACGACGAAGTCGATCCCCTGGCTCGTGACCGCTTCCGACAGCGGCGTGGGGACACCGGGGAACAGCTTGGAGGGCCGCAGGTTGACGTAGTGGTCCAGGGCGAAGCGCAGTGTGAGCAGCAGGCCGCGCTCCAGGACACCGGACGGAACGCCCGGATCGCCGACGGCGCCCAGCAGGATCGCGTCGTGACCGCGGATCTCCTCCAGCACCGAGTCCGGGAGCGTCTCGCCCGTTGCGTGCCAGCGACGCGCACCGAGGTCGTACTCCGTGGTGTCGAGGGAGATGTCGTGGTCGGCGGCGACGGCACGCAGGACGGTGAGGGCCTGCTCGGTCACCTCGGGTCCGATGCCGTCGCCGGGGACGAGGGCGAGGGAGTAAGCGGTCATGGGCTCGATCCTAGGACGCCCGGCGGGGGTGCCGGGCCGTGGGCGGCAGAGGGCACCGGCGGGGGTGCCGGGCTGGGGGCGGCAGAGGGCACCGGCGGGGGTGCCGGGCTGGGGGCACCTCCCTGCACGGAGCGCAGCGTGGGGGTACCTCCCGCGAGCGCAGCGAGTGGGGGCGTGCTTGGGGGGTGGGCGGCAGGAGGTCCTGCTCAGTTGTCGTCGGGGCGGTCGACCGGCTCCACCACGAGGACGGTCGCGTCGTCGCGCAGGTGAGCAGGGCCCCATTCGAAGGGTGTGTTCTCCATGGTTCTTTCCTCTCGGTCTTGGGTGTCGCCGGCGCACCGGCGGTCCAGGCGGAGTGTCGGGCCGGTGGCGGCCAACGACACAGCGGGTTCGGCGTGGATCCGACGTCCGCCGGGGCCACGTGCCCGGTGATCGACCGAGAGATTCAGAGATGGATCGGGTGAGATCCAGTTCCCTGCGGCGGAACGTCGGGCCAACGCCAAGACTCCGCGGCAGGGAATGGCCCTATGAGGCCCTGCCGCGGCAAGCGATGACTACGAGCTGCTTCCGCATGCGACCAGCATGACATCGAACGGCCGTGGACGCTCAGGTTTTCCTCGGCGTGTCTCGGCCGATGAGACGCGTTGGCATCGCCCGTCGAACCCTGATGGACACTGGTCCGGTGAGCGCCCCCGCCGATGTCCCCGAGCTCGTCGCGAGCACGCTCGTCCTCTCCCGCCAGCGCGGCTTCATCACGTCGACGCGCCACGAGACCGGCCGACTCCTCGCCACCTTGGCGGCCTCCCGCTCCGGCACCCTGGCAGAGCTCGGCACGGGAACCGGCGTCGGCTCGGCGTGGTTGTCCAGCGGCGCACCCCGGGAGGCCCGCATCGTGAGCGCAGAGCTGGATCCGGCGTTGGCCGAGGACGTGCAGCGACTGTTCAGCGATGTCGAGAACGTGGAGATCGTCTCCGGCGACTGGTCGACCCTGGAGCAGTACGCTCCGTTCTCGCTGCTGTTCGTCGACGTCCTGGAGGTGATGGCGCAGATCGACGTCCTGGCTGATCTGCTGGAGCCCGGCGGGATCGCCGTACTCGATGACTTCGTGCCCTCCGCCCACTGGCCGCCCATCGTGGACGGTCAGGTGGACCGGGTTCGCGAGCGTTGGCTCACCGACGAGCGCTTCGCCGCTGTGGAGATGATGATCGACGAAGGCGCGTCGCTGCTCATCGCCACCCGGCGCTGAGCGCCCAGAGGATGAGGAACCGTCTGCCCGCGTGTCCTCCGGGTCGCGGTCGTCGTGCCGATGTCAGGGGTGCGGCCGTCGTGTGCTTCCTGGCCAGGACTCATCGCGCCAGGCCGCGTCCCAGAACATCCACTCGAACCGCGTCGCGGTGACGTAGGCGTCGATCACTGCGGGCTCGTCCTGCACGACACGGTCCAGGCACTCCTCGGCCCGGCGGACCGCCGCATCGAAGTCCGGGTCGGCGTAGGTGGCGATCCAGTCCGCGTACGGGTGGGTGGCCGTGGTCTCGGCAGCGATGCGGCGCCCCACCTCGGCATAGACCCGGAAGCACGGAAGGACGGCGCCCACGGCCACGTCGAACGGGGCGCTGACCGCGGACTCCAGCAGGAAGCCGGTGTAGGCGCGGCAGGTGGGGGTCGGCTCCGCCGCCGAGTCGGCGTCGGGGTCGACCCCGCGTCGGGCCAGCCATCCGGTGTGCAGCTCACGCTCAGCCGCCATCGCGGCGCCGGCCGAGGTGGCGAACAGCTCGATGTCCTCGACCTGCTCGGATCTCACCGAGAGCTGCGCCAGCACCCGGGCGTACCGCTGGAGGTAGTGGGCGTCGTCGAGGAGGTAGCGCTCGAAGGCGTCCTCGGACAGCGTGCCGTCCTGCAGCCCGGTCACGAACGGATGGTCCATGACCGCCCCGAACCATGGCGCGGCAGCCTGCCAGGCCCGCTGCGAGGCTCCCGTCGCAGTGTTGGTGCTAGAGGTCGCGGTGGTGCTCATCGTCCCCCCAGGTGGTCGACGGGTCCGTGCCCGGCTCCGACGTCTCGTCGCGACCCTGAGGCCAAAGCGGCCACGAGATAGTCCTTGGCCCGCGCGACCGCCTCCTGCAGTGGCTCGCCGCGGACCAGGAAGGCTGCGACGGCCGACGACAGGGTGCACCCGGTGCCGTGCGTGTGCGGCGTCTCCACGCGTGGCGCGGCCAGCTTCTGCGCGCCCTCCCCGGTCACGAGCAGGTCGATGCTCTCGGCACCGGAGAGATGGCCTCCTTTGACGAGCGCCGCGCGGGCCCCGGCCTCCACGAGCAGCTGACCGGCCAGCTCCAGGCCGGCCAGGTCGTCCACCGCGGCACCGGTGAGGATCTGCGCTTCGGGGACGTTGGGGGTCACGACAGTGGCCAGCGGCAGCAGCTCGGTGGCGATGACCTCGATGGTCTCCTGCGGCACGAGACGATCTCCGGAGGAGGCCACCATGACCGGATCGAGCACGACGGCCGGCACGGGTCGACGCCGCAGGGCATCGGCCACGACCGCGGCGACCTCGGGCGCACCCAGCATGCCGATCTTGACGGCACGGACGTCGAGGTCGGTCAGGACGCTCTCCAGCTGGGTGCCCACGAACTCCGGCGGCACGGCATGGATGCCCTGGACCCCGGTGGTGTTCTGCGCCGTGAGGGCGGTGAGGACCGCACCGGCATAGACACCGAGGGCGGTGGCGGTCTTCAGGTCCGCCTGGATGCCCGCTCCACCGGACGGGTCCGACCCCGCGACGCTGAGCATGACGGGCGTACGACTCATGACTGGCTCCCTCCGCCGGTACGAACCGGATCAGGTGTGCGGGTGTGTTCTCAGCCCCGTCGGTGGGGCACCCCGGCCTCTCCCGTCACCGTACCAAGCGCGCCTCGTCCCCTCGGGAGGTGCTGCGACGATCCCCGTGCACGTCGACGTGAGGCAGGACGAACTGCACCACCGGACCGATCGCCAAGGCGTAGAGCACCGTGCCCAGCCCGACCGTCCCGCCGAGCAGGAAGCCGGCCGCGAGGACCGTCACCTCCAGGACGGTCCGCCAGAACCTGACACTGCGTCCCGTGCGCTCCACGAGACCGAGCCACAAGCCGTCCCGCGGGCCGGGGCCGAGCCTCGCTCCGATGTAGAGCGCCCCGCCGACCCCGTTGCCCACCACTCCGCCGACGAGCAGCAGCACCTGGAGAGCGATCCCGTCCGGCTCGGGGATGACGGCCAGGCCGGCATCGGCCGCGAGCCCGATGACGATCACGTTGAGCAGGGTGCCGATGCCCGGCCGCTGCCGCAGTGGGATCCACAGCAGCAGGACCACCACGCCGGTAGCGATCACGACCTGGCCGAAGGTGAGGGGGACGTGCTGCGTGAGGCCTTCGTGGAACACGTCCCACGGGTCCAGCCCGAGGGTCGAGCGCACCATCATCGCCATCGTCACGCCGTAGAGCACCAGGCCCAGCATGAGCTGGGCGAGACGGGCGGTCACTGAGTCTGCTCCCCGTACTGCGGCCACGTCGAGCCGATCGTCTCCTCGCGGTGGCTGCGTGGAGCCGGGCGTGCGCCGAGTCCGTCCGTGCGTACGAGCACGACGGTGCGCCACACCGCCCACACGACGAGCAGACCGACCAGTACGAGGAACACCATGCGTCCATGATCGTCGCGATTGGCCTTTAAATCGATAGCCAATCGTGGGAAAGTGGCCTCATGACCACCGTCATCTCCCCCCACCGGCTCGCCGCTCTCCTCGGTGACGACCTGGCACAGGAGTCCGGTCCGCTCTACCGGACCCTCGCCGACAGGATGCGTCTGCTCGTCTCCGACGGTCGCGTGCCCGACGGTGTACGCCTGCCGAGCGAGCGAGAGCTGGCCGGCGCCCTCCGCCTGAGCCGCACCACCACGACACGGGCCTACGCCGAGCTGCGCGACGCGGGTCTCATCGAGTCCCGGCGGGGCTCCGGCAGTGTCGTGCACGTCCCCTTGGGGCTCACGGGTGCCAGCTCGCTCATCATCGACCCGGACGATGAGAACACCGTCGCGCTCACCTACGCGGCGCCGGCCGGACCACCCGGGCTCGCGCAGGCCTTCGAGAAGGCCACCGAACGCTCGGCGAGCCTGTTCCGCACCACTGGCTACCTCCCGGACGGTCTGCCCGCTCTTCGCGAGGCGCTCGCCGAGCGCTACCGCTCCCGCGGCCTGCCCACCGACCCCGGCCAGATCATCGTCACCGCCGGCGCCATGGGTGCGTTGTCGCTCCTGGCCCGCACCATCATCTCCCCCGGCCGGCGTGTGGTGGTCGAGGCGGCCTCGTACCCGCACGCCCACGACTCTTTCGTGGCCGCCGGCGGACGACTGGCGCCGCTCCCGGCGGGCGAGACGCCGTGGGACGTCGACGCCGCGACCGCCCTGTTCGCCGGGGCCCGGCACCACCTCGCCTACCTCATCCCGGAGTTCCA
Source organism: Aeromicrobium sp. CTD01-1L150 (assembly GCF_041951745.1). Lineage (GTDB taxonomy): Bacteria > Actinomycetota > Actinomycetes > Propionibacteriales > Nocardioidaceae > Aeromicrobium. Next base: position 2,428,392 of record NZ_CP169555.1, read on the forward strand.
CAACCCCACCGGCGTCGTCATGGACGCCGAGCAGCGGGGCCACTGGGCACACCTGATGCGACGTCACGACGTCCTTCCTGTCATCGATGAGTCACTGCGGGAGGTGAACCTCGACGGCGTGGACCTTCCCCCGTCCCTGGCCCACCACGACGACCGGGCAGTCCTCGTCGGCTCGGCCTCCAAGGAGTTCTGGGGTGGATTGCGGGTGGGCTGGATACGCGCCCCGCACGAGCTGGTCACGGCGATCGTCCAGCACCGCATGACCGACGACCTGGGCAGCTCGGCGTTCGAGCAGCTCGTGGTCACCGAGCTGCTCACCGAGGGCGGGCAGACCGCTGCCGCCGGACGGGCCCGCTCGCGCGCCGCCCGCGACCACCTGCTGGGGGAGCTCGCCGAGCAGCTGCCCGAGATCAGCGTCCGCTGTCCCGCGGGCGGGCTCAACCTGTGGGCCGAGCTGCCACGGCCGACGTCGTCGAGACTGGTCACGGCCGCCGTGCGCCACGGGCTCCTGCTGACCCCCGGCCCGCGGTTCTACACCAGCGGTCCGACCTCGCTCGGCGAGCGACGGCTCCGACTGCCCTACACGCAGGAGCCGGCCGCCCTCGATGAGGCCGTCCGTCGGTTGCGCGCTGCCTGGGACGACGTCGAGGGCACCGGCCGGTCCACCGCACCGGCGGACCCGGGCCGGACCCTCGACCTGATCGCTTGAGCCTTGACGGACCGTGGGCGGCGCCTGACCCGAGACCAACGACCTCCGCCCAACCACCACGCCCACCACCGGCAACATGATCTCGATACACCGCTCGCAGCGCTCGCATCGCACTCGATCACCGAGCAGCTTGCGTCACACTCAGACTCGACCAGGCCCCCCGGCGGGGGTGCCGGGCCGTGGGCGGCAAAGGGATCTAGCTGTATGAGGCCATGACGTTGTTGACGCGTGTCGGTGCTGCAGAGGCAGGCGGTTGCGCGTCGTGAGCGCCGTGGGGACGGTGATAGTTGTAGTGCCGGTTCCACGTTTCCAGCGCGGCAGCGCGTTCTGCTTCCGAGCGCCAGATGCGCGCGTAGAGGAACTCTTCAGCGAGGATCCGGTTGTAGCGCTCGACTTTGCCGTTGTGTCGAGGCGTGTATGGCGTGATGCGCTGGTGTCGGCTGGTCCCGACCGCTTCGCGGAAGGCAGCAGATCGGTAGCAGGAACCGTTGTCAGTCACGACGCGCTCGATCCGGGTGATGCCGTGCTTAGCGAACCAGGCTCTGGCCCGCCCGAAGAACGCGACGGCAGTGACGGCCCTCTCATCCGGTAACGCTTCTGTGTAAGCGAGTCGGGTGTGTCCGTCGATGGCGGAATGCAGGTAGATGTACCCGGTCCTGGCACCGCGGGTCTTCGTGCGGGCGACAGCCTTGGCCTTCTCGCTGCCTTTGCCGTGCACACGCCACCCGCCGCCGTCGGGGATGCGCCCGACCTTCTTCACGTCCAGATGCACCATGTGGCCGGGACGTTTGGCGTTGATCCTTTGCGGCTCCCGGTTCGTCTCGCCGTTCGGGTCGATAAACTTCCGTCGATTCAGGCCCAGCTGTGCGAGGAGCCGGGTGATGGTGCGACGGCTCACCGGTGTTCCTGCCTGCTCGAGCTCGAACGCAATACGGGACGCCGACCATTTGTGTTCCCGCCGCATCGACTCGATCTGCTGCACGAGGCAGCCAGGCGTTGCAGATGGCTGTCGGGCCGGAGAAGATGAGCGGTCCAGTAGGCCGGTCTTCCCGAATCGCTTGTATCTGTTGACCCATTTCGAGGCGGTTGCGCGGGAGATCCCCATCTCGGCGGCCACGTGGGAGATAGGGCGGGTGCGGCAGCGTTCGATCAGGCGGCGTCGGCCTTCGGGTGAGAGGGGAGCGTTGGCATGCGTAGGCGAGGTCATGGCTGCTCTCAGCGATCTCAGATCAGCTCCATCACCGGGCCTTCATGCACGGCCTCGTAGATCACGTTGCGGATCACGTTGGCCTCTTCCGAGGTCAGGGTGCGGTCGATGGGGCGCAGCATGATCCGGATCAGGAGATTGACTTGTCTTTCCAGAGTGCCGAGCCTAGAGCGCGCGGCCTCGGGTAGTCCCTCGTGGGGTGTGCGGCTGAGAATCTCGAGAGACTCGATGACGTCGGCGTTATCTCCGAGGGCGACGCGGATGCGGTCACCAAGCGTCTCCTCGTCCTCTTGTGCATCCACGACGACTGAAATGTCGCGCCGGGCCGCAGGCAGAAGTGAAACGTGCTGCCATGGATCCAGGGTGAGCATCTGGGTTGCTATGCGCGGGTCTTCTGCCCGGAGATAGCGGATGTCAGGGATGCCCTTGCGCAGCATGAGTGCACGTTCAAGGCCCATACCGAGAGCCAGGCCGGACCATCGCTCGGGGTCGAGGCCCGATCCGCGCAGCACCTCGGGATGGATGCGGCCGCACTCGGCGAGCTCAAGCCATTCGTCGTCGTGGAGCACGTCGATCTGCCTACCACCGACGGTGTATGGGTGCGCCACGTCTGTTGTTCTCCACTGCGCATCCGGAAGGACTGCCTCGACCAAGTGGCCGATCATCGTGAGCATGTCCTCGTCATCGGTATCCGGAGTGCTACGGATGCGCCACAAGTCCACCTGGTGGGGTTCCCCCACGTGGGTGCGATCGACGGCGTCGCGACGGTAGACGAGGCCGGGCACCACGAGTAACTCATCCACCTCGGACATCCCCGCATAGTCCTCAAGGACGCGCGGGAGTTCGGCACTCATATGACTGCGAAGCATCACTGCAGGGCTGATGTAACGGGTGTACCGGCGAGCCCGAGTAACATCATCCGGGTCGTAACCGAGGCGGTCGTAGTTGTCCCGAACAGGAACGACCGGCGAGCTGCGCACATACCGGAGGGAGCTGTCCCACTCGGGCTGCAAACGGTCGATGACCGATTGCAGCAATGTCAGGATGGCGTGAGGCCCCTGGTCGGGATCGGTGAGGTCGCGCACGTTGAGAGCGCGATAGAGCTGGTCGGAAGTCAGATAGTCGGCGTGCGACATGCGAAGGTCTCCAAGAAGATGGCAGGTAGGTGAAGGACGAGAAAATTCCCCCGGCCGTACCTGCGGAGACCTACTGCGCTACGACTGCGCGTCGAAGACCCCGCGGCCATATCCCGGCCGGGGGTCTTGAAATCGCTGCTGCATCCGCATGACACCAGTGTAGCTGCGCGACCAGCCACCCGCGAGAAACGTCAACAACCTCCTGGCCAGCAACATCTAGCGGGCCGCGGAACCCTCGGTGTAGTCAGCGTCCTGCTGCTGCCAGGAGAAGTGCGAGCGTAGCGTCTTGCCGGTGGCCTCGATCGGGTGACCGGCCTCCTTCTCACGCAGCTGCTGGAACTCCACGGCACCGTTGTCCTGGTCGTCGATGAATCGCCGGGCGAACGTGCCGTCCTGGATGTCGGCCAGGATGCCCTGCATGCGCTCCTTGACGCTGTCGTCGATGACCCGCGGACCGGAGACGTAGTCGCCGTACTCGGCGGTGTCGGAGATGCTCCAGCGCTGCTTGGCGATGCCGCCCTCCCACATGAGGTCCACGATGAGCTTCATCTCGTGCAGGACCTCGAAGTAGGCGATCTCGGGCTGGTAGCCGGCCTCGGTGAGCGTCTCGAAACCGGCCTGGACCAGGTGGGACATGCCACCGCACAGCACGGCCTGCTCACCGAAGAGGTCGGTCTCGGTCTCCTCGGTGAACGTCGTCTTGATGACGCCGGCGCGCGTGCCCCCGATGCCCTTGGCATACGACAGTGCGAGGTCCCAAGCCGAGCCGGATGCATCCTGCTCCACGGCGATGATGTCCGGGATGCCACGGCCGGCGACGAACTCGCGACGCACCGTGTGGCCCGGGGCCTTGGGAGCCACAAGGATGACGTCGACGCCCTCGGGGGCCTTGATGTAGTCGTAGCGGATGTTGAACCCGTGGCAGAAGACCAATGTGTCGCCGGCAGCGAGGTTCGGGGCGATCGACTCCGCGTAGACCGTGCGCTGCACCTGGTCGGGGGTCAGCAGGACGACGACGTCCGCCTCCTCGACGGCCTCGGCGACCGGCAGCACCCGCAGGCCCTCGGCCTCGGCCTTGGCCTTGCTCCGGCTCCCCTCGGCCAGACCGACGCGGACGTCGACGCCTGAGTCGCGCAGGTTGAGGGTGTGGGCGTGCCCCTGGCTGCCGTAGCCGATCACGGCCACGTTCTTGCCCTGGATCAGTGTGAGGTCGGCGTCGTCGTCGTAGTAGATCTCGGCCACGGTGATTCGTTCTCCTTCGGTGGGTGTGGTCTGTGGTTCTTCAAGCTGGGCTGTCCAGGCCCGAACTAGTTGGGACCAAACTTTTCAAGCCCCAAACTGTTCAAGCACTGTGCTGGTTGGGCATGCTGCGCAGGGTGCGGTCGGTGATGGAGCGCGCCCCGCGACCGATCGCCACTCGTCCCGACTGGGCGATCTCGCGGATCCCGAACGGCTCGAGGACGTTCAGCATCGCGGTGAGCTTGCCGGAGTCACCGGTGGCCTCGATGGTCACGGCGTCGTTGGCGACGTCCACCACCTTGGCCCGGAACAGCTGGACCGTCTCCAGCACCTGACCCCGCGTCTGGGCGTCAGTCTTGACCTTGATGAGCATGAGCTCACGCTCGACCGCCGAGGCGGAGTCCAGCTCGACGATCTTGAGCACGTTGACCAGCTTGTTGAGCTGCTTGGTGACCTGCTCCAGTGGCAGCTCGTCGACGTTCACGACGATCGTCATGCGCGAGATCTCGGGGATCTCGGTGGGACCCACCGCCAGCGAGTCGATGTTGAACCCACGGCGCATGAACAGGCTGGAGACGCGTGCCAGGGCGCCGGGCGTGTTCTCCACCAGGACGGACAGCGTGTGTTGCGGCATCAGCGAGTCTTCCTTTCAGCGTTGTCGCCGGGGCGAGCGAGGTCGTCCGAGCCTGAACCCGCGGCCCACGAGGCCCGAACGCGACCCTGCACGTCTGTCATCACAAGTCCTCATCTTCCCAGTCGGGGGCCAGGTCCCGGGCGATCTTGATGTCGTCGTTGCTGGTGCCTGCGGCGACCATGGGCCAGACCATGGCGTCGCGCTCGACGACGAAGTCGATGACCACGGGACGGTCGTCGATCGCCATGGCCTGCTTGATGGTGTCATCGAGATCGGCCTCGTCCTCGCACCGCAGCCCGACACAGCCGTGGGCCTCGGCCAGCTTGACGAAGTCGGGGATCCGGCGAGCGCCGATCGCCTCGGGGCCCGTGTTGAGGTCGGTGTTGGAGTACCGGCCCTCGTAGAACAGGGTCTGCCACTGGCGCACCATGCCCAGCGAGGAGTTGTTGATGACGGCGATCTTGACCGGGATGCCCTCCAACGCGCACGTGGCGAGCTCCTGGTTGGTCATCTGGAAGCATCCGTCGCCGTCGATCGCCCAGACCACGGAGTCCGGGTCACCGACCTGGGCGCCCATGGCCGCGGGGACGGCGTACCCCATGGTTCCGGCACCGCCGGAGTTGAGCCACTGGCGCGGCCGTTCGAACTCGACGAAGTGCGCCGCCCACATCTGGTGCTGACCGACGCCCGCCACATAGGTGGCCTCAGGTCCAGCGATCGCGTTGATGCGCTCGATGACGGTCTGCGGCGCCAGTCCCTCGGCCGGCTTGTCGTAGCCCACCGGGAACTTGGCTTTGACTCCGAGCATCTGCTGACGCCACGCGGTGTAGTCACCACTGAGCCCGTCCTCCTCGGCGAGCTTGCGCAGCGTGACCACCAGCTCGGAGATGACTTCACGACAGTCACCGACGATCGGCACGTCGGCCGCGCGGTTCTTGGAGATCTCCGCGGGATCGATGTCAGCGTGGATGACCTTGGCCTCGGGGGCGAAGGTCGACAGCTGGCCGGTCACCCGATCATCGAAACGCGCACCGAGCGAGATCAGCAGGTCCGACTTCTGCAGTCCGGCGACGGCGGCGACCGATCCGTGCATGCCCGGCATTCCCAGGTGCAGCTCGTGGGAGTCAGGGAAGGCGCCGCGCGCCATGAGGGTCGTGATCACGGGGATCCCGGTGAGCTCGGCCAGCATCGCGAGCTCGGCCGAGGCCTCTGCCTTGATGACGCCGCCGCCGACGTAGAGGACGGGCCGCTGGGCGGCCACGATGAGACGAGCGGCCTCGCGCACCTGCTTGCCGTGCGGGCGCGTCGTGGGACGGTAGCCCGGCAGCGCGAGCTCGTGCGGCCAGTGGAAGGTCGCGGTGCTCTGCAGTGCGTCCTTGGCGATGTCCACGAGGACGGGACCCGGTCGGCCGCTGGAGGCGATGTGGAAGGCCTCGGCGACGACGCGCGGGATCTCGGCGGGGTCGGTCACCAGATAGCTGTGCTTGGTGATCGGCATCGTGATGCCGCGGATGTCCGCCTCCTGGAAGGCGTCGGTGCCGATCGCCGCGCTGGCGACCTGCCCGGTGATCGCCACCATGGGGACGGAGTCCATGTAGGCGTCGGAGATCGCGGTGACGAGGTTCGTGGCGCCCGGTCCGGAGGTCGCCATGCAGACGCCGACCCGCCCCGTGACCATGGCGTACCCCTGGGCGGCATGCCCGGCACCCTGCTCGTGACGCACCAGGATGTGTCGGATCGAGGAGTCGAACAGCGGGTCGTAGGCCGGGAGGATCGCGCCTCCGGGGATGCCGAAGATGACGTCGACGTCGGCGTGCTCGAGGGCACGGACGAGGCTCTGCGCACCCGTCAGCATCTCCTGGGCCGACCTCGGGACCTGCTCCGTCATCGTCTTTCCTTCGTTCGTCGTGATCTGGTCTCTGGCTCTGCGGTGGTCGAGACGTGGGGCTGCATGAAAAAACCCCCTGGCCGAATCATGGCAACAGAGGGGGACGCGAGGACCGGCAGGGTCGTCGCGTCAACTGACTACTACGAGAAGCTCCACGTGCACGCGGCCAGTCTGGACTCTCACGGCACGATTATCAAGACGTGAGACGGCCGGTACCACCATGCGGACGCGTCGCAGGCCTACCACGGTGAGGGCTCGTAGTCCTTGAGGAAGACACCGTGCAGGTCCTCACCCGCCTCCCCGCGCACGATCGGGTCGTAGACACGGGCGGCTCCGTCGACGAGGTCCAGGGGCGCCTTGAAGCCCTCCTCGGCGAGGCGGACCTTGGTGGTGTGTGGTCGCTCGTCAGTGATCCACCCGGTGTCGACCGCCGTCATCAGGATGCCGTCACTGTCGAGCATCTCCCCCGCGCTGGTCCGCGTCAGCATGTTGAGCGCCGCCTTGCTCATGTTGGTGTGCGGGTGGCCCGGACCCTTGTAGCGGCGGGAGAACTGGCCCTCCATGGCCGAGACGTTGACGACGTAGGTGCGCCGGTGCGGCGAGGCAGCCAGGTGCGGACGCAACCGGCTGATCAGGATGAACGGCGCCGTCTGGTTGCACAGCTGGACCTCCAGCAGCTCCAGGGCGTCGACCTCCTCGACCGTCTGCACCCAGCTGTTGGTGTCGACGACGTCGGGCACCAGCCCCCCGGCGTCGATGCGCGTGAGGTCGGCCGAGCCCGCCGAGAGCGCCTGCTCGGTGAGCCTGTCGGCGGTGAGCGCATCGGTCGCGAGGACCGGGTGGGCCTGCACGGATCCGGCGAGCGCCGCCGGGTGCAGGTCGCTGGTTTGCCCGAAGGTCAGCAGCTGCGGACCGCCCGTCTCCTGGCTGAGACCCGGTGGGAGCGGCGTCGTCTCGGCCTCGGCCAGCGGACCGTAGGAACCGGGAGTGCGACGAACCGTCTGGGCCGCATTGTTGATGAGGATGTCGAGGTGGCCGCGCGCGGCGAGGTCGTCAGCCAGGGCGACGACCTGCGCAGGGTCTCGCAGGTCGATGCCCACGACGCGCAGCCGGTGCATCCACTCCCCGCTGTCGGGCAGGCTCGCGAACCGGCGCACGGCGTCCCGCGGGAAACGGGTCGTGATCGTGGTCTCGGCACCGTCGCGCAGCAGCCGCAGTGCGATGTACATGCCGATCTTGGCGCGTCCGCCCGTCAGCAGGGCGCGACGTCCACTCAGGTCGGTGCGTGCATCCCGCTTGGTGTGGCTCCGTTCGGCACAGTCCGGGCAGAGCTGGTGGTAGAAGGCGTCGACCACGGTGTACTTGGCCTTGCAGATGTAGCAGCCTCGCGGCACCTGCAGCACGCCCGCGACCGCACCCCTGGCCGATGACGTCAGCGGCAGTCCGGCGGTCTCGTCGTCGATGCGCTGCGGCGACCCGGTGGCGGTGCGCGAGACGACGTCGCGATCAGCGGCCGCGACCGCATCACGCCTGGCCTTGCGGCGCTGCTTCTTGACGTCCTTGTAGAACTTGCCGCAGGCCCGCCGCAGGGCGACGTAGGCGGTGTCCTCCTCGGTGAGGAACTGCGCCTGCCCCAGGACCCGCAGGGCGACCTCGAGCTCCTCCTCGGAGAACCCGGCGCCGTCAGCCGGTGACGGCGCCATGCGCGGCCGAGCTGACGAGCTTGCGGTACTTGGCGAGCACGCCGGAGGTGTACTTGGGCGGCTGGGGCTCCCAGCCGACCGCACGGCGCTGCAGCTCCTCGTCGTCGATCTCGACCTCCAGCGTGCGGTTGGCGACGTCGAGGGTGATCGGGTCGCCGTCACGCACGAACGCGATGGGACCGCCGTCGACCGCCTCCGGCGCCACGTGACCCACGCACAGGCCGGTGGTGCCGCCGGAGAACCGACCATCGGTCAGCAACAGGACGTCCTTGCCCAGTCCGGCTCCCTTGATCGCACCGGTGATCGCCAGCATCTCGCGCATGCCTGGCCCGCCCTTGGGCCCCTCGTTGCGGATGACCACGACATCGTTGGCCACGATGGTGCCGTCCTCGAGGGCGTCCATGGCCGCACGCTCACCGTCGAAGACCCGGGCCGTGCCGCGGAAGACGTCGGAGTCGAACCCCGCGCTCTTGACGACGGCACCCTCGGGCGCCAGCGACCCGCGCAGGATCGTCAGGCCCCCGGTCTTGTGGATGGGCGCGTCGAGCGGACGGATGATGTCACCGTCGATGCCCAGGTCGATGTCGGCGAGGTTCTCGGCCATCGTCCTGCCGGTGACGGTCATGACGTCGCCGTGCATGAGCCCGGCGTCCAGCAGGGCCTTCATGATGACCGGGATGCCGCCCACCCTGTCGACGTCGTTCATGACGTAGCGGCCGAAGGGCTTGAGGTCACCCAGGTGCGGAACCTTGTCTCCCACCCGGTTGAAGTCGTCCAGGGTCAGGTTCACCTCGGCCTCACGCGCGATGGCCAGCAGGTGAAGGACGGCGTTGGTCGAGCCGCCCAGCGCCATGACCACGGTGATGGCGTTCTCGAAAGCCTCCTGCGTCAGGATGTCGCGCGCCGTGATGCCCTGGCGCAGCATCTCCACCACGGCCTCACCGGACTTCTGGGCGTACACGTCTCGGCGACGGTCGGGGGCCGGCGGCGCTGCGGAGCCGGGCAGGCTCATGCCGAGCGCCTCGGCGGCCGAGGCCATCGTGTTGGCGGTGTACATGCCACCGCAGGCACCCTCGCCGGGGCAGATGGCTCGCTCGATGCGATCGACCTCGTCGCGGGTGATGAGACCCCGCATGCAGGCACCGACCGCCTCGAACGCGTCGATGATCGTCACGTCCTTGCCGTCGACGTTGCCGGGCATGATCGAGCCGGCGTAGAGGAAGACGCTGGCGAGGTCGAGTCGGGCGGCGGCCATGAGCATGCCCGGCAACGACTTGTCGCAGCCGGCCAGCAGGACCGAGCCGTCGAGGCGCTCGGCCATCATGACGGTCTCCACGGAGTCGGCGATGACCTCGCGGCTCACGAGCGAGAAGTGCATGCCCTCGTGACCCATGCTGATGCCGTCGGAGACCGAGATGGTGCCGAACTCCAGCGGGTAGCCTCCGCCGTCGTGCACCCCGGTCTTGACCTCCTTGGCCAGCCGGTCGAGCGAGAGGTTGCACGGCGTGATCTCGTTCCAGCTCGACGCGACGCCGATCTGCGGCTTCACCCAGTCGTCGTCACCCATGCCGACGGCTCGGAGCATGCCGCGGGCGGCGGTCTTCTCCAGCCCGTCGGTCACGTCGCGGCTGCGGGGCTTGATGTCGATCGCACCGTCCGTGCTGGGCGTCGACTCGGTGGGGGGCTCTGGGGTCTGGCTCGGCATGGGCCAAGCCTACGACCGGGTGTCGCGGCTCCCCGAGGAGAGGCCGCTCAGGGATGATGAGGACGCTGCCCGCCGCGCACGGTCACGGCGCTCAGAACAGCGTCACGGGAAGCAGGGCGAGGGTCCAGCTGACGAAGCTGCCCACCAGCACGTACTCGGCGCGCATCCCATCGGGGTCGTCGCGAGAGATCTCCGGGAACCGCAGGATCCCCTTGGCCGCGACCAGCGCACCCAGTGCGCCGATGTGGCCGCTGACGGCGAAGGCGAAGACCAGCCAGCGCTCCATGGGCCCCAGCAGCCGACCGCCCTTGAGACTCTTCTCCTCGGCGAGCACCAGGGGGCCCACCGCGCTCAGCCCCTGTCGCACCACGACGTTGGCGGCCGTCGCCAGGAACAACAGGACCCCCAGGCCCAGCGCAGCCCGGTCCAACGGCACCTCGGCCAGCCCCGGGATCGGCAGGTCGTCGTACCACTGCTGCACGGGGGCGGAGCCGAGCTCCAGCGCGGGCGAGGCCAGCACCAGCCCCACGGAGACGACTGCCAGCAGCACGACGCCCGCACTCGACTGCCGCTCACCGGCCTCCAGCCACACGACGACCACGAGCGCCACCAGCCCGCTCACCCACACGGTGTGCCACCCGGCCCCCAACGCCAGTGCCCCACCGATGGCGACCACCAGACCCACGGCATGCCGCCACCGGGGTGCCAGATCAGCCGCCCCGACGCCTGCGAGCAGCACCGCGAGCACCATCATCGCTCTGCCTCTTGCCGCCCATCCCCCATGCACCCCACTGCGCTCCCTGCAGGGAGGTGCCCCCAGTCCGGCACCCCCGCCGGGACGTGCTTCACCGACTCGGTGAGTGCACGGATGCCCGAGCTTCGGGTGCGCTGGGAGACGGCTGAGGCGGAGATGCCCTCGTCGTCGGCGATCTGCGCTGCGGTTCGCCCGGAGATGACCCCGAGCGCGATACGGCGCTGCCGGCCGTCGAAGGTGCTGACGATGTGGTCGCGGCACTCCAGGTAGGCCTGGGCGAGGTCACCGTCCGCATGGTCGGGTCGGCGGATCCGAGTCCTCAGGTATGGCATCGTCCGCTGCGCCCCCTTCACCTCGTCGATGGCCTCCCGGGCGGCCCACCAGGCCGGACCGTCCTGCGTCAGACCATAGGCGGAGGCACCGACGATCTCGATCGGTCCGACACCGATCCCGCATCGGGCGTCGAGATGTTCCGGGAGTGCCAGGCGCACGAGCACCGTGGCCAGCAGAGCGTCGTGCAGGTCCGCATGAACGCTCTGGAACTCATCACCGATCGTGGGTTCGAGCTCCTGCAGGCTCTCGACCAGCTCACCGGCAGTGGCCAGGGCAGAGACCAGCGACTCCTGGACGTGCCGCCGTGAGTCATGGCTGCGCGAACCCACGAGGTCGCCGATCACGGCGAATTTCACGGAAGCATCTGACTTCATTGGCCCATAATGAAGCTATATGCTTAATTATGCAAGAGTGAAGTGCTCCGCTTGTCGATACCGTGGGGTCATGACACGGATCGCCTGGGCCAGCGCCGCCCCGTTCGACACCGCCGACCCCGACCTCCCGCTGCTCCTGGAGGCCGCGCGTCGCGCCGGGCTGGAGAGCGAGGTCGCCCATTGGGACGACACCACGGTGGCCTGGGACGCCTACGACCTCGTCGTGGTGCGCTCCTGCTGGGACTACGTCCCCCGCCGTGAGGAGTTCCTGGCCTGGACGCGCACCGTCCCACGCCTGGCCAACAACGCTTCGACGATCGCATGGAACACGGACAAGACCTACCTGCGTGAGCTCGAGAACGCCGGCGTCCCCATCGTCACGACGTCATGGTCCGCACAGGAGGGGAGCGACCTCCCAGAGGCACGGCAGTGGGTCGTCAAGCCGACCATCTCCGCCGGGTCCGCCGACACGGCTCGCTGGAGCGAACCCGCCCAGGCTCTTGCCCACGGCCGACGTCTGCTCGCGGCAGGCCGCCCCACCATGACGCAGCCGTACATCGATGCCGTCGACTCCGAGGGCGAGACCGGTCTGCTGTTGTTCGGCGGCGCCTACTCCCACGCCTTCCGCAAGGGAGCGCTCCTGACCACTGACGACGAACCCCGCTCCGAACCCGAGCTCGAGGAGGACATCAGGGCGCGCACGGCGTCGCACGAACAGGTGGCCTTCGCCGAGAGCGTCGTCGCCACCGCCGCCCGGATCACCGGCAACACACCGCTCTACGCACGCGTCGACGTCGTCCCCGGCCCGGATGGCGAGCTGCGCCTCATGGAGCTGGAGCTCACGGAGCCGTCGTTCTTCCTGGAGCACACGTCCACGGGCGCCGACGCCGTCGTGGCGGCCGTGCTCGATGAGCTCCAGAGGTGACCCCAACCGACCGGACTCAACCATCCCGCGGCGGCGGGCCGTCCGGGTGCTCAGCCACCCAGCGCCGACCCGCCGCGTAACCGGAGTCGAAGAGCTCCTGCTGCTGCTCCGGCGTGAGGTCGAAGTCCGTCCAGCGCACACCCCGCGGCTTGGCGAAGATGCTGCGCTCGACGTCCGCGGGGTCCGAGACATGACGAACCTGGGTCGAGTCGACCGTGGTGTAGATCAGGCTCATGACCATCGAGATGGGACCCGTGACCGCCTTGGCGGGTGCCCGCTCGTTGGACGGTGAGCTCAGCCGGATCCCCAGCGTCGGCCACCGAGGCGGCTGGCCGTCGTCGCGATCGAAGACATCGATCGGATAGCTTCGCAGCAGCGATCCGTCGGCCAGCGTCGAGAGCCCGAACGGCGAGCGCAGACGGACTGGCTCGAACATGAACGGGATGGCCGAGGACGCCCTCACCGCGCGGGCCACCGGGAACCGGTCGAGGTCGACACCGTAGGCACCGAGGTCCCACGGCAGGTACATCAGCCGTTGGCGCGACAGGTCGCTCGCGGTGACCACGAGCCGGAACGAACGCTCCGGGCCCAGGTGCGAGCCGGGGTCGTCGAACACCAGGTCGGCAAAGGTACGCACCCCCAGGTCGGCGAGGACACCGCGTGTCCACTGCGTGAGGTAGTGGCCGCGATACATGCCCAGGTGGAACAGGATCCCCCAGGCATCGGCCGCGCGGGGCCACCAGCGCAGTGCCCGGCCCCCGCTGCGACGGTCGAGCATGCGCTCGTAGTCCAGGCTGCGCAGGATGTCGTCGACCCGTCGCATGGACTCACCGGATCGCTGCATCGCGGCGATGACGGAGCCGACGAGGGCCCCCGCAGACGAGCCGGCCACCCGGGCGAAACGCCAGCCCGCCTCGTCCAGGGCGGTGGCTGCCCCGACGAGCGCGATGCCCTTGACGCCGCCGCCCTCGAGCACCAGGTCGGCCGTACGACTCGGGACTGGCTCGCGGTGGACCATGACCATGACTCTACGAAAGAACGGACCGGTCCTGCTCGTCGTGGCAGAATCGCCGATCGTGACGACCGCACCCTGCCTGAGGTTCCATGACGTCGCCTCCGCCGACAGCACCCGTCTGCGGGCCTGGACCAACGACGCCGACGGGCCGCGCGTCCTGCTGTGCAACGGGCTGGGCACCAACCCCCAGTCCTGGCCCGCCCTGCTCACCCCGGACTGCGGCGTCAATGTCGTCTCCTGGAACCATCGCGGCGTCGGCGGCTCACAGCGACCGCCGGACGGTCGAGTCGACCTCGACGCCTATGTCGAGGACGCGCTGGCCGTGATGGACGACGCAGGGCTCGCGTCCGCGGTCGTCGCGTCCTGGTCCGCGGGCGTCACCGTGGCCTTCGAGCTCGCCCATCGCCACCCTGAGCGGGTCGACGGGATCCTCGCCGTTGCCGGGGTGCCTGGCGACACCTTCTCCACCATGCTCGCGCCGTGGCACGTCCCGACCGTGCTCTCCCGACCGTTGATGGTCTCGCTGGCCCGGGCGACCACGGTCCTCGGGCACCTGGAGGCTCCGCTGGTGCGCCGCTTCCCCTGGACGCCCACGACGACACGACTCCTGCAGCGGACCGGCGCGATCGGCCGCGACGCCGACCCTGCGCACGTCCAGGCGATGGTGACGGAGTTCTGCTCCACCCATCCCGCCTGGTACGCACGGCTCGCCCTGGGGGTGGCCGAGCACGGCCGGGTCTCGCTGTCGGGCATCGACGTGCCCACCACGTTCGTCGCGGGCCGGCGTGACCTGCTCACGTCCGCCGCGTCGATGCGTTCGGCCGCCGACAGGGTGACGGGATCGCGCTTCCTGCAGCTCGACGCCACACACTTCATCCCGCTGGAGCACCCCGACGTCGTGCACGAGGAGCTGCTGGCCCTGCTGGATCGGGTGGGGTCGGCCGAGCCCTGCGCTCCCCACGGCGGCGGCTCGTAACCGTCGCGTGACTCGTGTCGTTGACGGTGACATGCGCACAGCTCAACTCGCCCTGGCCGCCGCGTTGATGCTCGCGTTGACGTTCGGGACCACGAGTGCGGCGACGGCCGCCGACACCGACGATCCACTCGACCTGATCTCGCCGAGACCCCTCGACCCGGTGATCGGCCTGCTGCCCCCGTTGCCCGTCAAGCACGCGCCGTACACCGGCGACGTGTGCCCGGACGGCGCATCGTCGTGCATCGACGAGACGATCGCAGAGATGGAGCGTCGGCTGTCGCAGTCGGCGTCCCGCTGCGACCACGATGCTGTCTTCGATCTCGCTTACCTCCGCGTAACCGAGGACGTCCGCGAGGCCGTCAACCAGGGCGTGTTCGACGACCAGGTCTGGCTGGGTCAGGTCGACGCCGTCTTCGCATCGTTGTACTTCGAGGTGATGGATGCCTGGCACTCCGGTGACACCGAAGCACGTGCCGAGGTCCCGAAGGCATGGCAGATCGCCCTAGAGGCCGCCGACGACCGGGAGATGACCGGGCTCGGCAACTTCCTGCTCGCGATGAACGCCCACATCAACCGCGACTTCTCCTACGTCCTGGCCGAGGTCGGCCTCAGCGACGTCGACGACACGTCGCACAAGAAGGACCACAACGCCTACAACCCGCAGCTCGACGGCCTGTATGACTCGGTCTTCGCAGAGGTCGCGGCGCGTTTCGACCCGACCTTCGACGATATCGACGTGCTGACGGTCGAGGAGACCGTCGCCGGGGCCATCATGCGCGGTTGGCGAGAGATGGTGTGGCGCAACGCCGAGCAGCTCGTCCTCGCCCAGACCCCCGCTCAGCGACGCCTGGCCGAGCAGCTGATCGAGGACTATGCCGCCACCCAGGCCCAGCTGATCCGCACGTCCTTCGCATCACCGAGCGAGGCGGCCACCTCGGCGCGCGATGCCTTCTGCGCTGACCACGGAACAGGCGGTTGAGGGTCGTCACGGACTGACGTTCAGCTCAGCTTCTCCAGGATGAGCTCACGAACCCGGCCGGCGTCGGCCTGGCCCTTCATCGCCTTCATGACCGAGCCGATCAGCGCCCCGGCAGCCTGTACCTTGCCGTCACGGATCTTCTGGGCGGCATCGGGGTCGGCCTCGATCGCGGCATCGACTGCGGCGCCGAGTGCACCGTCGTCAGAGACGACCTCCAGACCACGGGCGACGACGACCTCCTCCGGCGAGCCCTCACCGGCGAGGACGCCGTCGAGCACCTGACGCGCGAGCTTGTCGTTGACCCGCGAGTCGTCGATGAGCGCCTGCACACCCGCCACCTGCTGCGCCGTCACCGGCAGGTCACTCAGCGCCACGCCGTCCTCCTTGGCCCGCCGGGCGAGCTCGCCGAGCCACCACTTGCGGGCCGCCTGCGGCGCGGCTCCGGCCTCGATCGTGGCGGCGACCAGCTCGAGGGCACCGGCGCCGAGCGTGTCGCGCATGTCGAGGTCGCTGAAGTCCCACTCGGCCTGCAACCGGCGACGCCGCTGCGACGGCAGCTCCGGGAGGGTGCCCCGCAGCTCCTCGACCCACTCGCGCGACGGCGCGACGGGGGCGAGGTCCGGCTCCGGGAAGTAGCGGTAGTCATCGGCATCGGACTTCTCACGGCCGGCCGACGTCGTGCCGTCCGACTCGTGGAAGTGCCGTGTCTCCTGCACGATGCTCTCCCCCGCGTCGAGCAAGCCCGCATGGCGCGAGACCTCGTACCGGACGGCGCGTTCCACGGACCGGAAGGAGTTGACGTTCTTGGTCTCGCTGCGCGTGCCGAGCGGCGTCGTGCCGACCGGACGCAGGGACAGGTTGACGTCGGCGCGCAGTGAACCCTGGTCCATCCGGGCGTCGGAGACCCCGAGCGCCACCATGAGGTCGCGCAGCTGGTTGACGTAGGCGCGAGCCACCAGCGGCGCCAGCTCACCGGGCACCACGATGGGGCGCGTGACGATCTCGATGAGGGGGATGCCGGCGCGGTTGTAGTCCAGCAGCGAGTGGTCGGCCCCGTGGATGCGCCCGGTGGCGCCACCCACGTGCAGCGACTTTCCGGTGTCCTCCTCCATGTGCGCCCGCTCGATCTCGACCCGGAACGTCTGCGGCTCCCCGACACCATCAGCACCGCCCTCGGGGGTGATCTCGACATCGGTCCAGCCGTCGTGCGCAATCGGCTCGTCGTACTGCGACGTCTGGAAGTTCTTGGGCATGTCCGGGTAGAAGTAGTTCTTGCGCGCGAACCGGGACCACTCGGCGATCCCGCAGTTCAAGGCCAGGCCGATGCGGATGGCCGACTCCACGGCCTTGGCGTTGACCACCGGCAGCGCACCGGGCAGGCCCAGGCACACCGGGCAGACCTGCGTGTTGGGCTCCGCGCCGAAGGCCGTGGGGCAACCGCAGAACATCTTGGTGGCGGTGCCGAGCTCCACATGGACCTCCAGGCCCATGACCGGCTCGTATCGCGTGAGGGCGTCATCGAACGCCACGAGTGCCGAGGTCATCGCGCCACCTCCTGAAGATCGGGCGCCTGTGCGGCGAACGGACCACCCCAACGCTCCTCGAGCAGCTGCTCGAGGGCGGCGCCGACGGTGTAGAGCCGCTCGTCGGCCAGGGCCGGGGCCAACACCTGGAACCCGACGGGCAGGGAGTCCGCCAGCCCGGCGGGAAGGGACAGTCCGGGGATCCCGGCGAGGTTCGCCGGGATGGTGGCGACGTCGGCGAGATACATGGCGAGCGGGTCGTCGAGCTTGTCCCCCAGCGGCCATGCCGTGGTGGGTGCCGTGGGCGAGACGAGCACGTCGACCTGCTCGAACGCGGCCGCGAAGTCACGCGCGATGAGCGTGCGGACCTTCTGCGCCGAGCCGTAGTAGGCGTCGTAGTAACCGCTGGACAATGCATAGGTGCCCAGGATGATGCGTCGCTTGACCTCGTCGCCGAACCCGGCGTCGCGCGAGGCCGCCATGACCTGCTCAGCACTGGGGTGGGGCACCCCGTCGGGCTCGACTCGCAGCCCGTAGCGCATCGCGTCGAACTTGGCGAGGTTCGAGGACACCTCGCTCGGCATGACCAGGTAGTACGCGGCGATGCCGTGCACGAAGCTGGGGCAGGAGATCTCGACGACCTCGGCCCCCGCGCCCGAGAGCAGCTCGACGGCCTCGTCGAAGCGCCGGCGCACCTCGGGCTCGAAGCCCTCACCGCCCAGCTCGGTGACGATGCCGATGCGTAGACCGGCGACGTCGGCGCGGCGGGCCGCCTCGACGACCGGAGGCACGGGAGCTGTCAGGCTCGTGGAGTCACGCGGGTCGTGCCCGGCGATGACCTCGTGCAGCAGGGCGGCATCCAGCACCGACCGGGTGACGGGTCCGGCCTGGTCCAGGCTGCTGGCCATGGCCACGAGCCCGTAGCGGCTGACGCCGCCGTACGTGGGCTTGACGCCTACCGTGCCGGTCATTGCACCGGGCTGGCGGATGGAGCCACCGGTGTCGGTGCCGATCGCCAACGGCGCCTCGAACGCGGCGACGGCGGCAGCCGAACCGCCACCTGATCCCCCGGGGATGCGTCCGGTGTCCCACGGGTTGCGAGTGGGACCGTAGGCGGAGTGCTCGGTGGAGGAGCCCATCGCGAACTCGTCCATGTTGGTCTTGCCGAGGATGGGCAGACCGGCAGCACGCAGCCGGGCGACGACGGTGGCGTCGTAGGGCGGCACCCAACCCTGGAGCATCCGTGAGCCGCACGTCGTGGGCTGGCCCACGGTGGCGAGCACGTCCTTGATCGCGACCGGCACACCGGCGAGCGTCGCAAGGTTCTCACCTGCCGCGCGACGGGCGTCGACGTCGGCGGCCGCGGCGAGCGCGCCCTCGGCGTCGACGTGCAGGAACGCGTGGACCGCCCCGTCGACGGCGTCGATGCGATCCAGGCTGGCCTGGGTGATGTCGACCGACGTGGTCTCACCCGCGGCCAGCTGCTCGGAGAGGGTGGCTGCATCCAGGTCGTGCACGTTCACTCCTCCCCCAGGATGCGAGGCACCAGGAAGCGCTGGTCCTCGGCCGCCGGTGCCCCCGCGAGCGCCTCGTCAGGGCTCAGACCGGGCGTCACGACGTCCTCGCGGAAGACGTTGCTGATCGGCTGCGGATGGCTCATCGCCTCCGCGTCGCCGGCGCCGGGTTCCTGCACTGCCTCCTGGACGGTGGCGACGTGCGCGAGGATGTCGGGCAGCTCGGCTCCGAGCTGCTCGAGCTCGGCCTCACTGAGGTCGATGCGGGCGAGACTCGCCAGGTGGGCGACGTCCTCACGGGAGATGGGCGACGGCATGCGTCTCCTCGGTCGGGGTTCGGTGTGCTCGGCCATCCTAGTGAGCGACGACGCCACCGCTGCAGGTGGCGTTACGGTTCCACCAGCGCGACGATGGCCGTGGCCAGCTCCGCAGCGCTCGGCGCCGTGTCCGGGGAGATGAACCACTGCAGTGCCAGACCGTTCATCAACGACAGGACCAAGGATCCCGTCGCGAGGTCCTCGCGCGTGACCTCATCCGGCGTCACGTCGAGCACCAGTGCGGCCAGGCTGCGTCGCCCTTCGTCGTGCGACGACGCGATCTCCTGCTTGACCTCGGGGGCGTACTCCGCCTCGGCCATGGCCTGGATGCTGGAGACCAGGGTGTTGCGCCGCGCCGGCAGGCTGGCGATGTAGCTCTCGAGGAACCGTTGCAGCCGCATCAGCGGCACATCGTCCGCGACGTCCTGCATCGCGTCCTCGACGGCGGTGCCCCACTCGTCGAAGGCCGCGATCACCGCCGCGTGCAGGAGAGCGTCCTTGGAACCGAAGTAGTACCCGATGGAGGCCAGGTTCGCCCCGGAGGCAGCGGTGATGTCCCGGGCAGTAGTGCGGGCATATCCCTTCTCGGCGATGCACTCCTGGGCACCGCGGAGCAGGTCCTCTCGCTGGCTCATGTCCACCAGACTACACAGAGGTTCATACGTGCGTCTTGAACATTTGTTTTAAACGTACGTATGATTCCATCATGACTCGAACCTCACCACCCCCACGTGCCACTGCCCGCGAATGGGTCGGCATGGCCGTGCTCGTCCTTCCTGCCCTGCTCGCCTCCATGGATCTCTCGGTCCTCTTCATGGCCGCGCCCTGGATCGGGGCCGAGCTGACCCCGTCCGCCACCCAGCAGCTCTGGATCATGGACATCTACGGGTTCGCGATGGCAGGACTACTCATCACCATGGGCAGCATCGGCGACCGCATCGGACGCCGCCGGATGCTCCTGCTCGGCGCGGTCGCCTTCGGTGCCGCCTCGGTGGTCGCGGCATACTCCACCAGTGCGGAGATGCTGATCGCGGCCAGGGCCCTTCTCGGCATCGGCGCGGCGACGCTCGCGCCCTCCACACTCTCGCTCATCCGCAGCATGTTTCTGGACGAGGACCAGCGACGCACCGCCATCGGCATCTGGACCGCGGCCTTCACCAGCGGCTTCGCCGTGGGACCGATCATCGGCGGCCTACTGCTGGAGAACTTCCACTGGGGTTCGGTGTTCCTGATCAACGTCCCGGTCATGGTACTCCTGCTCGTCGCCGCCCCACTGCTCATCACCGAGTCCCGCGATCCCCGGCCGCGCTCGTTCGACCTCCTGGGCTCCGCCCTCTCTCTGGCCGCCGTCCTGCCGGTCATCTACGGCATCAAGAAGATGGTCGAGGACGGGGTCGAGACGAGCTACCTGGCCTGCATCACGGGTGGGGTCGTCGCCGCGGGCCTGTTCCTGCGTCACCAGCTCACGACCCCCGCACCGATGATCGACATCCGGCTCTTCAGGCACGCCTCCTTCAGTGCCTCCATCGTGGCCAACATGACCGTGGTCTTCGCCACCGCAGGGATGGGTCTCCTGGCGGTCACCTTCATGCAGACCGTCATGGGGTATGCCCCGTTCGACGCCGCACTCTGGATGCTCCCTGCCGTCGCGGGCAGCGCCGCCGGCGTGGCGGCCGCCTCGGTCCTCGCTCGATCGATCCGTCCGGCCAAGCTCATCGCCGCCGGTCTGGCCATCTCGGCCAGCGGGTTCTTCTGGGTCAGCACCATCGAGCCGGACTCCCACATCGGGACCCTGATCGCCGGGTACGCCCTGCTGACCGTCGGCGTCGGCATGACCGCGACACTGGCCACCGCCCTGGTCCTCACCACAGCACCTCCGGAGGAGGCAGGTGCTGCCTCGGCCACCTCGGAGACCAGCGCCGAGCTCGGCGGAGCGTTGGGCATCGCCTCCCTCGGAACGCTTGCCACGGCGGTCTACCGGAACCACATGCAGGGACGGGTTCCACCGGACCTGGGCGACGACGGGACCACCACTGCCGAGGCCACGCTCCCCGGCGCCATGACGGTGGCCGAGCAGGCACCGCCCGAGCTGTCCGGGCCACTGCTCGCCGAAGCCTTCGACGCCTACAGCCGGGGCTTCGGCGTCGCGGCCATGGTGGGCGGAGTCCTGGTCCTCGGCGTCGGCCTCCTCGCCGGACTCGCACTCAGGAAGGTGACGCCTCGACAGATGTCCGAGGCGCAGCAGCACGAGTAGCCACTGGCCGACCTCCGGGTCAGGCCTGCTCGTACCGGGCGACGAGGACCTCGACGCCATCGAGGATGATCTCCAGGTCTGCGGCGAACAGCCCCGGGTCGTCAGAGGGGACGGTGTCCTCGGCCTCGCCGGAGAACGCCAGGCGGTGCAGGTGCGGGAACTCGTCCTCCTCGACGACGGCGCGCAGGAGGCCGCCGAAGTTCAGGTCCACCCCCTCGCGAGCGGCAGCCTCGGCACCCTCGCGGAGCTCCAGTCCCAGCCGGACGTCGGCGAGGACGTAGGCGCTGATGATGCCGAGGACCTGTATTCGTTCTCCGCCCGGCACCTGCGTTCCCTCGAAGGCGGCCATGCCGCGCTCCAGGTGGCGCAGGGCGTTCGGCGCCAAGGGTGGGTTCGCGATCGGCATCCTGGCGATCCACGGGTGCCTGCCCGCGGCACGACGCTGGATCATCGCCCAGGAGCCCAGCCGGCTGCGCCAACCCTCACCCTCGATCTCCTCGGAGATCATGGACGCCCCACCGGCGTTCCACATCAGCTGCAGCAGCGCCTCCTTGTTGGGCACGTACCGATACAGGGCCATGGTGGAGAAACCGACCTCCTGGGCCACGCGGGCCATGGAGACCGCATCGATCCCCTCGGCGTCGGCGACCGCCACGGCAGCGTCGACGATCTCCTGCACGCTGCGGGCCGGTCGGGGGCCGCGAGCCCCGGCCGGCTGGCGGTCCCACAACAGCTCAATCGCCGCAGGCAGCTTGAGGTCGTCCATGGTCGTCATCCTGCCACCCGACACCGCACGCCAGCATGTGGCAGGTCGGCCAGGTACGGCGGGAGCATCGGGAGGCCCACACGAGCCGCGGAGCACCTTTGCCATAATCCGTGTACGTCATATACAGTTTTGTGTATGACATACACAGTTCAGGCACGCGGCCTGCACAAGGCGTACCGCGAGCACACGGTGCTCGACGGCATCGACCTCGACATCGCTTCCGGCTCCATCTTCGGGCTCCTGGGGCCCAACGGCGCCGGCAAGACGACACTGGTGCGCATCCTCGGCACCTTGCTCACCCCGGACTCCGGCTCCGCGACCATCGCCGGTCACGACCTCCTGGACGACCCGGTCAGCGTCCGACGGTCCATCGCCCTGACCGGGCAGTACGCGGCGGTCGACGACCTACTCACCGGCGCGGAGAACCTGCGGCTGATGGCACGCCTCCTGCGCCTGTCTCCGAGGCACGCCGCGCTGCGGTCACGTGAGCTCCTGGAGCAGTTCGACCTCACCGACGCCGCCGACCGCCGTACCAGCACCTACTCCGGAGGCATGCGGCGACGTCTCGACCTCGCCATCAGCATGATCGTCACCCCGCAGCTGCTGGTGCTCGACGAGCCGACCACCGGCCTCGACCCGCGGAGCCGTGAGCAGGTCTGGTCCAACGTGCGTCGATTCGCCGACGAGGGCGTCACCGTCCTGCTGACGACGCAGTACCTGGAAGAGGCGGACCGACTCGCCGACCGCATCGCCGTGCTCCACGGCGGGAGGATCGTCGCCGAGGACACGCCGTCCGCGCTGAAGGACGGGCTCGGCGGTGACCGGCTGACGGTGGACTTCGCCGACGGCTCCACCGCGAGCGCGGCACTGGCGCTGCTCGGTGGACGCCTGGACCCCGAGGGACGCCGCCTCGAGCTCACGACCGACGGTAGCGCCCGCGAGCTGAGCCTGACCCTGGCTCGCCTGGACGCCGCGGGCATCGAGCCGACCCGGGTCTCCACCCACCAACCCACTCTCGATGACGTCTTCTTCACCCTGACCGAGAAGGAACTCGCATGAGCACCGCCACCACCATCGCCGACGCCCGCGCAATGAGCCACCGCAGCCTGTTGCGCGCCTGGCGTGAGCCGGACGCCTTCTTCATGGCCCTGTTCCTGCCCGTCGTGCTGATCGTGCTGTTCGTGTACGTCTTCGGCGGGGCGATGGACACCGGCGTCGCCTACGAGAACTACGTGGTGCCGGGCCTCATCGTGCTGTGCGCGGGGTACGGCGCCGGCAGCACGGCGATCTCGCTCGCGCACGACCTCGACGCCGGCGTCATCGACCGGTTCCGCTCCATGCCGATCAGTGCAGGATCAGTCATCGTGGGCCATGTGGTGGCCAGCGTCGCCCGCAACGTCGTCGCGACCACCCTGGTCATCGCCGTCGGGCTGCTCGTCGGGTGGCGCCCCACCGGTGGGCCACTCGCCTGGCTCGCCGCCGTCGGCCTGATCCTGCTGTTCATCGTCGCCGTCTCATGGCTGTGCGCCGCGCTCGGACTGCTGGTCAAGACGCCCGAGGCTGCGACGTCCGTGGCAATCATCCCGTTGTTCCTTCCCTACCTGAGCACGGCCTTCGTTCCTGCGGAGACCCTGCCGGCGGTCCTGCGTGGGTTCGCCGAGCACCAGCCCTACACACCGGTCATCGAGACGCTGCGCGGACTGTGGATGGGCACGCCCCTGGACTCCCACCCCTGGTGGGCCATCGGGTGGTGCCTGGTGACGCTCGCGGTGGCCGCCGTCGCCGGTGCGCGACTCTTTGCCAGACGAGTGGGCTGACTACTGACCCGTGCGGCCGTCGAGGCACTCACGCAGCAGGTCGGCGTGGCCACAGTGCCGGGCGTACTCCTCGATCATGTGCACGACGAGGTCACGGACACTCGTGACCTCGTCGCGGCCGGGGATCGGCAGCTCGCGTCCGAGGCCCTCCTCGGGCAGCGCCTTGAACCACGACTCCGCGGCCGCGATCTGGGCACCCCACGTGGCCAAGGCCTCGTCCACGCACTCCTGCGTCGGTTCGACGCCGTCGAAGTCCCGGTCGCGTTGCTCGTCGGTCCCGTACAGCCGCGGCTCGTCGACGCCTCGCGCCACCTTGACGAACCAGAAGTGTTCGACCTTCGCCAGGTGCCGGACCAGGCCGAGCAGGCTCAGACTGCTCGGCGGCACACTGCGCGTGGCCAGCTGCTCGGGCGTCAGGTCCTCGCACTTCAGCGCGAGGGTCTTGCGGAAGTGATCCAGGTACTCCGCGTACGTCGCCTTCTCTCCCTCGGGATTCCCACCAGTCCGCGGATCGCCGTGAGGGCTCTGCCAGACGTCGCTCATGCCTTCAAGCTCGCGGGCCGGTTGGCGAGGAAGGCCCAGAGGGCGAAGCAGAGCAGACTCACCCCGACAGCGATGTCGACCACGACGTGCAGGTGGCGCCACCAGATCATGTCCAGGGCACCGGGCACGGTGTAGTGGCCGATGCCGATCAACCCGCTGCCGGAGTACAGGGCGAGGCAGACCACGGCCGGGACGAGTCTGCGGCGTAGGAACAGCACCAGGCCCGAGATACCCAGCACGGTGAAGACCACCCAGGAAATCGCGATCACCGTCGCAGACGGCGCGGGCAAGAACGCATCGGCCGGCGGCTGGGGGTACTCGGCGTAGTTCGCCACGTTGTCGGCGTAGTGCACGACGGAGACCAGGAAGGCGGTGACGACCAGCGCGACGGCCCACCGGGTCCCCACCAACGGACGCTTGTTCGTCTCCACGGGTCCAGACTAGTGCGGTCAGGTACGGCCTGGCAGGGTGCGGGCCGCCTCAAACCCCTAGGCTGCCGACGTGCCTCCCACCAAGCCGGAGAACGTCGGCCCCCTCGATGCCGTGGCCTTCCTGTGCGAGCTGGCCATGGTCATCCTGCTCGTCGTCGCGGGTCACGGCATCGTGGGCGGCTGGCTCGGCTGGGCCCTGGGCGTGTTCCTCGCCATGGTCGCGATCGGGATCTGGGCGCAGTGGATGGCCCCGATGTCCCCGCGGCGCCTCGACAACCCGTTGCGCCTCGCCGTGCAGATCATGCTCTTCATCACCGTGGCCCTCTATGCCGCCGCCGGCGCTCTGACCTGGTGGGGCATCGGCTTCGCGGTCGTGGCGATCGCGACCTTCGCCGCCCGCCGCGTCACCGATCCCTGACGAGGGCCTCGCGACGTCACTCCTCGGCACTTGCGGTGTCGCCACCTGGCGGGCCCTCGGCCAGGAGCCGGTCGAACCCCGCCTCGTCGAGGATCGGGACCCCCAGCTGCTCGGCCTTCTCGGCCTTGGTCCCGGCGTTCTCCCCCACCACCACGTAGTCGGTCTTCTTGCTGACCGATCCCGATGCCTTGCCGCCGCGGGCGATGATCGCCTCCTTGACGGAGTCGCGCGTGTAGCCGTCCAGCGAGCCGGTGACGACGACGGTGAGCCCTTGCAGCGTTCGGTCGATGCTCTCGTCGCGCTCGTCCGCCATGCGCACGCCCGCCTGCGCCCATGCCTCGACGATGCCCACGTGCCAGTCGACGGCGAACCAGTCCTGCACCGCCTCCACGATGGTGGGACCGACACCCTCGGCCGCGGCGAGCTGCTCGGGCGTGGCCTCACGGATGGCCTGCATGGACCCGAACTCGGTGGCCAGGGCCCGGGCCGCCGTGGGTCCGACGTGGCGGATGGACAACGCCACGAGCACGCGCCACAACGGCTGCTCCTTGGCGGACTGCAGGTTCTCCAGCAGCGCGACGCCGTTGGCGCTGAGCTGCTGGTCGGTGATGCCGTCCTTCCGCTCTGCCGGCGTGGGGTTGCGGGTGTACAGCGGGACGGTCAGCAGCTGTTCCTCGGTGAGCGAGAACAACCCGCCCTCGTCGGCGAGCACCCCGGCCTCCAGCAGCGCCACGGCACCCTCCCAGCCGAAGACCTCGATGTCGAAAGCCCCGCGACCCCCGACATGGGTCAAGCGTTCACGCAGCTGTGACGGGCACGAGCGTGTGTTGGGACACCGGATGTCCTTGTCGCCCTCCTTGCTGGGTGCCAGCGTCGTGCCGCACGACGGGCACTCGGTGGGCATGACGAACTCCCGCTCGGAGCCGTCGCGCAGCTGGACCACGGGGCCGACGATCTCGGGGATGACGTCGCCCGCCTTGCGCAGCACCACCATGTCGCCGATGAGCACCCCCTTGCGCTTGACCTCGTACTGGTTGTGCAGGGTGGCCATCTCGACCGTGGAGCCCGCGACCTTGGCCGGGTCCATGACGCCGTACGGAGTGACCCGGCCGGTGCGCCCGACGTTGACCCGGATGTCCAGCAGGCGGGTGTTCACCTCTTCCGGCGGGTACTTGAACGCGATCGCCCAGCGCGGCGCACGAGACGTCGACCCGAGCCGACCCTGCAACGAGACCTGGTCGACCTTGACGACGACACCGTCGATGTCGTGCTCGACGTCGTGGCGGCGCTCGCCGTAGTACTCGATGAAGGCCTCGACACCCTGGAGATCCGGCACGACCTTGGCACGGTCCGACGTGGGCAGTCCCCACGACCGCAGCGCGGCGTACGCCTCGGACTGTCGCTGCGGCGTGAATCCCTCGCGGTGGCCGAGACCGTGACACACCATGGCCAGCGGACGGCTCGCCGTGACGGACGTGTCCTTCATGCGCAGGGAACCGGCCGCAGCGTTGCGCGGGTTGGCGAAGGGGTTGTGGCCCGCCTCCGCCCAAGCCGCGTTGAACTCCTCGAAGGCCTGCGTCGGGAAGTAGACCTCCCCGCGCACCTCGACGTAGGCCGGCACGGGGTACTCCTGGCTGCCGGTCAGCCGGTGAGGCACGACCTCGATGGTCCGGACGTTGTTGGTGACGTCCTCACCGACCCTGCCGTCGCCGCGCGTCACACCTCGGGTCAGCACACCGTCCTCGTAGGTCAGTGAGATGGCCAGGCCGTCGACCTTGAGCTCACACAGGAACTGCGCATCGTCGATGCCCTCACGCACGAGTCGACCGTGCCAGGCCTCGAGCTCGTCGTAGGCGAATGCGTTGTCGAGGCTCATCATGCGCTCACGGTGCTCGTACGCCTCGAACGTCGAGGAGACCATGGCCCCGACCTGCTGAGTGGGTGAGTCCGGGGTCCGCAGCTCGGGCAGTCGCTCCTCGAGCGCCTCCAGCTCGCGCACCAGGGCGTCGTACTCGCCGTCGGAGATCACTGGTGCGTCGTCGCGGTGGTACCTCTGGCGGTGCTCCTCGACCTGCTCCGCCAGCTCCTTGTGCCGCTGCTTCAGGCCCGCCTCGTCCGAACCCACCTCACTCGCCATGCCCCTGACGATATCGGCGTCCGCAGACACCGGTACGACGCCCGACCTGCGAGACCACGCAGGATTGACACCATGGGGTCATGGCACATCGCACCCGAGCGCAGCGCACCGCGGCCATCGTGGCCGGCATCGCCCTGGTCGCGGCGGGCATCGCGACGTTCGTCCTCACTGACGGGTTCACCGGACTTCGGGCCACGCACCTGGTGAGCGCCGCCCTCATCGTCCTGGGGCTCGGCACGATCCGCTACGGAACCAACCCGCGGCGACGTCAGGTGTTCTGAGCCAGGTCAGCGGCGATCCGGGTCAGCATGGTCAGGCCTTGCGCGGCCCACGCAGGCTGTGCACCGGCGAGCCCGCACGTCGGGGTGAGGACCAGTCGCTCCGCGTGCTGTTCCACCTCGAAGCCAAGTCGCGCCATGAACTCATCCAGCCGGGAACGCACCGCCGTGTCCCCCACCGGCTCCAGCGCGGACACCAGCCCGGGCCACAGGTCCAGGCCGGACTCGAAGGCCTCGGCCCACGGGTCGTCGGGGTCGACGAGCGTGGCGTCGAAGCTGACCGCCGAGAACCCTGCGCCGGAGAGCAACGCGACCGGGACGTCGGGCGCACACGAGTGGGCGACCGGGGTGGCGCCCGCCTCACGCACGACGTCCACGAGCGCACGCAGCCCCGCATCGGCCTCCGACGGGTAAATCGTGCGGTACTTGCCGAATCCGCTCGCCGTGGGCACTCGGGCGGCCAGGACGGCCGGGAGGGACGGTTCATCGACCTGGACGACGAGGTCGGCGTGCGGGAGACGGCGGCGCAGGTCCGCGAGGTGCGTGGCGAGCCCTGACGCGAGCGACGCGGCCAGGTCGCGTCGTGCCCCGTGGTCGGACAGCACTCGTTCGCCACGCGGCAGCTCGACGCCGGCGGCGAGCGTCCACGGCCCGGCCACCTGCTGCTTGAGGGTGCCGTCGTGGTCGCCCCAGAGCTCCTCGACGACGTCGAGGTCCTGGGCCAGCAGCGAACGTGCCCGGCGGTGGTCGACGCCCGGGGCGTCGGTGAGCCGCCAGGCCGAGGGCTGAAGGTCTGCGGACAGCCCGTCGAGCAGGGCGAGCGATCGACCGATCATGCCGGCGTGGACGCCACGGGCAGGCAGCTCGGGGACGAACAGCAGCTCGTCGAGCTCGCCACGCACGATGCGCAGGGTCTCGGCGAGGTCCTCGCCGGGCATGGAGCCGACGCCGCTCGCTCTCACGACGTCTGGTCCGCCATCCGGTGGGTGCTGGCGATGGTGGCCGAGCCGACGACGCGCGTGCCGTCGTAGATGACCACGGCCTGCCCGGGGGCGATCCCCTCGGCAGGCTCGAGGAGCTGGACGTGCACCGATTCGCCGTCCACCTCGACGACAGCACGGTGCTCGGCTCCGTGCGCCCGCAGCTGCACCGTGCACTCCAGCGGTTCGCCCGGAGCGGTTCCGCACCACAGCGGTCGGATGCCCTCCAGGGCATCGACGAGCAGGTGCTCACGCGGCCCCACCGTGACGGTGCCGCTGACCGGCTCGATGTCCAGCACGAAGCGTGGCTTGCCGTCGTCTGCGGGCACGCCCAGACGCAGGCCCCGGCGCTGCCCGATCGTGAAGGCGTACGCACCGTCGTGCTCACGCAGGACCTCACCCGACTCGTCGACGACCGTTCCCGGACGGGGGCCGAGCTTGTCGGCGAGCCAGCCGGCGTTGTCGCCGTCGGCCACGAAGCAGATGTCGTGGCTGTCCGGCTTGTGGGCCACCTGCAGGCCACGACGCTCGGCCTCGAGCCGGACGTCGCTCTTGTCCGACCCACCGAGCGGGAAGTGCGAGTGGGCCAGCTGCTCCTGGGTGAGGACACCGAGGACGTAGGACTGGTCCTTGCCGTGGTCGACCGCCCTGTGCAGCTCGATCGGACCGGGCTCCGAGCCACCGTCGGCACCGTCGCGCAGCTGGGCGTAGTGACCGGTGACGACGCCGTCGAAGCCGAGCGCGAGCGCGCGCTCGAGCACCGCGGCGAACTTGATCTTCTCGTTGCAGCGCAGGCACGGGTTGGGGGTGCGACCGGCCGAGTACTCCTCGATGAAGTCGTCGACCACCTCATCGGCGAACTCCTCGCTCATGTCCCACACGTAGAACGGGATCTCCAGGGTGTCCGCGGCCCGGCGAGCGTCGGAGGAGTCCTCGATGGAGCAGCATCCCCGGGCTCCCGAGCGGTAGGAGCGCGGATTCCGGCTGAGCGCGAGGTGGACACCGGTGACGTCGTGCCCGGCGTCCACGGCACGCGCCGCAGCGACGGCAGAGTCGACTCCACCGGACATCGCGGCGATCAGGCGGGACATCAGCGGCTCCTGACCAACGAGGCTGCCCGGGCACGCTCGTGGACGGTCGGCAGGACCGCCAGAAGCCGGTCGATGTCGGCCTCGGTGCTGGTGTGGCCCAGGCTGAAGCGCAGTGAGCCGCGAGCGGCGGCTTCCTCAAAACCCATTGCGAGCAGGACGTGGCTCGGTTGCGGCACTCCAGCGGCGCAGGCCGAGCCGGTGGAGCACTCCACACCCTGCGCATCCAGGAGCATCAGCATGGCGTCGCCCTCGCACCCGGGGAAGGTCACGTGGGCGATGTTGGGCAGTCGATGGTCCACACCTGGCTCCGGGTCTCCGTTCACCACGGCGCCGGGCACGGCGTGCGCGATGCCCTGCACGAGGCGCTGCCGCAGCCGCTCGATGCGTGCCGAGGCCTCGGCCTGCCGCGCCACCGTGACCTCGAGCGCCTTGGCGAAGGAGGCGATGAGCGCCACGCCGATGGTGCCCGAGCGCAGGTCGCGTTCCTGCCCGCCGCCGTGCAGCAGCGGCGTCGGCTCGATCTCGCGCCGCAGCACCAGTGCCCCGACCCCGACCGGACCCCCCAGCTTGTGGGCGGTGAGGGTCATGGCGTCCAGGCCGGAGGCGTCGAAGTCGAGTGGCACGTACCCGGCGGCCTGGACCGCGTCGCTGTGCACCGGGACGTCGTGCTCGCGGGCGATCGCCACGACCTCGTCGATCGGCTGGATGGTGCCCATCTCGTTGTTGGCCCACATCGTGGTGACGACGCTGACCTCCTGCGGCGCCCGCTCCACGGCCCGGCGCAGCGCGTCGATGACGACCCTGCCCTGGCGATCGACGGGGGTGGTGTCGATTCGGGCACCCTCGTGCGCGGCCAGCCAGGTGACGGGGTCGAGCAGGGCATGGTGCTCGATGGAGCTGAACACGACGCGGTCACGCTGCGGATCGCCAGCACGGCGGGCCCAGAACAGGCCCTTGATGGCGAGGTTGTTGGCCTCGGTGCCGCCGGAGCAGAACACCACCTCGCCGGGCCGTGCCCCCAGGTTCTCGGCGATGATCTCGCGGGACTCCTCCACCGTCCGTCGGGCAGCACGCCCGGAGGCGTGCAGGCTCGAGGCGTTGCCGGTGCGCTGCAGCTGTTCGGCCAGCACCTCGCGCGCCTCGGCCAGCATCGGCGTGGTGGCCGCGTGGTCGAGGTAGGCGGTGGGGTTCGGCTCAGTCATGGCCATCCCAGCGTAGTCCCGCACCGATGAGCCGGCTGCGGCCCACCGCATCGTGACCGACGCCGCCTGGATACCTTACGCGACGCTGGAGCGGTAGCCCGGGACGAGCTCGTCGACCAGGGCGTCGGTGGCCGCAGAGGCGCCGACGGGCGAGCCGTGCTCGGCGATCGAGGCGTACATCGCATCGACCACCGACTCGATCTCACCGGAGTCGCCCTGCGACTCCGCGAGCCACAGCCTGGAGCGCCACAGCTCCTCGTTGGCCGGCAGCAGGGCGAGTCCGCGTTGCAGAGCTGCCTGCGCCGCGGCGACGTCACCGCGCGACGTGGCGGCCTCGGCCAGGGCCTGCACCGTGAGCTCCACGGCGAGCGCGATGTCGGTCTCGACGGTGAGCCCCTCCAACCAGGCGTAACGCCGCTCCGCGACGCCGTCGAAGGGCGTGCCCTCCACCAGGTCCAGGGCCGCACGCAGGTGGCTCTCCCGGTTGCGGCCGTCGGTGGCCGCACGGTTGAGCAGGTCGCGGAAGGCGTCCCAGTCGAGCCGCACGGCTCCGGGCGCGAGGCGCCAGAGACCAGCCTCCTCGAGCAGGACGGGAGCACCGTCCTGGGTGGTGCCCAACCATGTGCTCAACTGGCCCAGCGCGCTGTCACGCAGGTCGGCCTCCACGCCACGCGGCCACAGCGCGGCGCTGAGCCGGTTGGCGTGGACGCCCTGCGGATGCAGCGCGAGCAGGACGAGCAGCTCGGTGAGCAAGGGCTCACGCTCGGTCTCGACCTCACCGGCGGCACGCACCTGCACCGGGCCGAGAATGCTCACCTCCGCCACCGCGCTCGAGGCCGGCTCACTGACCTGCGTCTCGTTCTCCAGGGCATCGACCAGCTGGTCGAGCGTGGGACGCCGCCCACCCGTGGGGGCCTGGAACAGCTCGGCAAGAGCCCGTGTGGC
The DNA here is from genome assembly GCF_041951745.1 of Aeromicrobium sp. CTD01-1L150. GTDB lineage: Bacteria > Actinomycetota > Actinomycetes > Propionibacteriales > Nocardioidaceae > Aeromicrobium. The sequence continues at coordinate 2,460,185 of NZ_CP169555.1, forward strand.
ATCGACGTCAAGGACCTGTGCCTGCACGTCGATCCCCAGGTGCGGTGCGCTGATGCGACCGTCGCTGCGCATGTGCAGGCTGAGCGCGGCCTCACGGTCGCCTCCGAGGATCACGACACCCACGGAGACCAGCGGGTCAGCCGCCAGCGCACGCAGCTGAGCGAGGTCGCTGGGTGACGGTGCACCCGAGCACACCACGAGGTGGTAGGTCCAGTCGGCCTCCGGCACCAGCTGGCGTGCTGCGCGCACGTCAGTGGCTCCCGCATCACGGCACGCCTGCCGTTGGTGGCGGGCGATGTTGTCGAGCGACTCCAGCACCCGTCCGACGTCGTCGCTGCGACGCAGCGAGCCCGGGCCGGCAGCGGTGACGTCGTCGGCGAACCCGACCAGGGTGACCCGGCGGGCATCGGCCCACGGGTGGGTGGCGCTGTCGAGGGCCAGGCTCAGGGCCAGACCGCGGGCCTTCTCGGTGTCACCGTCGAGCGCGATGACCCCTGGCTGGGACTCCAGGTCCACCAGCAGCAGACTGCCGTCGTCGCGACGTCCGATCGTCACCAGTGCGGGCAGGGGCGCCGGACCTGCGCCCCGAACGCTCGCACCGCGCTCCAGGGTCCACGTGGTGGGTCGGGGCGACGACCATCCCGCAGGGGCGGAGCGGCCCGGATCCTCATCGAAGGTGATGACCAGACCGGCCTCGCCGAGGGACACTCGGGCCGGCGCAGGCACCGGACCGTCGTTCCACGAGCGGAGCACACCGTCCAGCCACTCGACACCGGAGACGTCCGCCTCGTCCTTGAGCTGTCCACCAGGGGTGGGCGGGTTGGGAGTGGGGTCGGTGGGGTCGGGCCGATCGGCGCGCCGCAGGCTCCAGCGTGCGCTGCCCGGTGTGGCGGCGCGGTGCCGGCGCAGACCGAGGAACGCCCCGGCGAGGGCCAGACCGCCGGCCACGCCGAAGAACGGCTGCCACTCGCTGCGGATGAGGGCGCCGCCTGCCTCGGCCGATCCCCCGACACCCTGCGACGCCGGTGCGGCGTCGGCAGCAGCGGCCTCGGCCGAGGCGCCCTCGGCGGTGGCCGACCCGCTGGGGCCCTCCGGGGACAAGGGAGCGTGCTCGACGACCTTCAGGCCGGGACCACTGGCATCGGAGGGCATCTTCATGACCCAGCCGGGATGGATCAGGTCGGCGTTGGTGAGCTTGCGGCCATCGGGCTGCGTGACGTCCTTGTTGAGCGCCCAGATCTCCTTGTAGCGCAGACCGTCGCCCAGGTACCGATCGGCGATGTCCCACAGCGTGTCGTAGTGGCGGCCGTTCGGCGGCTTGACGTCGTAGTAGGTGGTGACGCCCGCCTCCACGTCGTGGGCGGTGGCGGTCTGCAGATCACCCAGGGACGGCAACGCAGCAGAGCCGAGCCCGGTCTGCTCCTCGGTGGGCGTCCCCGAGAAGGACGCCGCCGGAGGAAGGACGGTGGAGGTGACGACGGACTCGCTCGCCGACGGCGCCGCGGCCGCCGAGGCCGAGCCCATCCCGATCGACGTCGTTCCCGCCATCAGCACGATCGTGGCGACGATGCGACGAGCGAGTGCCTGCGTGCCGATCCCACCGCCGGGCACGTGCGGGGCGAGACCGCGGCGACGTCTCTCGGCCACGGCCTCGACCGCGAGGCAGACCACGAAGTGCGCCCATGCCAACCACACGACGACGGCCAGGACGCTCATCATGGCCTCGGTCGTGGTCGGCCGGGTCAACAGCTCCAGGGAAGGAGCCTCGCTCGGCCACGGCGGGCCGAAGGCGGCCAGGAGCGCAACAGGCACACCGATGACCACGACCAAGGCGCCGAGGAGTGCCACCACGCCCTTGGCGACCTGTGCGCCCCGACTCGGGACGTCGGTGATCGAGGGCAGACGGGATCCGCTGGGCCGGTCAGTGGTCGCTGTCATGGGTCTCACCTCGTGGTCGTCAGAAGACGACGATGGGGGGCTGGTTGGCGGCTTGGACTTCCTGCACCGGGATCACCTGCTGCAGGCGCATGGTGAACCCGTCACCGAGCTGGCGCATCTCCTCGCCCTGCTCGCCGTAGCGGACCTCCCAGCGCACCTCGATGTCAGCGTGGAAGGCCTCGTCGACGTTGTCGGGAATCGGCTCGGTCGCCAGCTCACGCGCCGAGGCCGAGGACCGGGGGAAGGTGATCGAGCACGCCTCGGCGGGCTGCTGGTCGGGATCGGCCCCGTCGATGTAGGGAGTGTCGGGATCGCAGGTGACCGCGTCGATGCCTTCCTGGTTCGGGTCGATCGTGATCGACGTCGCCTGGGCCTGCATCGTGAACCCGTTCTCCTCGATCTCACGGAAGGGGCCACCCTGCTCGCGGTCGGCGTACGGTCCCTGGGCGACGAGCTCCTCGGTCACGGGGTTGATCCAGCGGAAGGTGAAGAAGGTCGGCGTCCCCACCAGGGGCGTGGGGTTCGGCCGCGTGACCATGAACGGCGCCGGCAGCCTGGTGGCGTTGTTGATCTGGCGCCACAGGAAGTCCGACAACGGGTTGCCGTCGTAGCTGGTGTCCGTCCCGTTCGGGACGAAGACGATCGAGATGTCGAGGGTGCGATCCGTCCCGCCGGAGTACGTGTCGAAGTCGATGTTGTTGAGGCACCGCATGAGCATGTACCGGCCTCGGTCGGGATTGGCGTTGTACGGTCGCTCGATGGATCCGGGGATCTCGCCGTAGCGGCACCGCTGGAGGTCCTGTCCCGCGAAGCGTTCGCGCAGGGTCTGTGAGACGCCACCGCCGCCCAGGGTGACGCAGAACGATCCCATGCCGCTGCCGTTGGCGTACACCGAGCAGCTGCGCTTGGGCGTGGTGATGCTCTCGCGCTGCGTGCCGTCGCTGAACCGGGCCGGGTCCGGGCGGGTGGTCTCTCCCGGAGAGTCGCAGTTGGGGTCGGAGGTCGGGCAGGCCGCAGCCGGCTCCGAGGTCACCACCTGGACGCCGACCATCACCGCCATGGCGAGCGTGCCGGCTGACAACGCACACAGAAACCTTCTCATTGCGGTGCCTCTCCTTCGCACTGCTCGCCCTCGTCGAGCGAGACGATCTTCCACGTCCCCGAGACCTTCTTCATCTCGACCACCTGCTTGCGCCAGATCTCCTTGACGTCCTCACTCACGTAGTCGGTGGTGGGAGCCCACTGGCACACGACCAGGTCGGCCTCGTCGCCGTCCAGCTCGGCCGACTCGATCCGCACGTCACCCTCGGTGGGTACCTTCATGTCCTCGGGCCAGGCGATGTCGAAGGCGTCGAGATAGACCTGCCGGACCTCCTTGCCGTACCCCTCGCTGAACCCGTCCACGAGCTCGCCGTTGTTGATGCTCGCGCTGGTGGCCTCGTTCACCGCCTTCCAGGCCACGACGGCCTCGTTGTCGTGGTGGTCCTCCCAGTTGACGATGCTCGTCGTCACGCCATGGGCGCCGGCCGGCTGCGGCGACACCTCCTGCGACGTCTGCTCGGCCTCGGCACTCGTCTCGGGCTCCGGCTCGCTCTCACCCGAACAGGCACCGGCCAACAGCAGGGCCGCGACGGCGCAGCCTGTGGCGACCCGAGGTCGTCGAACAAGCATCCATGTCCCCCTGGCGGTGAGTACGGCCGACTCATGATAGCCGGTCAGGGCCTTGCACGCCGAACGATGGTCCCGCCCACCGGACTCTCAGTCCGACCCCGGCTCAGGCTCCGGGCAGACCTCGAGGTCGTCGTCATCGTCGCCGTCGGCGTCATCGCCGTCGTCGTCGCCCTCCCCGGGATCCTCGCCGTCAGCATCCTCATCGGCGTCCTCGTCCTCGTCCCGGGGGATGCACGGCTCCATGGTCTCGGTCGGGACCGAGGTCGGGGCCGTCGACGGCGGCGCGCCCGGACTCGGGGGTCCCACGGACGGCGGGCCCATCGTGGAGACCTTGCCGCTGTCGGCCTCGGAGATGCCGCTCACGGGTCGCGCGAGGGCCGTGCCGCTGGAGCGGAGGATCGATCGCCCGATGATGCCCAGCAGGATCGCGTCGGACTCCACCTCCGCTGTGACCGTCACTGCCCTGAACGTGCCGGCAGGGTCGTTGATGGTCGTGATGTTCGGACGGCACACCACCAGCTGAGCGTCTGCGGCGCGCGCCTGCGCACAGAACTCCCCGGCCGCCCGCAACGCGAGGCCGACGTCGAGGTCGAGTCGTGGGTCGGTGACGTCCACGGCCTGTGCGCCGGCGCGGGCAGCCTCCTGCGCGTAGGCGATGGCCCGTCCCTTGCCGTTGAGCTGTCGACCACCGTCGATCACCAGCGCGGCCAGCATGATGATCGCCAAGGAGACGATGACGACGAACGGGGAGATCGATCCGCCTTCGTCACGCCCCCAACCGCGGCGCCAGCCGGCGCCGACCATCGATGCGGGGCCTGTCATCGGTACCCCCGGTAACGGTCGAGCGGGCTGGTGAACGTGCGCTGGATCTCCACCGACCGCAGTGGGAGTGCCGCCAGGTCGCCCAGGTTGAGGGTGCACCGCACCGTGATGGAGACGGAGTCGATCGCCAACGGGTTGTTGGCGTCCGGGAGGCCGTACGCGTTGGGAGTCAGACGCGGTGGGTCGATCACGGTGGAGCCCCGGCAGGACTCCGGCGCGTTGCGCATGGCCTGGGTGGCCACCTGCTCGGCCACACCGGGCACGGCGCCACGCTCGTTCTGCGCGGTGGCTGCCCGGGTGGCGTCACGTGCCGCCTGGTCCACCATGTTCTCCGTCTGGGCATAGCGGCCGAAGGCGATGATCAACATCATCAGGGCCAGCAGGAACGGCGCCACGATCACCAGCTCCAGGCTCGCCGTGCCTGCGTACATCTTCCGCCCACGGCCCGGAACCCCCGCCGGGGAGTCACTCCCCGGACGCGTCACGACCCGTCCCGCAGGTCGCCCCGGAACTGCTCGAGCGTCGCCGTCGACGTCTGCTGGATCTCCACGTCCCCGCCGAGGGGCAGGACCACGTTGCCGACCACGATCATCGAGACGCGGCCCGTGTCCAGGTTGATGGTGCCGTAGGCGTCCACGTCCTTGAGGCGCCCCAGCTTGGAGGCATAGCTCTCCGTGAGGTTCTCCGCCGCCGAGCGGAAGGCCTCGGGATCGGAGTTGTTGCCCGCCAGCCGGAGGTAGGAGACGCCCTCACGCGACGCGGACTGCGCGGTGTTGCGGGCATAGAGGTACAGGCCGGCCTGGATGATCGTAAAGATCAGCAGCAGGAAGACCGGCGCGATGATGGAGAACTCCAGCGCGCTCGTGCCACGATCGTCACGGCGTCGTCGGCTCCGCCCCTGGTACCCCCTCATGGATCTGCTCAGCCGCCACTCTCAATCTTGCTGGCATTGCTCTCCACGACGCCCTGGATGATCCGCCCGAGCAGCAGGGCGAGAACCACGAGGACACCGGAGATGATGGCCCACTCGATGGCGGAGGCCCCGAGCTCGTTTCGGCCCTGACGACGTGCCTCGTCGGCGCGTGCTCGCACGAACATGATGACCGCCCTGGCGTAGAACAGCTCCGGAGCCACGCGGCTCTCCTCTCGGTCAGGTGTGGGGGGATGTGATCAGGAACCGATGACTGGGCTGCTCACGAACCCAGCTGGCTGACCGCAGGATAGGACAAGAATACCAAGAACGCGATGCACATCAGCAGCTGTGCCAGCAGCATCGACTGGGACGACTCACCGGCCGCGCCCTCGACGTCGACGAGCTCCTTGCGACGCATGCTCTCGGCCCTGGCCATGAGCGAGGTGCGGATCCGAGCGCCTTCGTCACCGGCCAGGGCGAGGGCCGAGGCGAGGTCCCGTAGCTCCTCCACCCCGAGGTCCTCACCGAGGCGTGCGATGCTCTCCCACGGCGTCAGACCCATGATGCGGGCGTTGGACAGGGCCTGTCGCAGACGCACCATGGCCCAGTGGCCCCCGAAGGAGGACGCGGCCATGAGCGCCTCGGGCAGACCGCGTCCGCCGGCCAGGTTCATCGCGACCAGGTCGAGGAAGGAACCCACCACATGGCGGAAGTCACGTCGGCGGGACTCCGCATCCCGGTGCAGCTGCAGGTCCGGGAGCATGAACCCCACGAACCCGGCGACCACGGCGACGACGATCGGCACCCCGAGCGAGTTGCTGTACCCCAGGAGCGTGATGACGCCCGGGAACCAGATGAAGGCGGCCAGGCCGAGCAGCGCCTTGGTGCCCAGGTGGTGGGTCAGCGTGCGGTTCATGACCGCCAGGTCGGTACGGGTCCGGCTCAGCTGCCAGCCGCGCAGCGTCGCCTCGCTCTCCAGGCGTGCACCGATCGACTCGCGTGCACGATCAAGCCTGCCGTCGGTCCGCTCCCCCGCGGCGCTGCGGGTCACGGCCGACCGTCGCCCACCGCGCTCCAGGCGGGCGAGGGTCGCGGCGATGCCGGGCTGTGGCTGGACCAGGAGCATCACGAGCAGGGCGAGGCCTCCCCCCGCGACCGCGCCCGCTGCCAGCTCAGCGATCATGGCGAGCTCCTGGTGGCGGTCCCGATGAGGAAGCGCTGCGGCTCCTCGACGCCCGAGAGCCGGCGCAGCCAGAAGACCGCGAGCCCGAAGACCGCCAGGACGACGCCGAGCACCATCTGACCGGTCAGGGTGCCGTAGGGGGCCATGTACTCCTGGTTGAACAGGACCAGCGCACCTGCGACGACGGTGATCACGAGCACCACGACCTGCACGCTGCGGCGGGTGCTGCGACGGCTCGCCTCCACCCGGCGACGGACGTCGAGCTCATCACGCGAGGAGGTCGCCAGCGCGGTGAGGACGTCGCGCAGACCGGGGCCACGCAGCCGCGAGTTCAGCACGAGGGCGGCCACCACGAGATCGGCCGACGCATCGTCGAGGTCGTCGGCGAACTTCATCAGCGCGTCCGGCAGCGGCTCACGCACCCGCAGCCGGTCGACGAGCAGGTTGAGCGACGGCCTGATGGACGGGGCTGCGTTGACGGCGGTGGCCGGGATGGCCTGCTCCAGGCCCACCGCTCCGGCGATCGTGTCGCGCAGGGACTCGATCCACGTGGCCAGCCCTTCCGCCCGGACGATCGCTGCTCGCTCCTGCCGCACGCCGCCGAAGAGCTTGTCCCAGGTGGCGACCACGACACCGAGCACGATCGCCAGCACGAACCAGCGGGTGACGACGAGCACGACGATCCCGACGGTGAGGCCGATCAGGATCTGACGACCACGACGCGCCGTGGGGACCACCGAGGCACGCCGGGTGCCCTTGGATCGCTCCGGGAACGGTGACTCGCCCCGCAGTGCCATCAACAGGACAGCGATACCGAGCCCCAGGAACGCCCCGGCCGACAGGGCGAGTGGGAGACGCAGGGACTCGACGATCACGCCCATGCGCCGTGGACCTGTGGGTCGTAGCCGTGTGGGCGGAGCTCATCCATGCAGGAGATCGGAGCGTGCGCGGCGGCCCGGCCGTCCGGTCCCGGTGCGAACACCTCGCTGGAGAGCACCTGACCGTCGTGACCGACGACCTCGCGGATGCTCTCCACCACGCGTGCCTGCCCGCCACCGTGCTCGTGGTCGTTGTGCTTGCGCAGGAAGACCACGAAGTCGAGCGCACCGGCGATCAACATCGTGGTGGCCTCCAGCGGCAGGCGTTCACGGCTCTGGATCGCGTAGGTCCCGATGCGGTTGAAGACCTCGATCGAGGAGTTGGCGTGGATGGTCGACAGCGAGCCGTCATTGCCCTGGCTCATGGCATTGAGCATCGTGACGATCTCATCGCCCAGCACCTCGCCCACGATGACGCGTGAGGGGTTCATGCGCAGCGAGCGGCGGACCAGGTCGGCCATGGAGACGCCGCCGAGCCCCTCGGAGTTGGGCAGACGTTCCTCGAAGGCGACGACGTTGGGGTGCAGCTCGCTGTCCTCCCCCAGACCCACCTCGAGCGCCCTCTCGACGGTGACGAGCCGCTCCACCGGCTTGATCTCATTGGCCAGGGCACGCAGCATCGTCGTCTTTCCGGCGTTGGTGGCGCCGGCGATCATGATGTTCTTGCGCGCTGCGACCGCTGCCTTCAGGAACGAGCCGACCTCCCGCGAGACGGTCCCGTTGGAGATCAGCTCATCGAGGAAGACCCGGCCCAGACGAGACTTGCGCACCGAGACCGACGGCCGGGCACACACGTTCATGACGGCCGAGAGTCGTGACCCGTCAGGCAGGCGCAGGTCGAGCTGGGGGTTGGCCGAGTCGAAGGGACGGCTGGACAGGCCGGTGTGGGCGGCGAGCACCTGGATGAGCTCGATGAGCTCCTCATCACTCTCGGCGACGTCCGGGTGACGCTCCTCGCGGCCGTCGCCGTACTGGACGAAGACGTGGTCGAAGCCGTTGATGTCGATGTTCTCGACCTCTGGGTCCTCCAGCAGCGGCTGGAGCCGGCCCACGCCGAACAAGGCGGAGTGGATGGCCGTGGCCACCTCCCGCTCCTCCTCGGAGGACAGCGGCCGAAGACCCTCGGCCACCTCGTACCGGGCGTGGTCCTCCAGGACCTGCACGATGAGGGAACGCGCGTACTCACGCTCGTCCTCGGCGCTCATCGGCGTGACGCCGTTCATCTGGTCCCGACGACGCTGCTCGTTCAGCCGGTCGGCCACCTGCATGCGCAGGGTCCGGACCAGGTCATGGTCGGTCACGACGGCACCTCCTCATCAGCGTCCACCTCATCAGCGTCCGGCGCATCATCGTGCAGCTCCTCGGCCGGGACGAAGAACGGTTCGGTCCGGCCGGCCAGCTCATCGACGATCGGTTGCGCCGAACGCACCAGGTGCGTCCTCCCGGGCGTCCCGGTGACCTGTCCGAGGAAGAACACCGCTCCCTTGGGGTCGTGCGCCAGGTGGTGCAGCCCGTCCACCTCGATGGAGGCCTGCTCCAGGACCTCGGCGACCTCCCGCACGGCCCGGGCGCGCTTGGCCGGCGCCACGACGACCACGTGCACCGCAGGACCGGCGACCCGTCCGAAGCCCTCTCGCAGACGCGCCAGGCGTCCGCGCAGGTGGATCACGTTGCTCGGCACGGTGTCCACGAACAGCACGCACGCGCTGGATGCTGCCAGCATGGCGTTCTGCGGGGTCGCCGCCCCGATGCGTCCGAGGTCGGCGACGACGTCCTTGCCGGGCAGCTCGGCAAACATCTGACCCAGCTCCTCCCACTGCGTCACGCCGCGGGCCTGCTCGGGGGTCGCGACGCCGGAGACGACCTTCTGCCCTCCCACGATCTCCTGCGAGTGCAGGTCGACCAGGGCCGGGTACAGGGACTTGCGGCCGGCGGCCACCAGGCTGGACAGACCGACCTGGGGGTCCAACGGAGATCCGTCGGCGCCGGGCATCCGCAGGGCTACGTCACCGCCGGACGGATCGGACTCCACCAGGACGCTCTGGCGGGGCCACAGCGCAGCGAACAGCAACGCAGCAGTGGTCACGCCAGGCGAGCCCTTGGCCGAGGCGAAGGTCAGCAGTGCCATCGCTCAGCCTCCGCAGGTGCTCGGCACCGACTGTCCGGCGTCGCCGCCGATGAGGGCCGGGGTGACGGCGTTGTCCTCGATCCCCTGGGCCACGGTGGACAGGCAGGACAGGTCGATGGCGACCACGATCGGGATCTCATCCCCGCTGACCTGCCCGAGACCGCCGTCGTCGGCATCTCCGACCGAGACCAGCTCGGCGGCGACGGCCTGTCGTCCGGAGTCACCGCCACCGACGTTGAGCGCCAGCTGGGCGCCGGCCTGCAGCCGTTGGATGAAGGGGCTCGCATCGACCGACAACGTCAGCTGCGTCTGGTTGGCGGCCACGCCGGAGTCCTCGGAGACCATCTCGGGCGTGAGGACGGTGCCCGGGAGGAGCCGGGTGGTGGCGGACTGGCCGACGATGTCGTCGACGTCGTCGGCAGGGATCGCCCCGTCGAAGTCCTCCGGAAGGCTCACCCGCGTCAGGTCGTCGGACGTGATCTGGGCACCCTGGGCGACCTCCTGGGAGGCCTGGACGAAGAACGCCCGGTTCCCGGACTGGATCGCGAGCCAGCCGGAGGCCAGTGCGCCACCGACGATCAGCACGATCGCCAGGCCGATCAGCGCCGGCCTGGACTCCCGTGTGGACGGCAGGCGCGAGACCTGGGCCCGTGTGGCTGTCTTCGCCATCGAGTCAACCTCTCCTGGACGGCCGGGGGTGGACTCCGCCGTCCCCCCTGAACGATGTCGGCGACGCAACGGTACACGCCGCGAATGGGCGACGACGCCTCGGGCGGCAGGTCCGGCCGTCCGAGGCGGCGGGCCTCACCCGCCCTCCGGGACCTCGGTCCCCGGGGGCACCTCGGCCTCGGGGGCCGGTTCCTGCTCCTGCTCCGGAGGAGGAGACTCGCCGCCCGGCTCGACCGGGGCCGTGGCCGGTGGTTGTTCTCGCTCCCGCTCCATCTCACGCTGGTTGTCCCGCGTCACGCGGAAGGCGTCCAGCACGGCGAAACCGGCCACGATGACGCCGATGACGATCACGCCGACGACCACGGCCGGCCAGACCCGCTGGTGCTCGCGCCAGGTCCGTCGGCTGCCGTGCAGCAGTGCCGATCGCATCTGGCGACGCCGCATCGCGTCGGCCTCGAGGACGTACTTCTCCGCGTTGGGCGTGTTCTGCATCGCCAGCGTCGGGGTCGGACGTGCCTGCTCCGAGGCCTCCTGGTCCTCAGGGGCCTGCTTGCCACCGTCCTGCGGGCTCATCGCGTGGCTCCCAGCGCCACGGCAGCGGCCAGGCGGACGTATGCCTCCCGCGTGGCGGCGCTGACCTGTGCGGGGTCGTACGGGTGCCCTTGCGCCAGGTAGGGGTCAGGCGGCACGACGACGACGGCGGCCGGCTGGTGACCGAGCTGGGAGACGATCTCCCGGTGGACCGTCCGGTACGTCTCCTCGTGTTGACACACGATGACGTGAACCACCCGCGCGGCCGCGACCGGGTTGACCTCGCGTGCCCGGTCCAGCACCGTCTGCAACGCGGCCAGGCCCAGCCCGCCGGCTCCCGTGACCGCGACGACCTGGTCGGCGCGGGCGAGAGCGGCGTGCGCCGCCTCCCCGGCCGAGGCTCCGGCGTCCAGGAGGGAGAAGGTGTGGTCGGCGCCCAGCCTCTCCAGTGCACCCGCGAGGTCACGACGTCTGGGAGCAAGGTCCCACTCCACACCGTCGACCAGGCCGAGGCCGGACGCCGCCCTGGGGACCGCGGACTCGACGTCCAGCGAGGCGACCCCCACGAGGTCGACGCCGGTCTCGCTGCCCAGGACTGCCGACAGGGGCGCTGTGCCCTGCTGGACGTCGACCACGACCGACTGGTCCTCACGCATCGCTGCGAAGCAGGTCCCGGCCCCCACTGCGACGGTGGTGCAGCCCACGCCACCCTTGCCGGAGACGAACGCGACGACCCGCCGGTCGCTCTGCCGTTGCCGAACGGCATCGACGACCTCACGGTCGGCCAGGACCGATTCCGCCGCATCGGCCGTGGCGATCCCCTTGGTCACGGCCTTGAAGAACCGTCCGGCCTGCCGTGGTGGGCGCGCGGTCTGGGCGGTGCGGCTCAGGAGCTGCTCGACGGTGCCGGGCGGACGCGCCGAGGCATCGCTCGGCGTCTCGGCTGGGCTCGGCTCGTCGGCACTGCCCGGCGGCAGCAACGGGGCCTGCGTGTGTGCGCCGTCGAGCTCGGGCCGCAACGGCAACACCTGTGCCTTGTCGTCCGCGGACGACTCGGCCGGGCCGGGGCGGTCCGACGGTGCGGCAGGGGGCGTCTCCCCCGGCCCTGACAGGCCCAGGCTTCGCGGATCGATGCCCATGCGGGCGAGGTCCGAGGCTGTCCCCTCCGCCTGACGACGTCGCACGGCGGTGAGATCGGGCTTGGCGTCCTCGTCCTCACCCTGAGGGCGTTCGTCGTCGCTCATACGGCCCTCCCCTCAGGAGAACCATGATAGGGAGACGGCCGCACGAGATGCCATCGGTTTACCCGCTGGGGGCACCTCCCCGTACGGAGCGCAGCGTGGGGGCGTCTCCCGCAAGCGCAGCGAGTGGGGACGTGCTCGGGGGCACGCTCGCTCATGAGAACAGACCTCCCAGCTGACCATAGAGTCCCAGAGCGCCGGCCATCACCACGAGCATCGTGACGATGACCAGGAACTCCACGATGTTCAGGGTCCGCTTGACCCGGGCCCTGGTGATCTCCGATATCGGGATGGCTGCCAGTCCGAAGGCACCCGCAGCGGCCACCACCGTGACCGGAAGCAGGAAGGGCACCAGCGATGGGTCCTCAGAGACGTGACGGGCGAGCGCCAGGCCGATGACCAGCAGCCCGGCGACCCGCAACGGCACGACGTGCTGGGTGCGGGAGAACAAGCGGGAACGCAGCAACGCCGCACCTGCCATCACCACCGCGAGGGTGCGGTCCCACGAATCGCCCGACACGTCGAGCGTCCCGCCCGCGGCGACCACGACGGCGGCGATCCCGGCGAGCGCACCGATGAGGATCGCGTTGCTGGCCCGGTAGCGGTACCTCAGGGTCGCCAGGTCGAGCTGGCCAACGTGCCTGACCCGGTAGTCGGCACTCGCGAGTCCGCCGACCGACAGCGAGACACGCGGGAGCACCCCCACCACGAGCAGGCCGAGGACCGGCAGCACCCGCACGGCCTGCATGGAGGCAACGTCGGTCATCCCGACGGCGACGTGGACACCCACGGCGACCAGCACCACGCCCGCGAATGCCGCATGCGCGGTCGCCGCCTCGGTGATGAGCCGAGCGGACCCGGCGACGACCGCCACACCGACCGCGGCACTGCCCAGCACCAGCAGGCCCTCCAGCTCGAGGGCCTGTCCGATCGAGCGGCCGAGCAGCAGCCCCCACACCATGGCCACACACGCAGCCACCTGGGCATCGACCTCCCGTGTGCTGACCGAGGCCCACCACGTGGCGAACAGCAGTCCGACGACGGCCACGGCGGCGCCCGCCGGACGGTCGAGGTCGCCCAGCGCAGGGGCGCCGAGCGCCGCAGCGAGCGTCGTGAGCAGCGCCCACGCGCCGAAGAAGGCCGAGCTGGCCAGCACCGCGAACGAGCCCGTGGTGCGGGTGTTCCACACTCCGCCGGCGGCGTCCACGCTGTCCTCGACGGCATCCCGGACATCCTCGACGAGCGCCGGCGAGACGTCGTCGCGTTGAGAGCGGAGCTCCAGGACGTCGCCGTCGAGGACTCCCGCGTCCTCCAGGGTCTGCACGAGCTGGAGGGTGGGTCCGCCCAGACGGCCGAGGGTCCAGCTGGTGGGCGACTCACCGTCACGTTCCGGAGCGGCGTAGCGCATGACCTGCGGCATGACCTCGGCCAGCGGCAGCGCGCTCGGCAGCGCGAGGTCGATCGTCCGCTGCTCGGTCACCACGGTGACTCGGCTGTACGCCGTCAGCACGTGGGCCCCCTCGTGTCGTCATGGTGTTCGGGCTGGCCCGCGGCGCGGCCCTTGCGGTTGTCGTTCGCGGTGGTGAGCATAGCGTTGCCCCCACATCTCCTCCACGACCGACAGACGGGTGCCACCGTGACGACGACTCTGGTCAAGCGACCGGCGCGGCTCGCTCCACCGGAACGGACCTCCACACCACTGACGATCGAGCCTCCACCGGCTCGCGGTCAGGGTGCGCCGCCGATGGCCGGTGCCGGGATGATGATGATGCCGATCATGGGTGGCACCGGCTCGATCACGATCGCCATCACCCAGAAGGACCGGCCGATCGTCGCCGTCGCCGCCTTCCTCGCCCTCATCGGCGCCATCGCGATCGGCGCACTCATGGTGATCTCCCAGCGCAGTGGCACCAAGCGCCAGGTCAGGGAGAGCCGCGAGCGCTACCTCGACTACATCGAGTCGCTGCGGCACACCGTGCGTGACCAGATCGCCGCCCAGCGTGCCGAGCAGGCCTGGCGGCACCCGCGCGCCGACCAGCTCTGGGACGTCGCGCGCGATGAGACCCGCCGCTGGGAACGACGGCTCTCCCACGGCGACTTTCTGGCCGTGCGTCTCGGCACGGGTGACGTCGCGTTGGCGGCCGGTCTGACGTTGGAGGCCGACACCGGGCCGCTCAACGACTTCGATCCCGTGTGCCTGCAGGCCGCCCAGGAGCTCCAGCAGCGCTACGCGACACTGCGCGACCAGCCGATCGTCATGCCGCTGACGCGCATCGGCCAGCTGTGCCTGCGCGGCGACCCCGGCGTCCGCCGTGCCATGGCCACCCATCTGCTCACCCAGGTCGTCGCGCTGCACAGCCCCAACGACGTACAGGTCGCCATCGTGCGCTCCGATGAGTCGGCGCCGGTGTGGGACTGGACCAAGTGGCTGCCGCACGTGCAGGAGACCTCACAGCTCGACGGAGACCTCCCGGCCCGCCGCGTCGCCGCGTCGGTCCCGGCGATGGCCGAGATGCTGGCCCCGGAGTTCGAGCTGCGTCTGGACCGCCACTCCCGCGGGCGCGGAGGTGAGAACGTGCAGACCAGCCACCTGGTGGTGCTGGTCGACACCGAGGGCCTGCCCCATGGTCAGCAGCTCTCGTCGCCCGACCCGGGCGTCTCCCTGGCCGCCCTCGGCGTCCACGTCATCACGCTGGCGAGCGAGGACAAGGCCGAGCCCGAGGCGGTCGACCTGCGCCTGGAGATCGACCGGCACGGCTCGGTGACCAGCGCCACGCGCTCCGAGCCGTTCCGTCTCGACGTCCTGCCCGCCGGCACGGAGTCGGCGATCGCCCGCCAGATCTCGGCGTTGCGACTCACCCACGAGGACATCGACGAGGACGGTCTCTCCGACACGGTCGGGCTGCCGGAGATCCTCGGCGTCGACGACCCGGCCCGTCTGGACGTCGGACGGACCTGGAAGCCCCGCGCCCTGCGAGACCTGCTGCGGGTGCCGATCGGTGTCGGCTCGACGGGCCAGAGCGTCATCCTCGACCTCAAGGAGTCCGCCCACGGTGGCATGGGGCCGCACGGGCTCGTGGTCGGCGCCACCGGCTCGGGCAAGTCGGAGATGCTCCGCACGCTCGTCAGCTCCCTGGTGATCGGGCACGGCCCGGACCGGCTGGCTCTCATGCTGGTGGACTTCAAGGGCGGCGCGACGTTCGCCTCGATGGAGGAGATCCCCCACATCGCGGGCACGATCACCAACCTGCAGGACGACCTCACGCTCGTCGACCGCATGCGCGACGCCCTCTACGGCGAGATGCAGCGGCGCCAGGAGATCCTCAAGAAGGCGGGCAACCTGCCCAACGTCACGGCTTATCAGGACCGCATCGACGCCGGCGAGGACCTCGAGCCGCTCCCCCACCTGTTGGTCATCGTCGATGAGTTCTCCGAGCTCCTGACCGCCAAGCCGGACTTCGCCGAGATGTTCGTCGCCATCGGCCGCATCGGCCGATCGATAGGCGTCCACCTGCTGCTCGCCACGCAGAAGCTGGAGATGGGCAAGATCCGTGGCCTGGAGTCCCACCTGTCCTACCGCATCAGCCTGCGAACCTTCTCGGAGTCGGAGAGTCGCGACGCCATCGGTGTGCCCGACGCCTTCCATCTCCCGCCCGAGCCCGGCTCCGGCTACCTGAAGGTCGACACCACGGTCTTCGAGCGGTTCAAGGCCGCACTGGTCTCCTCCCCCTACGTCCCGCCGACGTCCGGCCCCAAGACCGCCGTCCCGGTGGTGCCGTACGTCGCGGTCAACGGCATCGGCGCCTGGCTCGCCCAGCAGGCGGCGGCCGAGGCCGAGGAGGCCGCCGAGGCGGTCGTCGGCGAGGTCTCCGCCTCAGACCCGAGCGTCCTGGACGTCCTCTGCGAGCAGATCACGGCCTCGGGCAAGCCGCGAGTGCGCCCGGTATGGCTGGACCCGCTCCCCGAGATGCTGCCGCTCGGCGACCTCACCTCGCTGGAGACCACCCGGCCGACGACCACCTGCAAGGCCGTGCTCGGCATGGCCGACGACCCCAAGCACCAGGACCAGTTCCCGCTGGAGTGGGACTTCACCGGCGGCGGCGCCAACCTCGTGGTCACCGGCTCGCCACAGACCGGCAAGTCCGTCCTGATCCGCACCATGGTGATGTCGATGGCCATGACGTACGCGCCGGGGGACGTCGTCTTCTACTGCATCGACTACGGCGGCGGCTCGCTCAGCTCGCTCAAGGACGTTCCCCATGTGGCGACGGTGACCTCGCGCGTCGATCCCGAGCGCATCCAACGCACCGTCAACGACGTCCGCACGATCCTCGACCAGCGCGAGGCGATGTTCCGCGAGAAGGGCTACGACTCGATGGCGGCGTTCCGCCAGGCCCGCGCCGCCGGCGAGACGCCCAAGAACGAGCGTGGTGACGTCTTCCTCGTCGTCGACGGGTGGGGCACGTTCCGCGACGAGTGGGACGACCTCGACTACGCGATCGCCGACATCGCGGCTCGCGGCAGCAACTTCGGCGTGCACGTCGTCATCACCGTCACCCAGGCGATGCAGGTCCGCATGCGCATGCAGGGCTCCATGGGTGGTCGACTGGAGCTGCGCCTCAACGACGCCTACGAGTCGGAGTTCGAGCGCGCGATGATGGAGCAGATCTCCAAGGACGCCAACGGGCGCGGCATCACGGGCACGCGCAAGGCGGCGAACATCTTCCAGACGGCGCTCCCGGTCCTGCAGGTCCCGGCGCCCGACCCCATGGACGAGGAGGAGTACTCCAGCCTGGACGCCGACCAGCGGGACCTCGTGAAGGCCGTCAGGGACAAGTGGGGCGACCGAGCCGTCGACCGGGTCCAGGTGCTTCCCCGGCGAGTGGAGCTGTCCGAGCTGCCGCCGATCGAGCTCGGCGACAAGGGCATCCTCGTCGGCCTGTCCGAGCTCAACCTCGGGCCGGCCGAGGTCCAGGTCTGGGAGGGCGATCCGCACCTGCAGATCTACGGCGACGGTGAGACCGGCAAGTCCAACCTGCTGAAGCTGATCATCCACAACCTGGTCAGCAGCCACTCCTCCGACGAGATCGGCATCGCCGTCGTGGACTATCGCCGCTCGCTGCTGGACGTGGTCCCGGAGGAGTACCTGCTGGCGTACTCCACGGGCGCCGAGCAGACGGCCGGGATGGTCGCCAGCATCGGCGCCGCGATCAACGAGCGCGTCCCGGGTCCGGACGTCACGTCCGAGCAGCTGCGCAACCGCTCGTGGTGGGACGGCCTGGAGGTCTTCGTCATCGTCGACGACTACGACCTGGTGGCCACCTCGCAGGGCGACCCCTTGCTGGGCCTGGTCGACCTGCTGCCGCAGGGACGCGACCTCGGGTTCCACCTCGTGCTCTGCCGCCGCACCGGTGGTATGAGCCGAGCGCTCTTCGAGCCGATGATCCAGCGACTCATCGATCTCAGCACCCCGGGGTTCATGTTCTCCGGCGACCGCATGGAGGGCCGTCTGGTCGGCGGGCACGCCTCACGACGGCTGCCCAGGGGCCGGGCCATGTTCATCAACCGCGACGGCGGCGCCTCGCTCGTGCAGACGGCGGCGATGCCCGAGGACGACTGAGCCGTGTGCCGTGCATCTCATGGTGGGTGCGCCCCGCACCGTGGGTTGATACGGTGTAGGTCCACTGTCGTCTCTCCACAGGGGGAAAACACATGAACGCCGATCGCGTCTCACTGACCGAGGGCTACGAGGCGGAGCAGCAGAGCAACCGCGCCATCTCCAGCACCGGCGAGAGCGTCTCGTCGCTGGCCAAGAAGCAGCACGGCCACGCCGCCGAGCTCCAGGGCTCCAACCACGGTGCGTTCGCCGGCCAGGCCGTCAACGGCTCCACCGCCGCGGCCAACACCTTCAACGCCGCAGCCACGCTGCACACGGCCAACGCCGCCGGCGGCCAACGCGATGTCACCAACGTTGCCGCACACGAGGACGAGGCCGCGTCGGCCCAGCGCGTGGAGTCCACGACCCTGGACCAGTCGGCGATCGACCTCATCGGCAAGATCAACCACGCTTGAGCGACCCACAACCCTGAGGAGACACCATGACCGGAAACCGTCTGCGCGTCGATCGCGCTTCCATCGAGAACAACGTCGACGGCACCCGCACCAACGTGGGTAACAACCGTCAGGCCGGCGAGGACGTCAACAACCGCCAGAACCAGCGGATCAGCTCCCGCGAGGGTGGCATCGGCTCCGACGAGCTGTCCCGCCAGAAGGCCTCGACCAACCGCCACGTCGAGGACGTCAACACCGGCGTCGAGCGCACCAGCAACCGTACGTCGGAGCAGGCCAGCCAGTTCATCGCGGCTGCTCGCGCATCGGCCAACAAGTCCATCCAGAGCTCCTGAGGTAGATGATGGGTGGATCGAACGTCGTCGGCGCGAACGTTGACGGGCTGCACAGCACCGGAGGCAAGATCTCCGGGCGCAGCGGTGGCGGCTCATCGGCGGCTCGCAGCCTGCGCAACAACCTCGACACCACGGCCACCTCGGTCGGTCACGGGCGCCTGAAGGGTGCGATCACCGCCTACGTCACCAATGGTGTGATCGACAGCAGCAACCGGCTGGGCACCCAGCTCACCGCGGCGGGCAACAACGTCTCCAACGTTGCCGCCACGGTCCGCAACGAGGACGAGGAGGGCGCTCGCGTCGTGCAGAGCAACGTCAGCTCCGACTCGGCGGTCGCTGATCGCATCAATCGCAACACCGCGCTCTGACGGACCGCGTCATCGAAGGGCCCCGGCGACCTATGTCGCCGGGGCCCTTCTCGTCCGGTCGTTCCGAGAGTCCTGCGTTAGACTCATCGGACATCGATCCGCAGGAGGGGGCCCGATGGTTGACCACTTCGCTCACCACGCCACCAACCACCCGGGCTTCGACGCCCGGCTGATCCGGGACATGGCGTCAGACCTGCGGAAGCACACGCACGATGTCTCGTCGCTTGTCGCGGAACTCGAGAGCCTGGAGGAGACCGCCGAGACCCGCCAGCAGATCAACCGCGAGGTCGATCGGTTCGCCGGCCACATCGCCGCCTGTGCCGACATCATCTATGACCTGAGCGGGCGTCGACGCGCGTCCTGATGTCCCGTAGCGGCACCGGACGGCACTGCCCTACGATGGATCCGATCTCAACGGGCCAATGATGGGGGAACGACCGTGGCGACGAATGACTTCGACGACTACGCCGACTTGCACGACGGTGTCACCGGAGACACGATCCGGGCCGCGGCTGACGACCCGAACCAGAACGCCAACGTCATCGCAGCACTGGCCAGTGAGCTGGCCGAGGACGAGCAGCACGTCGCCGGCGACATCGAGGGCGACATCGAGGCCGGCACCCGCACCAACCCCGCACAGGTCCAGCAGGACGCCTCCCAGCTCGCCCAGGCCGGCTACTACGCCGTCGGCCTGCTCAAGCAGTACGCCGCCTCCGTCGACACCTTCGACGAAGGCGTCGAAGAGCTGAACCGGCGCCTGCGCAGCGACGTCGCCTCCGCACGCCGCTACCTCGGCGGCGTGCCCGAGGAAGACCGCCCTGAGTACGACGAGACCTGGAACAACATCCGCGCCAACCTCGAACCCGAGTACCGCGACCTCAACACCGCCGTCGACGAGAGCGCCGAGGACATCGCCGGCAAGTTCGAGGCCGGCCCCACCCCCGAGAACGTCAAGGAGCTCGTCCTCGCCGGCCTCATTCCGTTCTCCGTGGCCAGCAGGCAGTGGCCCGACCTCACCTTCACCGACGACGAACGCCGCCAAGCGCTGGAGAACGAGGTCGCCAACATGTCGGCCGAGGAGCAGGCCCAGTGGGTCCGCGACAACACCGACATCGGCGCGGACATCGTCGACGTCATCTCCGACGAGGCGCAGGAGCTCCTCGCGGAGGACGTGATCGATGACATCGAGAACGAGGAGAACATCGACACCGAGACCGTACGCCTCCTCGATCTGTTCAAGGAGGAGGAGGCCTTCACGACCAAGCTCTACGACGAGGTCTCCTTCGAGGACCTGTCCGACGCCATCCGGCACCTGAGCATCGAGTCGGTCGCGGGCGTCACCAACTCCGGCGACGAGTCGTTCCGGTCCAACGTCGAGCTCTACAACGGCTTCATGAACGCAGCCGGGGTGGCGATGGCGACCTACTCCAACAACGTGTCCAGCCCCACCGCTCTTGCCACACGCTTCTACGACGCCATCACCACCGACAACAGGGAGGACTACCACCAGGCCTCCGCCCTCACCCTCCTGCTGCGCGAGGGTGGAGAACAGGCCGCCGGTGTCTACGACGCGACCTTCATGGACAAGCTCGCCACCGACGTCCTGGCATGGGAGCGCAGTCACGACGGCGACCCCGTCTGGGGCCCACGTGACTACGCCGGCATCATGGACCCGGACGTGTCCTGGAACGACGAGACCGGCATGTTCCACGGCCGCTCCGCCGCCGACGGCCTGGCCAACCTGCTCGGGGCCATGGGCAACAGCCCTGAAGCAGCACAGGCGTTCTTCCAAGATGACAGCGGCGAGACCGACTCCGACATCCTGGACTACCTCATCGGCACCAAGGACGGCGACGACGTCAACGCTCGCACCTTCTCCGCCTCCGTAGGAAGCGACGAGGGCGACGGACTGGGCGAAGCACTCGAAGCTGCTGCGGTCCGCAACGCCGACGACCCCGGCAGCCACGAGTGGAGCGGTGAGTTCGCCACCGACGTGTTCAACCGGGTCGCCGACCTCAGCGGCCATGGCGACAAGTGGGGGCCGGACGACGTCTGGCACATCTGGCCGAACACGGCGGACAACCTCGGAAACATCGCCGCCAGCTACGCCCCCGACGTCTACGACATCATCGACGGCCCCGGCGGACAGCACTTGAATGTCGAAAGTGGTGACCTGGACAAGGTCCTGGGTGAGATCGGGCGTGGTGACAAGTCCGGCATCGAGACCCTGACCACGGCCATCGTGCTGGAGGGCAACAACCGGCTGGACCAGGAGATCCAGGAGTGGATCGAGGATAACCCGGGCCAGCCGGTCGATATCGACCAGATCATCTCCGAGAACCTGGGCAGGGACCTGGAGGGCATCTCCGGCACCAATGGTGAGATTCTGGGGCACGTCATCAACAAGGCCATCACGGTCGATGAGCACGACCAGAGCCTCGCCGAGACCCGCGCGGCCTACGCCTCCAAGGCCATCGACGTCGTCGGTGGTTTCGTCCCCGGCGGCGGCAAGGTGCTCGGCGAGGGCGCGAGCCATCTGGCCACCTCGGCCTTCGACGTCACGAAGGGACAGGGACTCGCCGTCCTCAAGGACGCGGTCAACGGGACTCCGTCGGCAACCGGTGGCGACTGGCACGACGCGGCTCGTAGCGACAGCGACGCTGTGCTGGAGCACCAGATCACCACCCAGCTGATCAACAGTGGGGTCCTGTCGGTCGGAGACACCAGTGACGAGGACTTCAACGCGGACGCGCAGATCCCGGAGTCGCTCACGATCACGAACGACGACGGCTCGGTCAGTCTCAATCCGGACGTGTTCGGGCCGACCGGGCCGGACACATCAGGGCAGATCGGCGAGGACGGCGAGTACACCGAGGCTCAGCAGGATCAGATGCGCGAGGACATGCGAACCTGGATGGGGAGCAGCGCTCGCAACTACAACGAGATCATCGCCCAGAGTGCGCAGAACGGCCTCGATCGCGAACTGAACAAGAAGTGAGTAGTAGCTGGCGGCTCTTGGCGGTTCCCGCTGTGGCGTTCCTCCTGGCCTCGACCATGGCGGCCTGCGACGACGACTCTCCTCCCCCGGACCCGAACACGACGCAGGATCCGGTCTGCGATCTGGTGGACCTCGCCCTGGTGGAGCAGGTGCTCGGCACCGACGATGTCACCGCGACCGGCCCGGGCGCGGTGGGGCCGGATGACGACAGCGGGGAAGGCAACACGTGCGTCATCCGACGACCCCAGAGCACTCAGCCGACGCTGCGAGTCGGGCTCGAGAACGTCGGGGACGAGACCGAAAGCACTGTTGCCGCAGTACGTCAGCAGGCCGAAGAGTCCGCCAGCCGCGATTGCTCCGCCGTCGACGACGAGAACGGACAGGGTGTCATCTGCGACATCACCCGTGGGTCCTTCGCTCCAGGTGCCTATCTGGACGTCGTCAAGGACGACTGGCTCATCCGGGTCAGGATCGAAGGGTGGCCCGACTCCGAGCCTTCCGAGCGCGCCTCGCTGGCGAAGGAGATTGCGGTGAACGCAGCCCACAATCTCGAAGAGTTCCAGCACGGTGACGCCGGGGCTTGACTGCCGGTGAGCGAACCAGCCACGTCCTGCCCGCCCGACGGTGCCCCGACTCGCCGTATCGCGGCACTCGGATGCCTGGTGGCCCTGAGCATGAGCGCCTGCGACCCCACCGACGACGAACAGAACCCTCCCCCTCACCCTCCGTGACGGCGGTCGACCCGTCGGCGTCGCCCGTCCTGGAGGTGCCCGAGACCGAGCGCTACAACGACGAGACCACCCTGGCCAACGCCATCGACCAGACAACCGCGGAGGGGCCACCCGGCGCACCTGTCACTTGGCGCGTCGACGACGAACTCGACCAAGAGGCCGTGCGGACCGTGCAACACGCCTTCACACTGGTCGAGCTCGGTTGGGCGGTCGGCTCCACGCCACGCCCCGACCTGGTCTCGGGCCTCTTCGAACCCGGCGAAGACTCTGGGCTGGCCATCTACCGAGCCCGCGGCTACCTCATCGACGGCGACCCCGAAGGCGTTCTGCACGGCCCGGTACGAGTGTGGCTCACCGAGTCCCAGGAGTTCACCCAGCTCGACGGCCGCATCGTGGCCTGTGTCGACTACAGCCAAGCCACTCGCGACGAGCAGGACGTCGACTCCCTGATCTACAACTACTTCCTCGACGACGTCACCGACAGCGACCAGACCCAACAGCAGAAGATCACCAAGCTCAACGCCGGTCCCCCGCCGAAGGATTCGCCCCGTGCCGACGACCGTCGGTGCGCGAGGTGGCTCAGCGAGTCGTGACCTCGCGAGGCGCCTGACACCCTGCATCAGGTTCGAGGACCTACCGGCAGTTCCGCGCAGACACCGAACGCGGTCAGCGCCAGGCGCCACCGAGGATAAAGCGACCCGACTGGGCGATCGGCGCCAGGTTGGCCTGCACGCCCAGCTCCAGATCACCGAACCTCGCGCGGGACGAGGAGAACCTGATGCGCTCGGGCTGGTCGTCGGGCGCATCAGCGAGCTCGGCCGCGTACGCGTCGACATCGGCCTCGACGTCGAGCTGCTCCACGATGCCACGCAGCTGGTCGACCAGCTCGCCGGCGGGCACCGTGGGCCCCCGCAGTCCGAGGTTGAACCGCTCCCCCGAACCCCCGCCGGAGCGAGCCCGCTCGAACGACAGCACCTTGGCCTCGACCTCCAGCCGTTCATCACCCGCGAGCACGAGCACGACATCGCGCGGCTCGTCAGTCTCGTAGATACCGGCACGCGAGCCGTCGGCGATGCCGAACGCCTCGGCACTGGGTGCCCCGGTGAGGTCCCACGTCTCGACCCCGTCGGCCTCAGTCTCGGCCGCTCGTCGCTCGACGCTCGTCGCGGAGTTCGAGAGCTTGGAAGCGTCCGACGAGACCCGCCGGCAGATCAACCGCGATCGGTTCACCAACACCATCCATGACCTGAGCGGGCGTCGACGCGCCTCGTGAGGTTGGCTGTCGACACCGGGTACAACTGTTCTACGATTGGCTCGACTGCTTGGCCACTCAGGGGAGCATCCATGGCAATGAATGACTTCGACAACTACGCGGACCTGCATGAGGGCGTCACCGGTGACACCATCCGTGCCGCGGCTGACGACCCGAACCAGAACGCCAACGTCATCTCGGCGCTGTCCAGCGAGCTGGGCGAGGACGAGCAGCACGTCGCCGGCGACATCGAGGGCGACATCGAGGCCGGCACCCGCACCAACCCCGCACAGGTCCAGCAGGACGCCTCCCAGCTCGCCCAGGCCGGCTACTACGCCGTCGGGCTGCTCAAGCAGTTCGCCGCCTCCGTCGACACCTTCGACGAGGGCGTCGCAGAGCTGAACCGACGCCTGCGCAGCGACTACGCCACCGCCCGCCGTTGGATCGGGCAGGCCGCAGCCCACGAGGACGAGGACCCACCGCCGGAATCGGAGACCTGGAACAACATCCGCGCCAACCTCGAACCCGAGTACCGCGACCTCGACACCGCGCTGGAGGAGAGCGCCGAGAACATTGCCGGCATGTTCGAGGCAGGCCCCACCGACGACAACGTCAAGGAGCTCATCCTCGCCGGCCTCATCCCGATGGCGGTGGCCGGCAGGCACTGGCCGGACATCACTCTCACGTCGCGGGAGAAGTTCGACGCCTACCAGGCGGCCGTGGAGAACGGCACCCTTCCCGCGATCGACGACATGACCGAGGCCGAGCGCAAGGCCTTCCTCGCAGAGAACCCCGGGCTCCTCGAAGAGTGGATGGAGATCGACGACCCCGATCCCGAGCTGCAGGAGACGATCATCGGGCTCGCCCTGCCCGATGTCGACTCCGGCGACGCCGACACCGATGTGCAGACCATCCTCGACGGGATCGACGACAACGCCACCGCTGCTGAGATCAAGGACGCCTTCGCCAACTCCGGCGAGATCGCCAGCGGACTGGCGTTGCTGCTGCCCTGGGCCAGTCGCAACAGCAACGTCGACCTGAACGACCACGACCGAGCAACCAACGCCCAGGCCTACAGCCAAGCCTTCGGCGAGCAGACGTGGGAACGACGCGACGACATCGAGACCCTCCTGACGGAGGGAGTCGAACGCGAGCGCGAGGTCACCACAGGCGGTCCCGGCGGCTCGTCCACCCGCACCACGACCTACATGGAGTCGATCTTCTCCGAGGCCGAGGCGGAGGCGCTCCGCTCGAACTGGGCCGGCTCCTACCTCGCCGCGTCCAACGAGAACATCGGCGGCGGCTGGGACGCCCTGCCCGAGGACATGCGCTACGACCTCAGCCTGCAGCAGAGCTGGACCGACACCGGTTCCACTCCCCGCTTCAACAGCGTCGCCGGTTTCCTGGACGGCGCCCACGAGGATCTCCCGGCCGGCGACGGCCTCACCCTGGAGATGGCCAACAGCGCGGCAGAGCTTCTTGAAACCCGCTACGGAGATCGCGACCCCTCGCCGGGCGGAACCGACTACGGCTGGAGCAACGGCGCCCACGAGGATCTCTACAGCAGCATCCTGGAGCGGGCCTCCCTCAACCCCGAAGCCACCACCTTCCTCCTCGGTGGCGACCCGGGCTACGAGATGGACCATGTGCCCGACGACTTCAGCGCTGCCGACTTCGTCACCAACGTCTACACGCATCCGTGGAGCGACGGCGGTGAGGCAGCCTCTTCACTCACCGACTGGACCATCGACCCACCAGCAGGGCACGAGGACCTCGCGGACGCCGCCTTCAACGGCCTCTACGACACCATCGCCGGCAACCAGGACGTCTACAGCCAGCTCATCTCCATGCAGAGCGGTCCCGGCACCGGACAGGACCTCGCCGATGGGGACTCACCTCCGACCATCGGTGAACGCAACCCCGAACTCATGCGGAGTCTGGCCCTGGCCACCGGCACACGCCTCGACCAGTTCGACACAGCAACGTCCGATCCCTCCATCGAAGAACAACGCATCAAGATGTTCATGCTCATCAACTCCGATCTCGGTGAGGGCACGGAGGATCAGCCGGACCCGAACAGCGCGTCTATCAAGCTGGCCACCTCGATCGAGGCCTACCAGCAGCAACGCATCCTGGACGCTCTGGACCCCGACCACGAGTATCCCGACGACGACCCGCACCAGAGGGGAACCTATGGGGACGACAACGGACGGTTGTTCGGCTACAACTCGGCCGCGCTGAGGAACGCCGTCGTCGTCCAGTACGGAGAAGCAGTCGACGCCGCCGAACAGGTGGCGAAGAACCGCCAGATGGCGATCTCCATCCTCGGGACGGCTGCCGGCGGTCCTGACCCCACCCCGTTGAGCAGCATCACCACGACTCTCCTGCAAGAGACGATCAATCCGGCTGACGTCGCCATCCCCGAAGCCGCCAGCCCGAACCTCTATGGCGCCTTTGCCGTGGAAGCGGCTGATCCGACCGTTCTAGAGACGGTCGCACGCGCTCAGGTCCTCGATGCCATGATCGTTCACGACCCAAGCCTCGCGTCGGACTTCGAAGACCTAGGCGTCATCGGCGATAACGGAAAAGTGGATCTCTCCGGAGTGAGCGACGAGCAGACGACCCACATCAACGATCAGCTCAAGCAGCGGATGCCAGACGCCGTGAACGAGGAAGTCGACAACCTGCTGACCGTGCGCAACAGCATTGTCTCCAATCACGGCCTCGACCTGCCCGAGAGGTACCGGGGGCGGTGATCAGCCGTGGGCTGCTGTGTGCCGCATCATGGGCCAGCGTGGCCGCCTTGGTGCTCGCGGGTTGTGACAGCGATTCCCCATCCTCACCGGCAACGAGTCCAACGGTTGACGTCCAACAGGACGACCGATACGCAGTCCCTCGCCTGCCGCCCTCCAGCGCTGTCAACGACGCCGACCTGATGGAGGCCGTTCGCGTCCTGCAGGACTACGTTTCGGCAGCTCGCAGTGATGACTGCCAAAGGTTGTGGGAACTCACATCCGAGGATTTCCGCAGCAGCCCAGAGACGTTCTGCGAGCCCTATGTGCCCTTGGTCAGCAAGGTCGATCTGGCTGAAGGCACACTCAAGGTCGACGAGACATCCGACCCGCCGATGATACGTCTGGTGATCACCAAGACCCAGGTCATCAGCCTGCGCACCGATCCTGATGGTCCCCCCGAGGTCACCTCGATCATTCTGGATCCACAACAGTGAGCATCAGGCGAAACCCACTGTCCTCCGCGATGCCTGAGCAGCTCGTCGGCGGAACCGTGCACCTCACGCTCGGTGACCAACGCGGTCAGCGCCAGGCGCCACCGAGGATAAAGCGACCCGACTGGGCGATCGGCGCCAGGTTGGCCTGCACGCCCAGCTCCAGATCACCGAACCTCGCGCGGGACGAGGAGAACCTGATGCGCTCGGGCTGGTCGTCGGGCGCATCAGCGAGCTCGGCCGCGTACGCGTCGACATCGGCCTCGACGTCGAGCTGCTCCACGATGCCACGCAGCTGGTCGACCAGCTCGCCGGCGGGCACCGTGGGCCCCCGCAGTCCGAGGTTGAACCGCTCCCCCGAACCCCCGCCGGAGCGAGCCCGCTCGAACGACAGCACCTTGGCCTCGACCTCCAGCCGTTCATCACCCGCGAGCACGAGCACGACATCACGCGGCTCGTCAGTCTCGTAGATACCGGCACGCGAGCCGTCGGCGATGCCGAACGCCTCGGCACTGGGCGCCCCGGTCAGGTCCCACGTCTCCACTCCATCGACCTCGCTGCGGGCCGTCGGCCCTGCGGCCTCGGTCTCGGGACTGTCGTTCTCGGTCACGGTCACACATCCTGTCAGGAGCACGAGCAGGGTTGCCACGAGCAGCGGTCGGGCTGTTCTCACCACAGCCGGAACTTCCCGTCCACGAGGGAGTCCAGGATGTCCGGCCACCGTTGGTCGAGCCGGTTCTCATCGATCCGGTCGCGAACGGACTCGTTCAGGATCTCCTCCACCTGGTCGGGGTCGTTCTCGACGAGGTCCAGGAACACCGGCAGAGTGTCCTGTTCGATGAGGTTCCAGCGGGTGTCGAAGTCGGAGATGTTGCCGCGCGGCAGGTTGACGGTGATCTCGCCTCCCTGCACACCGGGCACCAGCGGCATCGTGTCGATCTCGACGGTGTAGCCGCCCTCGACCTGGCCCAGCGTCTGGGTGCCGGGAATCGACGGCTGACCCACGACACCCATGACATAGGTCATGGCCTCGCCGGTGACCGGCCGGTTGCGCATGTCGTCGTACTGGTCGGCAATCGTGTAGTGCTGCTCGCGGTACAACAGTCCGGCGTTGCCCTCGTTGAGCAGGTCCGTGTCGCCGGTGCGCGACCCGGTGTCGATCGCCTCCCAGGACTCGTAAGCCTGGGCCTCCTGCTGCGGGTCGTCACCGAGCAACCCGGCCTCGCGGAGCTCGTCGATGCCATCCATGCCGAGCTCGTTGTAGGCCTCGTGCATCATCGAGGCGTCGTAGAAGATGTCCTTCTGCATCTGCAGGAAGGTCTGCTCGTAGAACGCGATGTCCTGCTCGCCGAGCTCGGCGAGATCGTTGAGACCGCGCAGCGCCGGGGGCAGGGCGGCGTCGGGGATGTTGCTGAGGTCGTCGGCGATCTCACGGAAGAACTCCAGGTCCTCAAAGCCTGCCGCGAACGACGGCCCGATCATCGAGGCCATGGCCGCCCACCGGAAGTCCGGGTTGTCCAGGTAGAGCTGGGCGTAGTACTCATACGTGCCCTCGTAGTGGTCGGCGACACCGCTCGCACCCTGGGTGACGTCCCACGTCGTGAGGTCGATGCCAGCGCTCTCGGCAGCCCTCGTGACGTACATCAGCTGCAGGGCATCGGCGTAGACCGTGGCATCGACGTCCATGCGTCGGGCGAGCTCCACCAGGCGCTCGATGTCCCGCGAGGACGTCCCCAGCACCGGGGCGGCGAAGAACTCCTCCAGCCGGCCGTCCCGTTCCAGCTCGTCACGCAGCTCGACCAGCTCGGCGTCGGTGTACTTGATCCAGGGGAACTGCAGAGCCGCGACCAACGGGAGGAAGCCCGCGTTGACGAGCTCCTTCATCCGTTCCGCGCTGGGCCCCTGCTCGAAGCGGTGCGCCACGTCCTCGGCACCGTCCTCCAGCAGCCCGTCCGCCTGCTCGTACTCGGGTCGCAGCTCCGACTTCACCTGGTTCCAGGTCTCGGAGTACTCGGGCACGTCCTCATCAGGCATGTTCAGGAACGGACGGCGACGTTGTGCCGTGGTGGTTCGCAGCCGGCGGTTGAGGTCATCCACCTCCTCGTCGAAGGTGTCGACGTGGTGCGCGAACTGAGTGAGCAGACCCACGGCGTAGTAGCCCTTGTACGCGAGGTCGCGTGCCACCTGCTGGGCCTGCTGGGGGTTAGATCGCGTACCGGCCTCGATGTCACCCTCGATGTCACTGGCGACACCCCGGTCGTCGTCCTCCAGCTCGCTCGCGAGCGCTGCGATCACGTCGGCGTTCTGGTTCGGGTCCTGTGCAGCGGCCCGGATGGTGTCTCCGCTGACGCCGTCATGGATGTCGGCGTAGTTCTCGAACTCGGTGACCACGATTTCCCCTCATCGACTGGTGCGAGAGCAGCATAGCCGTCACGACGGCCCGGGGGGCGAGCCTCAGTCGGTGGTCCCCTGATTCCCGGCCCAGGCGCGGATCTTCTGCGCGTCGGACTGGTCGACACCGAAGCCCAGGGAAGCGATCTTCTTGCCGGTGGGGACGTGGATGAGCTTGTTGCCCTCCAGACGCACATCGGCCGGGCCGGAGACCGGGAAACGGCGCGTCGTGAAGCCCACCGGGCTGCGCAGCTGGAACTCGTCGTCCTGCAGCACCACCATCGGGTTGATGCTCATCAAGATGCCCACGACGGTGAGCAGACCGCCGGCGACTGCCTGGATCCACGTGCCGGTACCCGTCCCGACGAGGAGCATCAGCACCCCCACGACGATCATGGCGATGGACAAGGTCCGGCTGTTGCGCAGTGAGAGCATGCCGAGATCCTAGCGGGGGATGCTCCGCTCACCGCGCCACCGGCACGACGACGTCCGCCAGAGCCTCGGCAGCGGCGTCCAGCTGGTCCTCACCCGTCGCGGCCCCGAAGGTGAACCGGACGGCCGACTGCGCCACCTCGCGCTCGATGCCCATGGCCGTCAGCACGTGGCTCGGCTCGTCGCTGCCGGCGTGACAGGCCGATCCGCTGGAGCACACGATGCCGCGACGTTCGAGGTCCAGCAAGACCGACTCTCCCGAGCGGCCCGGCAGCACGAACGACGCATGACCCGCCAGACGCTGCGTGGCGTGTCCGGTCAGCCGAGCCCCCGGGACGGCCTCGAGCACCCGCTGGACGAACCGGTCACGCCGCGCCGCGACGTCCCCCACCAGGGAGTGGTCGAGGAGCCGCAGAGCCGCCGCGACGCCCACGGCGCCGGCGACGTTCTCCGTTCCCGAGCGGTGTCCGGACTCCTGTCCCCCGCCATGCATCACCGGTTCCAGCGGCACACCGCGACGCAGCCACAGCACACCGACGCCCTTGGGCGCACCGAGCTTGTGTCCCGACAGGCTGAGTGCCTGCACACCGAGTCGGCCGACGTCCAGGTCCAACCAGGGCGCCGACTGCACGGCGTCGGTGTGCAGCGGCACCCCTCGCTCGGCCGCC
The DNA here is from genome assembly GCF_041951745.1 of Aeromicrobium sp. CTD01-1L150. Lineage (GTDB taxonomy): Bacteria > Actinomycetota > Actinomycetes > Propionibacteriales > Nocardioidaceae > Aeromicrobium. The sequence goes on from NZ_CP169555.1 coordinate 2,490,629, forward strand.
ACCGCCGCGAGCTCGGTGAGGGGCTGCACCGTGCCCACCTCGTTGTTGGCGTGCTGGATGCTGACCAGCGTCGTGTCCTCACGCAGGGCGCCGGCCAGCGTCTGCGGATCCACCAGACCGTCGCCATCGACCGGCAGCTCGGTGACGTCGAACCCGATCCGGCCCAACCACCGCGCCGACTCCAGCACCGCTGGGTGCTCGACGGCGCTCACGACGACGTGCCGGCCCCGTGGTTCGGCCAGCGCGATGCCCTTGACCGCGAGGTTGTCGGCCTCGGTCCCGCCGGAGGTGAAGATGATCTCGCCCGGCCGCGCGCCGAGCGCCTGCGCCACGTCACGCCGCGCACCCGCCAACGCGTCCCTGGCCGCCTCACCCACCTCGTGATGGCTCGACGGGTTGCCGAAGGCGGGACCGAGGTAGGGGCCCATGGCGGCCAGCACGTCCCGGCGCAACGGCGTCGTGGCGGCCTCGTCCAGGTAGACGGTGCCGCTCGCCGCTCGCTGCCCGACACTCATGACCCCACCTCGAAGTCCAGTCCCACGTCCAGTGATCGCACCCCATGGGTCAGGGCGCCGACGCTGATGATGTCGACGCCGGTACGCGCGACGTCACCGATCGTCTCCAGCGTGATGCCGCCGCTGGCCTCCACGAGCGCCCGGCCGGCCACCTGTGCCACCCCGGTCCGCAGGTCGTCGGTGGAGAAGTTGTCCAGCATGATCGTGCCCACGACCCCCGAGACGAGCACCGGCTCGATCTGGTCCAGCCGGTCGACCTCCACCTCGATGTGGGTGGTGTGCGGCAGCCGGGCGGCCGCCTCGCGCAGGGCCCTGGTGACGTCCGGAAGGACAGCGAGGTGGTTGTCCTTGGCCATCACCGCCTCCGACAGTGACGAGCGGTGGTTGTGTCCACCCCCGCATCGCACGGCGTGACGCTCCAGGGCCCGCAGGCCCGGCATGGTCTTGCGGGTGTCGACCACGCGGGCCGACGTCCCCGCGACGGCGGCAACGTACTCAGCCGTGATCGTCGCGATGCCACTCATGCGCTGCACGAGGTTGAGTGCGACGCGCTCGGACTGCAGGACCGCCCGCGCCGGCCCGGTGACCGTCGCCAGCCGGTCCCCGGCCTCGAACCGCTCACCGTCGACGGCTTCGCTGATGACCTGGACGGCGGAGTCCAGCCGGGTCATGGCGAGCTCGAAGACCTCGGCGCCGGCCAGCACTCCCGCCTCGCGCGCCACGAGGTGTGCGGTGGCGGCAGCATCGGCCGGGACGAGCGTCTGCGAGGTGAGGTCGCCGAACGGGGCGTCCTCGGCCAGTGCCGCATCGACCACCTGCTCGATCGCCTGACGTCCAAGCAGTCCAGTCATCTGGTTCGCCCGCTGATGCTCGCTCATCGCAGGACCACCGTGGAATGCTTGGCCGCCGCAGGGCCCGGGGCCGGGGCGTCGCTGCGGAAGTGCCCACCGCGCGACTCCGCACGCGCCAGGGCGCTCGCGACGACCGCACGCGCCAGCACGAGCAGGTTGGCGTCCTCCGCCGACTTGGCATCGATGGGTTCAGGCACGGCCCAGGAGTCGAGCTCACGGGCTGCCTCGCTCAGCCCGCAGGCGTCCCGGACCAGACCGGCCACGTCCCACAGCAACCGCTGCAGGTCGGCGCGGCCGGCGATGACGCTGCCGGCGTCCGCCGATGCACTGACCGGCTCGGCCCAGCCGTCGCCGAAGCCCGCGGCCGACATGCCCGAGCTGGGGGAACCGCCCTGCTCCGAGCGCAGCGGAGAGCTTGGGAGAACCGCCTCGACCACCCGGCGCCCGTAGACGGCTCCTTCCAGCAGCGAGTTGGACGCCAGTCGGTTGGCACCGTGCAGACCGTTGCATGCCACCTCACCCACGCAGTACAGCCCGGGCAGGGACGTCCGGCCCCACAGGTCCGTGCGGACCCCACCCATGAAGTAGTGGGCGGCCGGGGCGACCGGAACGGGCTCACGTTCCCAGTCGAAGCCCTGCCGCCGTACCGCCGCGTCGATCGTGGGGAACCGCTCGGCCAGGAAGTCGGCACCGAGCCTCGTGGCGTCCAGCCGCACCGGCTCTCCGCGCTGCGCGGCCATCCGTCGGGCGATGCCTCGCGCCACCACGTCACGGGGGGCGAGCTCGGCGTCCGGGTGCTCCTCCTGCATGAACCGGTGTCCCTGTGAGTCGATGAGCACCGCACCCTCCCCGCGCACGGCCTCGGAGACGAGGTGGTTGCCCGGCACGAGCGACGTGGGGTGGAACTGGTAGAACTCCAGGTCGGCTGCCACGGCCCCGGCGCGCAACGCCATGGCAACCCCGTCGCCCGTGGCCACGGACGGGTTGGTGGTGTACGGGTACAGCTGCCCCGCTCCCCCGGTGGCCAGTATGACGGCATCGGCCTCGATCAGGTCGTGACCGAGGAGTCGCACACCCGTGACACGGCCGTCGCGCACCACGAGGTCGACGACGGTGCTGTGCTCACGCACCACGACAGAGGACTCCGCGAGCCGCGCGAGGAGGGCGGCGGCGATGGCCGCGCCGGTGGCGTCGCCGCCGGCGTGCAGGATCCTCTGGTGGGAGTGCGCGGCCTCCAGACCGCGGGCAAGATCGCCGTCGCGCAGGTCGAAGCGGACCCCGCGGGCGATGAGCTGCTCCACCGCGGCCGGGCCGTCCTCACACAACACGGCGACGGCCGCGTCGTCGGAGAGTCCGGCGCCGGCGGCCACTGTGTCGGCGACGTGCGAGGCCACCGTGTCGTGCGCGGAGGTCACCGCGGCCACCCCGCCCTGGGCGAAGGTCGTGTTGCTCTGCCCGAGACCGGACTTGCTGACCAGCGTGACGTCGACCCCGGGACGCTCGGCAGCATCCAGCGCGGCGGTCAGGCCCGCCACGCCGCTGCCGACCACGAGTACTGTCTGCCGCCCAGGGCCCGGCACTGGGGTCACCTCCCGCGAGCTCTGCGAGTGGGGGACTGCCGGGGTGTGCGTCATCACGAGTCCTTGGGCAGGGCCGCGAGCATCCGCTCCAGTGCCACCTTGGCGTGCTCGGCGACATCGTCCTCGACCACGATCTCGTTGCGGACCTCGCCCTCCACCAGGCCGTCCAGCGTCCAGGCGAGGTAGCCCGGGTGGATCCGGTACATCGTCGAGCACGGGCAGATGACCGGGTCGAGGCAGAAGATCGTGCGGTCCGGGTACTGGGCGGCCAGCCGGTTGACGAGGTTGATCTCCGTGCCGATCGCGATCACGTCGCCCGGGCTGCTGGCCTCGACGAACTTGCGGATCGCGTCGGTGGAGCCCGCGGCGTCGGCGGCATCGACCACCGGCATCGGACTCTCCGGGTGCACGATGACCTTGCAGTCCGGGTGCTCGGCACGCGCCTGCTCGATCTGCGCCACCGTGAAGCGCTTGTGGACCGAGCAGAAGCCGGGCCACAGCAGCACCTTGGCGTCCAGGAACTCCTGTCGCTCGAGGCCGAGTCCAGGCTTGCGGGCGTTGACCATGGGCATCTGCTCCAGCTCGATGCCCATCGCCTTGGCGGTGTTGCGTCCGAGGTGCTGGTCCGGGAAGAACAGCACCCGTCGCCCCCGCTCGAAGGCCCACTCCAGCACCGTGGCGGCGTTGGACGAGGTGCAGACGATGCCGCCGTGGCGGCCGCAGAATGCCTTGAGCGCGGCCGAGGAGTTCATGTAGGTGACCGGGATGACCGAGGCTCTGCCGTCGCGCTCGCCCTGGTCCTCATGGGCGTAGACCTCCATGAGCTGCTCCCACGCCGTCTCGACCGACTCCTCGTCAGCCATGTCGGCCATGGAGCAGCCGGCCGCGAGGTTCGGCAGGATGACGCGCTGCTCCGGGCGAGCCAGGATGTCAGCCGTCTCCGCCATGAAGTGCACGCCGCAGAAGACGATCGCCTCGGCCTCGGGACGGGTCAGGGCAGCATTGGCCAGCTGGAAGGAGTCACCGACGAAGTCGGCGTACTGCACCACCTCGTCGCGCTGGTAGAAGTGCCCGAGGATGACGAGCCTGCTGCCGAGGGTCTCCTTGGCAGCACGGATGCGCGCGTGCAGCTCCTCATCGCTCATCCGCTGGTAGGCGACCGGAAGCTGGCCGGACCGCACGACAGGGTCCGGGATGACGTCGTCCTCCGAGGCGCCGGGACCGTAGCCGGGCACGAGGTCGAAGATCCAGGGATCCTCGGCGAGGTCGGCGTCGCACGTCTGCCCGGGGGCTGCCGTGATGGCGTCGTTGACCGATGCTGTGGGGGTGCTCATGGCGTCTTCTCCTCTGGACGGGCCGCGCGGTACAGCGCTGGCGGTCGGTGGCTGGTGCCCGTCAGGTGGGTTCCGGTGGGGGTGACGGTTCCACCGGAGAGGACCTGACGTCGGAAGTTGGCCGGGTCGAGACATCGCCCGGTGACGGCCTCGTGGACGCCACGCAGCTCGGCGAGCGTGAACTCCTGCGGAAGGAACGCCGAGGCGATCGGCGAGTAGGTGATCTTGGCGCGCAGCCGGTCCAGCGCGTACCGGACGATCGTGTTGTGGTCGAAGGCCAGCGCCGGCACCTCATCGGCCACGAACCACTCGACGTTGTCTCCGTCGGTGGCCCGGGCGTCCTCGTCGGCCCGCACGAGGGTCCAGTAGACGATGGACACGACGCGATCGTGCGGTGAGCGGTCCACGGCGCCGAAGGAGTACAGCTGCTCCAGGTAGGCCGGCTGCAGACCGGTGGTGCGCAGCAGCGTGCTGCTGGCGGAGGCGGCCAGGTCCTGGTGGGCCTCCAAGGGGCCGCCGGGCAGGGCCCACCGTCCCTCGTAGGGCTCCCGGATGCGGCGCACG